>CAKUND010000119.1 GCA_934668295.1 uncultured Oscillospiraceae bacterium
GAAAAAACACAAATCTTTGAAATTCCCAAGCAACGTTAAGAGATGTTAAACCGCCTTAAGTTGATGACATTACCTTTTCAGGAGAGCCTTTTGCATTGATGGAACAATTACTGCGTCGGTCATTGAAGCAGAGACTCGTAGGGGATCTGAAGCGCCTCGTGGAGCGCCTTTCATTCATCGGGATAGATGCTGCGCTGGCCGCATTCGATCTTTGCCAGTGCGCTGCGGGTCAGATCGCAGCCTGCAAGCTGTGCTTTTGCTGCAAGCTGCTCCTGCGTCATGCCCCGTGCAAGCCGTGCGGCCCGGATCGCCGCGCCGACGGCCTTACTGTATTCCAAATCCATGCGAATATCATCCTTGCTCTTAATATGCCGAAAAATCCGCCGTGGAGCGGATTTTTTGGTTTGCAGATCACTCGGCAAGCTGCCACATGAGTTGGGCCAGAAGGTTCGTGATGGTTTCCATGTCGTCTGCGGGGATGTACTCGAAGCGGCCGTGGAAGTTTTCGCCGCCGGTGCACAGGTTCGGGCAGGGCAGGCCCTCGAAGGACAGGCGCGCGCCGTCCGTGCCGCCGCGGATGGGGACGATCTTCGGCGTGACGCCGACAGACTCCATCGCCTTTTTCGCATTCTCGATCAGGAACATGCACGGGACGATCTTTTCCTTCATGTTGTAATAGCTGTCGCGCAGTGTGAGCACAGCGGTGCCCGCGCCGTAGCGGCGGTTGATCTCTGCGCAGGCTTTTTCCATGACGGCCTTGCGCGCTTCGAATTTTGCGCGGTCGTGGTCGCGGATGATGTACTGCAGCTCCGCCTGCTCCGTCTCGCCGCGTATGGCGACAAGATGGTAGAAGCCTTCGTAATTTTCGGTATAAAACGGTGTTTCCAGTGCCGGGAGCAGCCCGTGCAGCTCCATGGCGACGAGCGCGGCGTTGACCATCTGGCCCTTCGCGGAGCCGGGATGGATGGACTTGCCGCGAATTTCGATTTTCGCACTGGCAGCGTTGAAATTCTCATATTCCAGCTCGCCGAGTGCGCCGCCGTCGACCGTGTAGGCGTAATCCGCGCCGAAGCCCTTCACGTCAAACCGGTCGGCACCGCGGCCGATCTCCTCGTCGGGCGTGAAGGCGAGCTTCACAGTTCCGTGCGGTTTGTCAGAGGAAAGCAGCAGCTGCGCGGCAGACAGGATCTCGGCCACGCCCGCCTTGTCGTCCGCGCCGAGCAATGTCGTGCCGTCCGTGACGATCAGGCGCTTGCCGACAGAGGCCATCAGCTGCGGGTATTCCGCAGGAGAAAGCATGATGTTTTTTCCGGCGTTCAGGACAATATCGCCGCCATCATAGGGCTCCGTGATGCGTGCGCGGATGTTCTCGCCCGGAGCGTCGGGCGAGGTGTCCATGTGGGCGATGAGGCCATAGACGGGAATGTCTTTTTCGCAGTTCGCCGGGATGGTGCCGTAGACGTAGCCATCCTTGTCAACGTGCGCGTCGGCAATGCCCATGTCCTGCATCTGGCGGACGAGCTCCTGCGCAAGCGCAAGCTGCCGCGCGGTGGACGGGCAGGTCTCAGACGCTTCGTCCGAGGTCGTGGGGTAGGAAACGAGCTTCAAAAAGCGTTCAACGACTGTCATTTGGTGGTTCTCCTTTGAATCAGTATTGGAAGATGCTTCCGCCGACGAACTCACGCACGATGGAGTCACGCGGGACATACGGCGTGTCGAGCGGCGGCAGGCTCCGCACCACGTCCATCAGGACGGTCAGCCCGTGTTCTTCGATGAATGCGTCGTCCAGATCGGACGCGAACTGCGGGATCTGGCGCAGATATTTTGCCAGAATGCACAGCTCGTAATCGTGGAACGAGTCAATGTGGACGGAGGCGTTCGGCTTGTTGGGGGCAATGTATTTCTGCTCGCCCGCGTTGACGGATTCGGCGCGAATGATCGTATCGCGCAGGGAATTGCCGCGGCCCTGATAGTTGCGGATCATGCGGCGCGCCACGCGCACCTGCTCGGGATGGATGATGCGGTCGCCGGGGGTGATGATGCGCGTTCTGGGCGCGACATAAATGCCGGTGGCGCGGTCGCGGATGGGATCAAAGAGCAGAGGGTTCAGCATATGGATGCCCTCGGCGATGATGACGGCCTCACGGCTGCCCTGCATGGGGATATAGCCGCCGGTGCGGTTGTTGGGAAAGTCGTACCATGGAACCTGTACGGTCTCGCCGTTTGAGAGCCGGTCGATGGTATCCAGCAGCAGCTCCCGGTTGACGCACAGGGGCGATTCCCAGTCGGTCAGGTCCTTCGGCCGCTCGGAGAGCGGCAGGAAGAAATTATCCATGCTCAGCAGGCAGACCTTCACGCCCAGGTTTTCCAGATACGCCTGCAGGCGCATGGCCGTCGTCGTCTTGCCGGAGCCGGAGGGGCCGGTCAGGCAGACGAAGGGCTTGCGCGGCTGCGCACTCAGGATCGCGGCGGCAGCGGAGCTGATCTTGTCGTGAAAGACCTCCTCACAGCGCAGAACGAACTGCGTCTGGTTCCGCATCGCGTAAACAACATCTTCAATATCAATGACCCGCATGGTTTTCCTCCTTATGTGTGTTCCACCGCGCCATCATGCGGCGGTAGATCAGAATGAAGCAGAGTATGTGCACCGCGCTCGTCACGACCCAGCTGACGGGGTAGGACAGGTACAGCACGCCGAGCGTGTGGTGCGTCTGGAAGACCGTATAGATCCAGATGATGCGCAGCACGCACGCGCCGAAGATCGTCACGACCATCGGCATCCAGCTCCGGCCAAGCCCGCGCACCATGCCGCAGCACGTCTCCATGATGCCGCAGACGAAATAGGTCATGCCCATATACGTCACGCGCACCATGCCGCTGGCGATGACGGAGGCATAGGCCGGATCGTCCTTCGCGATATAAATGCCGAGAAGCGGCTGTCCGAAGAAGTACAGAAGCGCGCACATCGGCACGCCGATGAGCAGCACGGTCAGAATGCAGTCGCGGTAGACGGGCTTGATGCGCTCCGGCTTGCCCGCGCCGAGATTCTGGCTGGTAAAGGTCATGGAGGCGTGATAAACGGAGTTGCAGGCCGTATAAATGAACGAGTCGAGATTGCCTGCCGCCGTGTTTGCCGCGACCACGTCCGCGCCGAAGGAGTTGATCGAGGACTGGATCATGACGTTTGAAATGTTGAAAATGACGGACTGCAGCCCGGCAGGCAGGCCGATCTGGATCATGCGCAGGGCCTCGTCCGGGTAAAAGCGGAGCTTTTTGAGCTCCAGCCGCGCGCAGCCCTCCAGCCGCATCAGGCAGATGAGCACGAGCGCGAGCGCAAGATACTGCGAGACGACCGTTGCGATCGCGACGCCCACCACGCCGAGCCGGCAGACGATCACGAAAAACAGATTCAGCAGCACATTGACCGTGCCGGAGATGGACAGGAAGAAAAACGGCTTTTTCGTATCGCCGAAGGCCCGCAGCACCGCCGCGCAGAAGTTATACAGGAGCGACGCGGGCACGCCGATGAAGTAAATTTGCAGATACCGGTCGGACAGGGGCAGAACATCCTCCGGCGTGTCCATGAGGTGCAGCAGGGGACTGGCCAGAAAAAAGCCCAGCAGGAAAACTACAATGCCGAGTCCCAGAGCCAGCACGACCGACGTGTGCACGGCGCGGGAGACGCGCTCGTCATCCCGGCAGCCGAGATAGCGGGCGACGAGAATGTTGACGCCGACGGAAATGCCGATGAACGCGCCGATCAGCAGATTGATGAGCGACGTCGTTGCGCCGACGGCAGCAAGGGCCGTGCTGCTGTCGAATTTGCCGACGACAATGACGTCGGCGGCGTTGAACAGCAGCTGCAGAATGCCGGTCAGCGCCAGCGGAACGGAAAAGCGGATGATCTGCGGCAGGGGTCTGCCCTCGGTCATCACGATCGTATTTGCTTTTGTTGCTGCCATGGGGATGGTGCCCTCCTATGTTTCTTTCGGGATGTCGGAAAATGCGAGCCACGGTTCACGCTCCGGCGGGTCATGCGTGAAGACGAGCCGCTCGTTCGTCTGCGGATGGAAAAACGCGAGCCTGTAAGACCAGAGGCCGAGCGGGCCGTCTGTCTGCGCGCCGTATTTCCGGTCGCCGCACAGCGGCAGACCGCGGGAGGAAAACTGCGCGCGGATCTGGTGCGTCCTGCCGGTCTCCAGCCGGATGCGCACAAGCGCGCGTCCGTCCTTCACGCCAAGCACCCGGTACGAAAGCCGGGCGGGCCGCGCGTCCGGGCCGGGGGCGTGCGTGACGAAGGTTTGCTTTCTCGCCGCATCGCGCGCGAGAAGATCGGCGAGAATGCCCTCCGGCGCGTCCGGGATCCCCTCCAGCACGGCGAGATACTCCTTTTCAAATGTGTGCGCCTGCACCTGTTGGGACAAAATGCTGTCGGCTATGCGCGACCGGGCGTAGACCATCACGCCGCCCACGGGCCGGTCGAGCCGGTGCACAACGCGAACGCAGCCCGTTTCGTCCTCCCCGAGTTCCCGCCGCAGCAGCTCCGGCATGCCGCCGGGCTCGTCGGTGGACAAAACGCCCGCGGGCTTCAGGCAGACGACGATTCGGTTGTCGGTGTATAGAAGATCCATTTGCAGTTCCTATGGCGGGTGATTTGTGAGGTGATGCACGGGCGCGTGCATCTATGCTCAGAGTCATTATAGTATAGCACGCTTTCCCGGTTTCGTCACGCGGTTTTGGGGCGCGGGAGAAAAAATGTCTTAAAAATTCTTAATTCCGCCCGGAAGCTTGCGGAAGTGTGATATAATAACGCCGCAAAGGAGGGAACAGCTATGGAAGAAGCGATCTGCATTCTGGTGGTGGACGATGAGCCGGATATCCGGCGGATCTGCAGGATCCTGCTGGAAACGGGCGGCTATACTGTGCTGGAGGCCGCGACGGGAGCCGAGGCGGTCGAACAGGTCCGGCAGCACCCGGAGCTCGATCTGATCCTGATGGATATCATGATGCCGGAGCTGGGCGGATACGACGCATGCAGCCGCATCCGGTCGTATTCCACAGCACCGGTCCTGTTTCTGACCGCGAAAACGCAGGAGAGCGACAAGCGCCGCGCGTATGACGCCGGAGGCGATGATTTTCTCGCCAAGCCGTTTTCCCACGCGGAGCTGATGATGAAGGTCGAGTCGCTGCTGCGGCGCTACCGGGTGTA
>CAKUND010000120.1 GCA_934668295.1 uncultured Oscillospiraceae bacterium
TATTATGATGTGACCTTCGTCACCGGAGTGGACGGACTGACGGTTGAGCCGCGGCTCGTCAAGAGCGGCGACAAGGCGACCGAGCCTGCCGCCCCCACGAAGACCGGCTATACCTTCGACGGCTGGTACACTGACGAAGCGCTTACCGACCCGTTCACCTTCGATACCCCCATCACCCGCAAGACGACCCTGTACGCCAAGTGGAAGGCCAACACCTACACCGTCACCTTCAACGCCAACGGCGGCAAAGGCACAATGGATGATCAGACCTTCACCTATGATGTAGAGCAGGCTCTGACCGCAAATGCGTTCACCAGAACCGGCTATACGTTCACCGGCTGGAACACCGCGGCTGACGGCACAGGCGAGGCTTTCGCCGACAAGGCAAAGGTCAAGAACCTGACGACCAAGGCCAATGGCGTTGTGACGCTGTACGCACAGTGGAAAGCCAACAAGTATACCGTCAAGTTCGACAAGAACAGCAGCAGTGCCGCGGGCACGATGGAAGACCAGAGCTTCACCTATGACGAAGCCGCGAAGGCGCTGAGCAAGAACACGTTCAGCAGAGTCGGCTACACGTTCAACGGCTGGAATACAAAGAAAGACGGCAGCGGCACGGCCTACACTGACGAGCAGACTGTCAAGAACCTGACGACCGAGGCCAATGGCGTTGTGACGCTGTACGCACAGTGGAACATCAACCTGTATCCGTTCGTGTTCGATTCTCAGGACGGCTCCGCTGTCCCGACGCAGACCGTCGCGCACGGCAGCACGGCGACCAAGCCCGCTGACCCGACCAGAGCTGGCTACTGGTTCGACGGCTGGTACACTGACAAGACGTTTAAGACCAAGTACAACTTCTCGACGCCTGTGACCGGCCCCACCACGGTCTATGCCCGCTGGAGCATGATCATCATCCCCAGCACCATCACCAAGAAGAACCCGAAGCTCAACACCTATGACCACTTCGCGTATGTCCAGGGTTATCCCGACGGCACCGTGAAGCCCGCAGGCAACATCACCCGCGCCGAGACGGCGGCGATCCTGTTCCGTCTCATGGACAATTCGTCCCGCAAGACCTATCTGTCCACTAAGAGCGGCTTCCGTGATGTCACTGCCGGCAGCTGGTACAACACCTATGTCGCGACGCTGAACAACGCCGGCGTCATTACCGACAGCGCCAACGGCTACTTCCGCCCGAACGAGGCCATCACCCGTGCAGAGCTCGCCGCCATGCTCGCCTCCTTCACCGAGACGACCCGCGCCGCGAACTACTTCGACGACGTGAGCGCCAACCATTGGGCCGCGAAGGCCATCGCGATCTGCGCCAAGCTCGGCTGGATCACCGGCTATCCCGACGGCTCCTTCCGTCCGGACAGAAACGTGACCCGCGCGGAGCTCATGGCCATGATCAACCGCGCCACCGGCCGCGCGCCCAAGTCCGCCGACGCATTCCTGCCCGGCATGAAGACCTGGAGCGACAACACCGCCGACAAGTGGTACTACCTCGACGTGCAGGAGGCCACCAACAGCCATTCCTACGCCGTCAGCCCCACCGAGCTCTGGACCGCGCTTACCGCTGCGCCCGATTGGTCGCGCTACGAATAAGCTGACCCGAGCCCCGGCGATCTGAACCCCTAGAAAAAGCCTCTCCCACCCGGGAGAGGCTTTTTTGTGCAAAATCTGTGCGGTTCCAGACGAAAAGCGGCGCAAAAACAGTGGACTTTTCCGGCTGGCTGCGGCATGAAGCCCCTGTCTTACCCAACGGGCTGCCAGTATGGGTCTGCGCCGAGCTCCTGCAGGATCCCGACTGTCGCGGCGGCAGCCAGGGGGATGGATTCGACATACAGGCTGTCTGTCTGGCCGGGAACGGATGTGCTGACTGTGAAGATCAGCTCCAGGGGCGTATAATTGCCGCCATCCTCCTTCGTACTGCCGCTCACGTCCTCCGCACCGAGAAGCCCTGCGTTGATATCCTCCAGACAGGCCTTGTAGATCTGCCACGCGTCGCTGCCGGTCAGCTCGAGGCTTGCGCCGGTGTCCTTGGAGGAAACGTAGCAGGAAAGCACGTTTTTCTCCGTGCGGGGCGTGTCGAAGCCCGTGCGGATGCGGACACAACTGGGACTGTTATAGAGTGCGGAAAAGCGTGAGATAAGGCTGTCCGGATCCTCCAGATCGGCTTCGCTGTAGATGATGCTGTAATAGCGCTCGATCAGTGTATCGTCCGTCATGCGATACGTAATATAGAACTGCTCCGTGTGATCGGTGCCGAGCTGGTACGTATGGCGGCGGCGCTCCTGCGCGCCCTTTTCCGTGATCGCCTCCGCGTGCAGGGCGAGCACGTCCTGAATAAACGCGTCGTCCTGCGTGGTGTACAGACCGCTGGATTGGTAATGTGTCAGCCCGGCGGCCTGTACCGCGCTGCGCTCCGGCAGATAGCGGGAATAGCCGAACAGGTCAAATTCCGCCGCGCCGAAGACGAGCAGCAGCGCAAGCCAGCATACGCCCAGACCGAGCCAGCCCGACCGGAACACATGGATCGTCTTTTGCAGAAGCATTTTTCCCGCGAAATAGCCCACAAACGCGCCCGCGAACAAAAGCAGCAGCACATACCAGAAGTTGTCTGCCGTGCGGCTGGAAAACAGTCTTGTCATCAGCGCGCCGAGCACCAGCGCGCAGCCGAACGTGAACACATACAGCGCCACCGGCCGCAGCCAGCCGACCGCGATCACGTCGCCGCTGCGCTCCATCTCGCGGTGCTTCAGCAGCAGGAACGCGCACAGCGCAAACACGAGCCCCAGCGCAGCCAGCGCGCCGAGATAGCCCCAGCCCTCGAGGCGCGGGGCATATTCCATCGGTTTCAGGCCGTCGTACATGGTGGTATGGGCCAAGTCTGTCGCGACACGGAACCCGCCCTGCAGCAGTCCCAGCACCGGTGTGGCGCGCAGCGCAAACGACTGCATCGTGCTGCTCTGGCTGTAGGGCATGCCGTAGACAAACGTGAACAGCAGCTGCCGCACGACGCCTTCGAGCACGTAGAACGTAAAATTCAGGATCACGTACACAATGGGCATCGCGGCCATCTGTCCCGCGACGCAGCAGATCAGAACCGCGAACGAGAAAAACAGCAAAAAGCCCAGCATCGTCGCGCCGCAGAGCTGCATCGCGGCTGCAAACGCCGACACGCCGAAGATCGCGCCCACCGCCCACAGCAGAAGCGAGGACACAAGCGCGGGCACGGCGCACAGCAGCACGCCCGTCAGGTAATTCGTCAGAAACAGCGTCTCGCGCCGTACGGGCAGCGCGGCATAGAAATAAGCCGTGCCCGCCCGGAACAGCCAGGAAAACAGCACCCACGCCAGAAGTCCGCCGAGCAGAAACGGTACGACGGAGGCATTGAGGCGCGCATAGTTCAGGATCGTCTTTTCGATCTGCACGGCATAATCCTCCGCGCCGGACGAGAGGCCCTGGCAGAAGGAAAACAGCCGCAGCGGCAGAAGCAGCTCATAAAGCGTGAACAGGATCCAGACCGGCGCGGTTTTTTTCAGCGCCCGCAGGAAAATCGCACGGTCAAAGCACGAGATTTTTGACGTCATAGCCGGTCCCTCCCAACTCATAAATGAAGATCTCCTCCAGGCTCAGCGGCAGCAGATCGCAGAGCATCGGCGCGCTGGCGGCCAACTCCTCCGCAACGGTCTGCGGATCGCCGCGCAGGATCAGCGTCTGTACGCGGCCGAGCGTGCTCTCATGCAGAACATGAAGCGAGGGCGGCAGCGGATGCTCCGTGACGAGCTGCACCTTGACAAAATTGTCCTGCAGCTCGGCCAGCGACCGCTCCAGCAGCATGCGCCCCCTGTGCATGATGCCGACGTGGTCGCAGATATCCTCCAGCTCACGCAGATTGTGTGACGAGACAAGCACCGTCGTGCCGTAGCCCGCCACGTCCTCAACGACCAGACTCCAGATCTGCCGCCGCATGACGGGGTCGAGCCCGTCGACCGGCTCGTCAAGCACAAGATAGTCCGGCCGCATGCTCAGCGCCAGCCAGAAAGCCGCGTGCTTCTGCATGCCTCTGGAAAAGCGACGCAGCGGCATCGACTCGTCCAGCCGGAACACATCGCGCAGCGCCGCGTAACGCTTCGTGTCAAAGCGCGGATACATCGTGCGGAAAAAGGCCGCAAGCTCTTTGATGGTCCCGCCGCCGAGCACACCCAGATCGTCCGGGATATAGCCGACGCGGCTCTTGACCGTCGGGTTTTCATAGACCGGCAGACCGCCGATGGTCACGCTGCCGGAATCCGGGCGGTAAATGCCCGTAATATGCCGGATGGCGGTGGATTTTCCAGCGCCGTTCGAGCCGACAAGCCCATAGACCGCGCCCTGCGGCACGGTGAGCGTCAGCTCGTCCAGCGCGCGCTTCGCGCCGCCGAAGGTTTTCGTCACCTGTGAAAGCTCAATCATCTCTCTGTTCCTCCTGCGCCAGAAGCGCCGCAAGCTCCTCCCCGCTCAGGCCAAGCGCGCGCAACCGCTGCGCAGCTGCCTGAAACGCCTCGACCGCCTGTTTTTTCTGCTGCTCGGCCAGCTTGTCGACCTGTGCAACGAACGATCCCTTTCCCGCAACGGAAAGAATATATCCATCCGATTCCAGCTCACGGTAGGCGCGCTGGATGGTGTTGGGATTGATGGCCAGCTGTCCGGCAAGCTCCCGCACGGACGGAAGTCTGCTGCCGGGCGGCAGCGCCCCCGTCAGCATCAGCCTGCGCAGCTCCGACTGAATCTGCTCATAAATGGGCCTCGGATCCCGGTAATTGATCGTGATCACGGAATGCTCCCCTCCCAACTGTATGAACTGTATTGATACAATTATAGCACATGGCACATAGAAAGTCAACCGGGGATGCAAAATCCTTCTGTTCCAATCTTTTTGTCTCTATGATGGTATATAAAAACCCGGGCACGCCGATGGGCGTGTCCGGGTTCAAATTGCGGAGATTACAGCTTGGAATAGGCAACAGCGATCTTGCTTGCTGCGTGGGCGTTGTTGTAGGCCAGCTCGAGGTTGGCGGCGAAGGACTTGCCCTCGGTCATGTCCTTGATGTGCGCGAGCAGATACGGCGTGATGGCCTTGCCGTGGATGTGCTCGGCGTTTGCCTGCGCGACAGCCTTGTCGATGATGCCGTTCATGTAGTT
>CAKUND010000121.1 GCA_934668295.1 uncultured Oscillospiraceae bacterium
CTCAGCGCTCGAGATAGCGGTGGATGATCGCCGCGACCTGTGCGCGCGTGGCGTTGGCCTTCGGGTCAAGCTTGCTGTTTGCGCCCTTCAGCAGCTTCTCGCCCACAGCCCAGTTCATGGACTCGAGCGCGTAGCCGGAGACGGTGCCGAGATCGCTGAAGCTTGCAAGGTTATCGCCGTTCGACGCGGTGGACGCATTGCGGTAAGCCGTGTAGCGATAGAGGATGGTGACGATCATGGCGCGGGTCAGCGGAGCATTGGGCGCGAAGCGGTCAGAACTCGTGCCGTCCATGATGCCGTTTGCGTAGACATAGCGGACA
Organism: uncultured Oscillospiraceae bacterium; assembly: GCA_934668295.1. Taxonomy (GTDB): domain Bacteria; phylum Bacillota; class Clostridia; order Oscillospirales; family Oscillospiraceae; genus CAG-170. Next base: position 321 of record CAKUND010000121.1, read on the forward strand.
TCATCATAGAACCAGTCGCTGCGGGATACGTCGTCGAAGCGGAGCGTTGTGCCGGTGGTGCCGGTATAGCAGCTCCGTCCGCCAAAATCCAGCGACTTTACGGAGATTTTACCGGCTTTACGTAGATTTTACCGTAGCAGTTTTGGTGATTTTGCCCATGACAAGCAGAAAAAAGCCTCCTCCGAAAGGGGGAGGCGGCGCGGCAAAGGCGGATGCACCAAATGCCTTTCTCTCCGGGGAAGGTGGCCCAAAGGGCCGGATGAGGATTGGGGAGCAGCTGCGAAATGCTGAAACTGCCAGGCAAAACACAACTGCGTTCATCCCTCATCAGCCTGCTCCGCTTCGCTCCGCAGCCAGCTTCCCCCAGGGGAAGCCAAGGGGCGCTCCCGCGCCAGTGCGTCACCGGAGACTGCTGTGCAATTTCGGGGTGCTCCCGGTCAGGCGGGCTTTTTTTCCGGCACGAGGAAGATGAAGACCAGCGAGCTGACAAGCAGCAGGTAGGGATAGAACAGGAACGGGATGATCTGGAACGCGGTGAGCGTTTCGCCAAGCTCCGCGACGGCGGAGATGGCCAGGAGCATCTGCGCGCCGTAGGGGATGATGCCCTGGAAGATGCACGAGAAGGTGTCGAGCAGCGACGCGCTCTTTTTGCCCGTGATGCCGTATTCCTCGCTCATCTGCCTGGCGATGGGGCCGGCCATGACGATGGCGACGGTATTGTTGGCCGTGGCGATGTCCATCGCGCCGACCAGCAGACCGATGCCGAGCTGACCGCCCTTATTGCCGTGGAAAACGCGGCGGATAAAGCCGAGCAGCGCCTCGAAGCCGCCATACTCACGGATGAGGCCGCACATGGCGGAGACAAGGATCGTGACCATGATCGTCTCGAACATGCCGGACGCGCCGGAGCCCATGTTCCCCAGCAGCTCGGTCGGATGCACCGCGCCGGTGGCGAGCATGATGACGGAGCCGGAGAAAATGCCGGTCAGCAGGACGAGGAACACATTGACGCCCGCTACGCCGCCGACGAGCACCAGCAGATACGGGATGGTCTGCAGCAGATGGTATTCCGGGATCTCGACCGCGCCGATGTCGCTTTTCAGCGAGAACACGAGAATCAGCGCCAGCGTCACGAGCGCTGCCGGCAGCGCGATGCGGAAATTCGTGCGGAACTTGTCCTTCATTTCGCAGCCCTGCGTGCTGCAGGCGGCGATGGTCGTGTCGGAAATGAACGAAAGGTTGTCGCCGAACATCGCGCCGCCCATAACGGAGCCGATGCACAGCGCCAGATGGAACCCGGACGCCTTTGCCACGGCGACGGCGATGGGGACGATCAGCGTGATCGTGCCGCAGGACGTGCCCATGGCCGTCGAGACAAAGCACGAGACAACGAACAGAACCGCCACGGCAAAGCGCGCCGGGATGTGCGCAAGCATGAAATACGCGACGGACTCCGCGCTGCTGCGGCCCACGACGCCGACAAACACGCCGGCCGCCAGGAAGATCAGGATCATCGTCATGATATTCTTATCGCCGACACCCTTCGCCATGACCTCCAGCTTCTCGTCGAACGACAGCGCCCGGTTCTGCAGGCAGGCGACGAGGATCGCGACGAGGAACGCCACGACGATGGGGATATTGTAAAATCCCATTTCGATCTTCAGACCGTATTCAAACAGACAGCCCAGACCCAGATACAGAACAAGGAACACCCCGATGGGCAGCAGGGCGATCGCGCGCGCGGGTTTCTTCTCCATGATGCTTCTCTCTTTTTCATAAAAATTCACTCCCGGCCGCACATGCGGCCGGGAGTCTGCGCATAAGCTCTCTTAATTGTATTGGCTTTCTGTCCTTTCGTCAAGTAAATCGATGATTCTTTGGTGAAACTGCATAAAAATACATTGGCCTGCGCTGCGTGCATAAAATTAACAGCCTTTTTACATTTCCGCTCTGTTCAGAATGGGTTTTTTCTGCTAAAATAAGAACAATTCTTGAAATAGGAGTGAGGCTTTGTACCGCAGACAGGTGTTACTGGAAAAACTGAAGGAGGCCGCGGCCTCCGTTCTGCCGATCAGTCTGATCGTGCTGGCGATCTGCTTCGTGCTCGTGCCGGTGGATACAGGACTGATGCTCTCGTTCGTGCTGGCGACAGCCATGCTCATTCTGGGCATGGGGCTTTTCACGCTCGGCGCAGAGATGTCCATGAGCAGGATCGGCAACTACATGGGCGCGAAGCTGACAAAATCGCGCAGGCTCGGGCTGATCCTGATCGTCAGCTTCCTGCTGGGCGTCGCCATTACGGTGGCTGAGCCCGATCTGCAGGTGCTGGCAGCCAACGTGCCGGAGATCGATAAAACCGTCCTCATCCTGACTGTCTCCGTCGGCGTGGGCATCTTCCTGATGCTCTGCATGGTGCGCATTCTGTTCGGCATTTCGCTGCGGCTGCTGCTGATCGTGTTCTATGCGCTGGTGTTTCTGGCCGCGTTTTTGTCCGATCAGGGCATTCTCGCCGTCGCGTTTGACTCCGGCGGCGTGACGACCGGCCCAATGACCGTGCCGTTCATCATGGCGCTCGGCGTGGGCGTTGCGTCCATTCGTTCTGACGAAAACGCGAAGGCGGACTCGTTCGGCCTTGTCGGCCTGTGCTCCATCGGGCCGATCGCGTCGGTGCTGCTGCTGGGCGCGATCTATAAGACGCAGCCCGCGCAGGCGGAAAGCGAGGCTGCCGCCGCCATCACCAATACGGTCGCGCTGGGCCGGGACTACCTGCACGCCTTCCCGGAATATCTGAAGGAGGTCACGCTGGCGCTGCTGCCGATCGTGGTGTTCTTCCTGATCTTCCAGGTCGTCTCGCTGCGGCTGCGGAAGTTGCCGTTTCTGCGGGTCATGGTCGGTATTCTGTATACATACGCGGGGCTCGTCCTGTTCCTGACGGGCGTGAACGTCGGCTTTTCGCCGGTCGGCTACGCGCTGGGCGCGGCGCTGACGGAGGGATGGAAGCTGTGGCTGCTCATTCCGCTGGCCATGCTCATGGGCTGGTTCATCATCAACGCCGAGCCTGCCGTCCACATTCTCAACCGGCAGGTCGAGGACCTGAGCGCGGGCGCGATCTCGGCACGGGCCATGGGCATGAGCCTGTCCATCGCCGTCTCCGCCGCAGGCGGGCTTGCGATGCTGCGCGTTATCACGGGCGTTTCGATCATGTATTTTCTTGTGCCGGGGTATTTTATCGCGCTGGCGCTGTCGTTCTTCGTGCCGCGCACATTTACGGCCATCGCATTCGACTCCGGCGGCGTGGCCTCCGGCCCGCTGACGGCGACATTCATGCTGCCGTTCGCCATGGGCGCGTGCGAGGCGCTGGGTGGGAACGTCATGACGGACGCATTTGGTCTTGTCGCGCTCGTCGCGATGATGCCGCTCATCACCGTGCAGGTCATGGGCGCGATCTACGTGATCAAATCCCGCCGCGCCGAAAAAGAGCCCGCTCTGCCGGACTTCGGCGACAATGAGATCATCGAACTGTGGGAGGCCTGCTGACATGGAACTTTATTACATCATTGCCGTTACCGACGCCGACCGCGGCGAGGCCATGAACGCCCTGTTCCGCGAGACGGGTCTGCCGATGATCCTCAGCGCGCCGGGCCGCGGTACGGCCAAGGACGAGCATCTGGCCGTCTATGGTCTGGACGAAACGCTCAAAACCGTCACATCCTCCGTTGCCAGCGCGCAGGAGGCCGTGCAGCTCGTCAAGGCTGCCAAACGCAAGCTGTTTCTCGACATTCCCGGCAACGGGATCCTGCTGACCGTGCCGCTCAAGAGCGTGGCGGGCGGCAGAACGCTCGCCTATCTGACCAACGATCTGAAAACAGGAGGAACGCCGCATATGGAATTCAATCACGAGCTGATCGTCGTGATCCTGAACGAAGGCTACGCCGATCTCGTCATGGACGCCGCACGGGCCGCAGGCGCAGGCGGCGGCACGGTGCTGCACGCGAAGGGCACAGGCTCGAAGCGCGGAGAAAAATTCTTCGGCGTGAGTCTGGCCGACGAAAAGGACATGGTCTACATCATCGCCTACGCGGATGAAAAGGCCGCGATCATGCGCGCGATCAACGAGCACGCGGGCCCCGGCACCAAGGCCGGCGCGATCTGCTTCTCGCTGCCCGTCAGCTCCGTCGCAGGTCTGCGCGAACGGGACGAGGGATAATATCAAAAGCCGCCGGACGCCCGGCGGCTTTTACTCTTTGTTTTTATACCGGCCGGATGGCGGAGAGGTCATACGGCGTGGTCTGGTAGACGAAATAGTTGAGCCAGTTCTGATACAGAAGATTCGCGTGGCTGCGCCAGGTGACCATGGGCGGCTTCGTGTCGTCGTCGCCCGGGTAATAATTCTCCGGCACATGGATGGGAAGCCCGGCGTTTTTATCACGCAGGTATTCCGCCTCCAGCGTCCCGGCGTCGTATTCCGAGTGGCCGGTGATGAAGATCTGCCGGCCGCCCTCGGTCGCCATGGCGTATACCCCCGCCTGCTCGGACGAGGCAAGGATCTTCAGCTTGCCGCAGCGCGCAATATCCTCGCGCCGGACGCTCGTATGCCGGGAATGGGGAACCATGAACACATCGTCAAACCCGCGCATGAGCATGGACGAGCGCCGCTCGACCCGGTGCGGATAGACGCCAAAGAGCTTTTCGGGCAGGTCGACCTTCCCGATGCCGTAGTGATAATAAAGCCCCGCCTGCGCGCCCCAGCAGATGTGGAACGTGCTGTGCACATGCGTCCGGCTCCATTCCATGATGCGGCACAGCTCCGGCCAGTATTCGACCTGCTCAAACGGCATCTGCTCCACAGG
>CAKUND010000122.1 GCA_934668295.1 uncultured Oscillospiraceae bacterium
TGCGTCCGGCTCCATTCCATGATGCGGCACAGCTCCGGCCAGTATTCGACCTGCTCAAACGGCATCTGCTCCACAGGTGCGCCGGTGATGATGAGCCCGTCGAACCAGCGGTCCTTCACGTCCTCGAATGTCTGATAGAATTTCAGCAGATGCTCGCGGGACGTGTTTTTGGATTCGTGGCTGTCCGTGTGGATAAGCTCCAGCTCCACCTGCAGCGGCGTGTTGCCGAGCAGGCGCGACAGCTGCGTTTCCGTGGCGATCTTGGTGGGCATGAGGTTCAGAACGAGGATCTGCAGCGGGCGGATGTCCTGTGTGACAGCCCGCGTCTCGTTCATGACGAAAATATTCTCGTCTGCCAGTGTCTTCGCGGCCGGCAGTCCGTTCGGGATCATAATGGGCATAGCGTGAGTTCCTTTCCGATGAAATCAGTTATCTGAGCGCCTGATCGAGATCGGCGATCAGATCCTCCGCGTCCTCCAGTCCGCACGAATAGCGGATCAGATCCTCGCGGACGCCCGCGGCCAGCAGTTCTTCTGCGTTCATCTGCCGGTGCGTTGTCGACGCCGGATGCAGGCAGCAGGTGTGGGAGTCGGCCACGTGCGTCTCGATGGACGCAATTTTGAGCCGTCCCATGACGGCCTCCGCCGCAGCCCGTCCGCCCTTCACGCCGAAGCTCACGACGCCGCAGGAGCCGTGCGGCAGATATTTTTGCCCCAGCTCGTAATATTTGTCGCCCGGCAGGCCGCAGAACTGCACCCACGAGACGTTTTCATGCTGCTGCAAAAATTCCGCGACCCTCTGCGCGTTTTCGCAGTGGCGCTGCATGCGCACGTGCAGGCTCTCAAGACCGAGATTCAGGTAATATGCGCTCTGCGGGGACTGGATCGCGCCGAGATCGCGCATGAGCTGGACGGTCGCCTTTGTAATATACGCGCCCGCAAGACCGAAGCGCTCGGTATATGTCACGCCGTGGTAGCTCTCGTCGGGCGTGCACAGGCCGGGGTATTTGTCCGGGTATTTTGTCCAGTCGAACCTGCCGGAATCGACGATCGCGCCGCCGATGGCGCCCGCATGGCCGTCCATGTACTTGGTCGTCGAATGCACGACGATATCCGCGCCCCACTCAAACGGGCGGCAGTTGATGGGCGTTGCAAACGTGTTGTCCACGATCAGCGGCACGCCGTGCCGGTGCGCCGCGGCCGCAAATTTCTCGATATCCAGAACGGTCAGCGCCGGGTTTGCAACCGTCTCGCCGTACATGGCCTTCGTGTTGGGCCTGAAGGCGGCGTCCAGCTCCTCCGGGGAGCAGTCGGGATCGACGAACGTGACCTCGACGCCCATGCGCTTCATGGTGACGGCAAAAAGGTTGAAGCTGCCGCCGTAAATGCTCGACGAGCTGACCAGATGATCGCCCGCGCCGACGATATTGAACACAGCGAAGAAGATCGCTGCCTGCCCGGAGGCCGTCAGCATGGCGGCCGTGCCGCCCTCAAGCGCGGCGATGCGCGCCGCGACGGCGTCGTTCGTCGGGTTTTGCAGGCGGGAATAGAAATAGCCGCTTGCCTCGAGATCGAACAGCCTGCCCATTTCGGCGCTGCTCTCGTATTTGAACGTGGTGCTCTGGATGATGGGGATCTGGCGGGGTTCGCCATTTTTCGGGCTGTAACCCGCCTGTACGCAGCGCGTACCGAGTCCAAGTTGTTCCATGGGGTACTCCTTTCCGGGTTGTGTTTGCATTGTTTATTTGCGGGTTATGCGCCGAGATTGCACAGAACGCCCGTCAGAATGCCGAGCAGGCCGCCCATGCAGACCTGCAGCGGCGTGTGGCCGACGAGCTCCTTGAGCTTTTCCTGATCGGACAGCGGCTGCTCGAGCTTGGCAAACAGGTCGATGAACTCATTCAGAAGCTTCGCCTGCTTGCCCGTTTCGAGCCGGACTCCCATCGCGTCGTGCATGACGATGATCGCGACAATTACGCTGATGGCGAATGGGAACGAGTCCAGCCCATAGATAATTCCCGCCGAGGTCGCCACGGCGCAGACCGTGGCCGAATGGCCGCTCGGCATACCGCCGTCGCCGAAAATGCGCGTCAGGTCCAGCGTATGGTGCATGAGCGCGTAAATGATCGTCTTTAAAACCTGTGCCGCGCCCCAGCCGATGAGGCCGCTGAGCAGCACGCGGTTGGAGAACAGATCCTGAATTGTCTGCATGGTGTTCTTCCTTTCCGAAGTTTTTTACAGCGCCGTGACCTCGACTGCCGGCAAAACCGACTCGATCCTATCCCGGCCCGCCAGACACGGGCTGTAGGCCGTCGCGCTGCCGCAGGCCGCGCCGAGACGGAGCGCTGCGGCATACTCTCCCGTGTCCAGCAGTTCCGCGAGGAAGCCCGCCGTCACGCTGTCGCCCGCACCGACGGTGGAGACGACCGGCTGCGTGCTGCAAAGCCTTGCCCGGTAAACACTTCTGTTTTCCGCCAACAGCAGCGCGCCGTCCGCACCCATGGAAACCAGAACGTTCCGCGCGCCCGCCGCCTGTGCCCGCCGGGCAAGCGCGAGAAGCGCATCCGGCGTTTCCGCCCGCTCGCCAAACAGCTCGCACAGCTCGTCCGCATTGGGCTTGATGAGCAGCGGCCGGAACGCGAGCGATTCCTGAAGCGCCGCTCCGCTCGTGTCGACAACGGCGCTCACGCCCGCCTCCCGCGCGGCGGAAAGGAGCGCGGAAAACGCGCCCGCCGGGCTTTTTTGCAGATTACCGCTGATGACAAGCTGATCGTCCGGAGCCAGGCCGCGCAGAAACGCGCACAGCGCGTCGATATCCGCCTGCGCAAGCGCGGGACCGGCGGCGTTGAAGGCGGTCTCGGGGCTGGTGTTGATCTTGGTGTTGATGCGCGTCTGGCCGCTTTGCAGCCAGAACCAATGGCAGCTGCAGCCGGTCTGCTCCATAAGCGACTCCAGAAGCCGCCCCGTTGGCCCGGCCAGATACCCCAGCACGCACGACGGTTTTCCGAGCGTCCGGAGCATCAGCGAGACGTTGATCCCCTTTCCGCCCGGCGCAAGCAGCTCATGCCCGGAGCGGTTGATGCTGCCCACGCGCAGCGGCGCGCGCAGATCCATATAATAATCGATATTGGGATTCGTCGTAACCGTGTAGATCATATCCGCCTCTCCTGCAGCACCTGTTTTCCAAAAGTATACGAGTCCTGTGCAAAAAAGTCAACGCCCGGGCGCGTTGCTTTTTTCATAAAAGCCTGCTATACTTTCTTTATCAAAGAAAGGGGGCCTCCCTGTGAAGGATTTTTTCTGCCGTCTGTTTACGCCGTGGAAGGCGGGGGCGCAGTTTGACGCGCCGGAGGCGTTTTACGGGTTCCTGCTTGGCCGGGACAAGCTGCTCGGCACGATCCGGAATCTCTGCTTCGCCGCCGCGCTGGTGCTGCTGGTGATCGGCTACGCCGTCTCCGACGGCACGACCGGCTATTCCATCGCCGACATTGCCAACCAGCCGTATTACCTGATCGCTGTAGGCGTGATGGTGCTGGCGCTGCTGCTGTCGCTGGTCATGATCCAGATCGAAAAAGAACTGCCGAAGGAGATGCGCCCGAAATGAACACAGAAAATTTATCCGCGCTGTTTGAAAACGGCGCGTATACACTCGTCGTGCAAAAAGACGGCGTGACCGTCCACAAGGACTTTGGCCGGGGCGTCGGCCCGGCGCTGCGGCTGTATGATGCGCAGCCGGAAACGTTGAAGGGCGCGCTCGTCTGCGACACCATTGTCGGCAAGGCTGCCGCCGCGATCTATATTCTGGGCGGCGCGGCAGGCGTCTATGCAGAGACGATGAGCGCCGCAGCGATGGAGCTTCTGATGGCGAACGGCGTGGACTGTGCCTGTAAGGAGAAGACCGAAACACTCCTGAACCGGCAGGGGACGGGCCTTTGCCCGTTTGAGCAGGCTGTTCTGGAGCTGGAAAAGCCCGAAGACTGCCTGCGCGTCATCCGCGCGACGCTTGCGCGGCTGATGGCCGGAAAAAAATAAAACCAAAATGCAACCAGCTTCTTCATTTCCTGTCTGTATGGATAGATGCAATCTATTACATACAGGAGGAGCCGATATGAAGAAGCTGCTTGCTTTTTTGCTGCCCTTTGCGCTGACAGTTGCCCTGACCGCCTGCACGCCGTGTGACAATGACAAGGACGAAGTGTGGTCGGCAAAGCCCGTGATCTATCTCTATCCGGAGGAAGACGAGGACGAAACCTGCGACGCCAAGCCGGTCGCGTATCTGTATCCGCAGACGGAAACGGAGATAACGGTCCGGCTGGACTATGACGGAGAGCTGACGTGTACGTATCCGGCCTATGCAGACGGCTGGACCGTCTCGGCAAGACCGGACGGGACGCTGACGGATAAAAACGGCCAGACCTACCGGTATTTATACTGGGAGGGCGTGTCGGAGACGGAATATGATTTCTCAGCCGGCTTCTGCGTGCCGGGAAGCGGCACGGCGGAATTTCTGGAGGATGCGCTCTCGAAGCTCGGTCTGAACCGCGCGGAGGCCAATGAGTTTATCATCTACTGGCTGCCGCGCATGCAGGAAAACGCGTATAATCTGATCGCATTCCAGCAGGAGGCCTACACCGAAAGCGCCCGCCTTACCATTACGCCCGAGCCGGACACGCTCATTCGCGTCTTCATGGCCTTCCGGCCGCTGACAGCCCCGGTCGAGATCGCGCCGCAGGCGCTCACAGCCCCCGCGCGCACCGGCTTCACCGCCGTCGAATGGGGCGGCGCAGAATGCAGATAACGGCGAAACCATAAAAAGCGCCTTGCGTGATTTGTCGGGTCAGGGGCTGCTTATGTCAGCGCATAGAGCGCGGAGAATTTTTCTTCCAGATAGGTCAGGAAATACTCCGGGTTCAGGCTTTCGCCGGTGATGGCGCGGATCCACTCGTCGGGTGTCGAGACAGAGGCGATAGAGAACACGTGCGCCTTCAGCCAGTCGCGGATGGGGAGCAGATCGCCCTTTGCCGCGCAGGCAAAGACATCGAAGTCCTTCTCCATCGTCCGCAGGATCTGCACGCCGTAGGCAGAGCCCAACGCGTAGGACGGGAAATACCCGGCGGGCATCGTCCAGTGGACATCCTGCAGGCAGCCCTGCGCGTCGTCCGGGAC
>CAKUND010000123.1 GCA_934668295.1 uncultured Oscillospiraceae bacterium
TTCCCGTCCTTCCCCGTCTCAATGCAGTCCGAAAGCGAAACATCCCCCGCCGTCTTCTTCATCGACCGGAAGTACATCAGGATCTCATTCTCAACACACCTGGCCGCATACGTCGCCAGCCGTGCGCCCTTACTTGCATCAAAGGTTGAGATCCCCTTGATCAGCCCGATCGTGCCGATCGAGATCAGATCCTCCTGATCAGCGGACTGCGAGTAGTATTTTTTCATAATGTGCGCCACCAGGCGGAGATTGCGTTCGATCAAAATGTTTCGGGCTTCCAGATCGCCTTCGGCGCTGCGTTTTAAGTACATGCGCTCCTCCTCGGCGGTGAGCGGCTTCGGGAACGAGCCGCCGCCGGAGATGCGCAGCGACGTGAGCATACTGCTGAGCATCAGCCAGACTGCTGCGGAAAGCATGGGCTTTCACCTCCACAGAAAGCCTATGTCCGACCGGCAAGTCCAGATTCCGGTTTGCAAATATTTCGGGATATGGTATGATGGAGAAAGAAGGAGGGCGCGCGATGAGGCGATTTCTGCTTCGGCTGGCGTGGCTGGCCATTTTCATATGTGCGCTGGTTCCGACAGCTGCTCTGGCAGCGGAACCGGCAGAGCCTTTTACGGTGCGGGCCATGTTTGAGGAACAGCTGCCGCTTGCCGGGATGCGGTTTGACGTGTATCGGGTCGCAGACCGTTCCGGCGACGGAGCATGGAGCCCTGTGCCGCGCTTCAAAGCGTACCGGTCGCGGCTGGAGACACAGAGCAGCGATGGGGAAGCGCGGGCCGCGCTTGCACGTGTGCTGGAAAGGGTGGCCTTGATGGAGGAAGCCTGCCTGCCGGAAGCTTCCGCGGAGACAGACGAGAGCGGCACAGCGGTCTTTGACGCGCTGGAGCCCGGCCTGTATCTGTTGAGCGGACAGAGCGTCTGCGTGAACCGGCAGATCTATACGCCGTTGCCGCTGCTGATCGTCTGTTCCGCGGAGCGTGAGGCAGAGCCGACGCTGACCCGCAGCCCGGAAAAGGCGGATTATTCCGTCCAGATCGTCTGGGACGACGCGCAGACGCCGGAGCAGCGGCCGGAATCGCTGTCGGTCCAGCTGATGTGCGACGGGAAAGCCTTTGACCGCCCGGTTCTTTTCTCCGAAGAACAGGACTGGCGCTATACATGGAGCAGTCTGCCCACGGCACATTACTGGGCGCTTGCGGAGCAGATTGTCCCCGGCTACCTCGACGCGGAGATACAAAAAGAGGGGACACGCTTCCGCGTGACCTATGCCGCAGCACAGCCGGAAGCAGCGCCTCAGCCGGAGGCCGAGGAAGCACCGGAGAAGGGAAATCATGGCTGGCTGGCGGTACCGGCGCTCCTGCTGCTCGCTGCAGCAGGACGGTTTCTGCGGAAAACACGAAAAAAATCAAAAAAAGCTTGACTGTAAACCTGCTTGATACTGTACGTTGATGGCAGGAGGGATGTATATGACGATCAAGGAGATCGAAACAATGTCCGGTCTGCCCCGCGCCAACATCCGGTATTACGAATCGGAAGGGCTGATCTCGCCCAAACGTGCGGAAAACGGCTACCGGGAATATTCACAGACTGATGTGGATGTGCTGCTGCGCGTGAAGCTGCTGCGGGCGCTCGGCCTGCGCATCGACACGATCAAATCGCTTGCGGAAGGGAAGCTCACGCTGGAGGCCGCGCTCGATACACGGCTGGAGGAACTGCACACCGAGCAGGAGAATCTGGACGCCGCCGGACGCGTCGCCGCCGGACTGCGGCAGGCACACGCGGAGTTTTCCACGCTTGACGCGGCGGGCTATCTCGGCGAGCTCCTCACTGCGTCCCAGACCGCGCTGCGGCAGGATGTAAAGCCATATGTCCATGCCCCGGTGCGGCGGTACATCGCGCGCAGCTTTGATTTTCTGCTGTGCTCGCTGCCGTGGCATCTGGTGCTGCAAGCCGCAGGCGTGGACACCAGGGGAAGAGTTTCCAGAATCTGGCTGGCTGTGCTCGGTATGGCGACAATGCTCGTGCTCGAGCCGCTGCTGCTGCACCTGTTCGGCACGACACCCGGAAAATGGCTCATGGGCCTGCGCGTGACGGATGAAAGTGGGAAAACGCTGCCGCTTGCCGCTGCGTGGAGGCGTACATGGCGCGTTCTGTGGTACGGATACGGCGCCTGTATCCCGATTTACAGCATAATCCGCACCTACAGCTGCTGGAAGGCCGAACAGGCCGAGCAGCTGCTCGAATGGGAGGACGGCAGTGAATTGCGGGCTGCGCCGTGGAAGGCATGGCGGGGTGCAGCGTGGGCTGCGGCGGTTCTGGCGCTGCTGGCCGCAACGGTGCTTGCGGGCCTCAAAACCTGCCAGACAACGTACACCGGCGATTTGACCGTGCGGCAGTTCGCGGATAATTATGACTATATTCACGGCACGGAGGGCTTCCTGAGCCGGGAGCTCTATGACGACGGCACATGGGCGCCCACAACGCAGCTCGGCTTTCGGGTCGTCCACCATACGAAAAATATCCCGAACCTCAGCTACACGACAAAGGACGGCAGTCTGATCGGCATTTCTCTGCACATGGGCGCGGAAACCTGCACCGGCCCGGTCTATAATCTGCCGTTCCGGGAGCTTTATCTGACCATTCTGGCCTTTGACGGCGCGCGCAGCTCCGCTTCTGCCGACGAAGCGCTCACGGCTGCCGCGCGGCGGCTGTTGGATGAGCCGCTGCAGGAGCTCCACACGCAGGCCGCGGGCTATCAGATCGACTATTCGCTCACCACGATCGGCTTTACCGGCCTCGCCGACGACGGCTCACTGGAGCTCCCGCGAAACACGACCGGAAGCTATACGCTGTCCTTCGAAATCAGAAAGCTGGATGGGTAACGCAGCGATAAGTAGGGGCCGATGCCGGTCACAGCCGTTCGCGGCGAAGGAGCGTTACGGATGTGGGTCTGCCGCTTGCCGGTATACATCGGCCAGACAAAGAGTCGTCGGCCCCTACGGAGCGCTGCGAAAAATCGCTGCTGCCCATCGGGCGGAGCAGTGCAGCACACGGGACTGACAGACAACCAGACAACAAAAGGAGCACACTATGACCATCAAAGACATGGAACTGCAGACCGGGCTTGCGCGGGCGAATATCCGGTATTATGAAGCCGAGGGGCTGATCACGCCCGAGCGGACGGAAAACGGCTATCGGGACTATTCGCAGGAGGACGCCGAAACGCTGCTGCGCGTGAAGCTCCTGCGGGCGCTCGGCCTGACGGTCGGGCAGATCAAGGCAGTCGTGCGCGGCGAAACAGAGCTGGCTGCGGCACTTTCCGCGCGCATCGCGGCCATACAGAAGGAAAAGACAGCGCTTGACCGGGCAGGGGAGATCGCCGGACGGATCCGGCAGGCGCACGCGCAGTTCCGGACGCTCGACGCAAGGCCGTATCTCGATGAAATGCAGACAGAGCGCGTGCTCGAGCGCGATACGCTCCCGAAGGAGCATTTCCCGTGGCAGCGATTCTTCGCGCGTCTGCTTGACGCGCAGATCTATCGGTCGCTGTGGGTCCTGATCCTGCCGGCCCTGGGCTTCAACATGCTGAAAAGCAGCAGGGGCGGCGTGCTGTTTCTGGAGCTTTTGACGCTTGGAACGATGTTCCTGCTGGAGCCGCTGCTGCTGTCCCGGTTCGGTACAACGCCGGGCAAATGGCTTTTCGGCCTGCGTGTGACAAGCCCGGACGGCAGAAGGCTGACCTATGCGGAGGGCAGGGAGCGGACCGCGTACCTGTTCTGGTACGGGATCCGGCTGAATCTGCCGGTTTTCCGCCTGTACCGCCTGTATGTCAGCTACACCGACGAGCAGCAGGAGAAGGAGCTTCCGTGGGAGGATCGCTCCGAGCAGACCATCCGGGATCATGCCGGCTGGCGTTTCGCAGCTGCGGCTGCGCTTGCGGTGCTGCTGATCGCGGGCGGCGTTTTGCGCGTGCTGCTGCCGTATGGCCCGACCCATAGAGGCGAGCTGACCATCGCGCAGTTCGCGGAAAACTACAACACGATCCTGCGCCAGTTTGGGGATTACGATGTTGAGCTGGATGAGACCGGCCGCTGGCAGGAGGAATCGGAGTTTTCCATGGACGGCGGGACGGTCTCCGTGGCGTTCGGCGAACGCTATCCACAGCTTGAATATCAGACGGAAAACGGCGTCCTGACGGGCATTGTCTACCATGCGGAGGGCGGCGAAGCGGATAGCTGGATCAGCATCCCGTCCGGCTCCGTGATGCAGTACGCCCTGTTTGCATTTGCCGGAGCAGAAAAGGGGCACATCCTGCTCGATAAGCCCCTGCAGACGGCTGCGTCCGAGCTGTGCGACAGCGTATTTTCCGAATATCATACCGTCGTGGACGGCGTCGCGGTCGATTACGTCTATACCGGCACCATAATCGATTCCACGTACAGCTATACGCTTACACTGACCAAAGTGAACGAATAAAGCCAGAGCCCCTGGAGCGCTGCTCCAGGGGTTTTGCGCCTGTACAGAAAGGACAGGGGAGGAGAACACAAAGCGCTCCCACAAAAAACAACGCAATCCCGCATCGAAATGCGGGATTTGTCGTTGACACTTTGGGATTCTTGCGCTACAATAAGGTGAAATCAATACAAACCAACACAATCCCATTTTCGGTTGGATGATTTTAGCGTCAGTTGACAAGGCATATTAAGAAAGGAATGGAACGTATGAAAACGAAAGCTGTCCGTATCCATGGCAAAATGGACCTCCGTCTGGAGGAGATCGAGCTGCCGCGGGTAGGCCCAGACGATGTTCAGGTCAAGGTCATTTCCGACTCGATCTGCATGTCGACCTACAAGGCCGCAGTCGAGGGCGAGGAGCACAAGCGCGTCCCGAACGACGTTGCAGAGCATCCGACGATCGTCGGCCATGAATTCTGCGGCGTGATTACCGAAGTTGGAGAAAACTGGAAAAACAAGTATAAACCCGGTCAGGGCTTTGCCATTCAGCCTGCCCACTTCTACAAGGGCTCTCAGCTGGCTCCCGGCTATTCCTATCAGTACTGCGGCGGCGACAGCCAGTATTCCAACATCCCCATCGAGACGCTGCTGACCGACAACCTGCTGCCGTACAA
>CAKUND010000124.1 GCA_934668295.1 uncultured Oscillospiraceae bacterium
ACGCCGGCGGCCACATTGACGATCACGCCGGAAATGACGATGGACCAGACCTGCACCATCTGCAGAAGCGCCATATATAAAATGCCGGTGAGCGACATGTCGCGGCTCAGATACGCCTCCAGCGCCTCTTCGTCGCCGCTGCGCAGCAGCGGAATGATATCCGGCATGGTCTGCTTCACCACAAGATAAACCAGCAGCAGCGCCGCAAGCACAAAAAGTGCCATGACGCAGCTGCGGATAAGCTTTGTTTTCTTCATCATAAACCGTGCTCCAACTTGGAATTGGATCTATTTTAACATATTCGCAGAAAAAGTGCAATTGTCTGCACGGACGAATATACAGATTATGGTTTTTAAGGCGCTCCGTAGAGTTTCCTTGCGCGGCTTCTGGAGACGGGCGTGACGCGTTCCAGAATTTCCAGGACCTGCGCGGTCAGCGCGCGGTTTTCTATATCCAGAACTTTCTGCGGCTTCGCGCCCGGATACGGAAGGCCCTCCGGCGCACCCGACAGCAGCTGCGCAAGCGCCGGATGGTTTTTGACGAACACGGTGTTGTCGCAGACCAGCAGGACGGGCTTGTCGTTGACATAGATCTGATACTCGCCGAACATCCGCTTGTAATCTACGCCCCGGATCCCTTCGAGCTGTGCACAGACAAAATCCAGATACTCCTTTGTCGTCGCCATGGCGCATACCTCCTATTTTCTGACGCAGTGATTATATCCGCGTGTATTCTGCCTGTCAAGGCGGAAAAACAGGGCTGGAAAACGCGGCGGTTCCGTGGTAAGATACGCTCAGATCGATAAGAAAGAAGGGATTGTTCTGCTGTATCTCGGGCTGCTGCTTCTGGCCGGTATTCTGCAGGGCGTCATGGTTTCGCTCAACGGCCAGATGGGCAATTATTTCAGTCTGTTCGGCATCTGTTTTTTTGTGCACGCGATCGCGCTCGTGCTGCTGTTCGCGTATCTGCTGACGAAGCGGCAGACGCTGCGGTTTTCCGGTGCGCCGTGGTATGTGTATCTTGTCGGCGTGATGGGCATCGCCATCGTCGCGTCGTCCAGCTGGTGCACGCTGCACGTCGGCGCGAGCGCGTTCATGGCGCTTTCAACGGCTGGGCAGCTCGTCTCCTCCGCGCTGATCGACCGGTTCGGCCTGTTCGGCATGCCGGTCACGCGCATCCGCAGACGGCAGCTGCCGGGATACGCGCTGGTGCTGCTGGGCGTGATCCTGGTCGTTCTGAACTGAGGAGGGATACAGTATGATCTATTATCTGACCGCTTTGATCAACGGTTTTTTCAACTCCGTCAACCGCATGACCAACGTCCGGGCCGGAAAGCTGTTCGGCACGGCGAACGGCGCGCTCATCAATTATGTGGAGGCGACGGTTTTGTCGCTGCTGCTGATGCTCGTGCTGAAAAATGGGAAGGAGCTGGCATGGGGCCACATCGTGTCCGTCCCGTGGTGGGTATATCTCGGAAGCGTCTGCGGGCTGCTGGCACAGCTGCTGCAGATCGTCGGCACGCTGCATTCGAACACGCTTGTCTCGTCGGTTTTGATGCTGGCGGGCAATCTGGGCATGTCGCTGGCGCTCGACTATGTCTTTTACGGAACCTTCAGCCTGCTGCGCGCGGTGGGGATCTTCCTGATCCTGACCGGCATGGCATGGGTGGAAAAGGAAAAGAAGCCGGAAGCGAAGAACAGCGAGACGAAAAATAAATAATCATACATATTCAGCCTTCCCCCTGCCGCGCGGAGCACGGCAGGGGGAAGGCTTTTTTCTACGTGTCAATTTGTCCAAAACAGCAATCAATATTCAACACAAGATGTATATATCAACAAATATGATGAATATAATATTTTTTACTTGCATAATCATGCACGATGATGTATATTATAGCAAACAAAACGCCGGAGAGGCGGCTGTGGAGGGGATCTGGATGAAAAAGGTGTTTATCGACGGCAGCGCCGGCACGACCGGCCTGCGCATCTTCGACCGTCTGCGCGGGCGGACAGACATTCAGCTTCTGACGCTCCCGGAATCGGAGCGCAAGCTGGAGGCCAGCCGAAAAAGGATGCTCAACGCGGCGGACGTCGTGTTCCTGTGCCTGCCGGATGACGCGGCACGCGAGGCCGCGTCCTGGGTCGAGAATCCCGACACCGTTGTGCTCGATACCTCCACGGCGCACCGGACGGAGTCCGGCTGGTGCTACGGCTTCCCGGAGCTTTCCCCGGTGCAGGAGGCCAGACTGCGGCAGGCAAAGCGCATCGCCGTCCCCGGCTGCCACGCCAGCGGCTTTATCGCGCTGGTCTATCCGCTCGTTTCCGCCGGACTGCTTGCCCCGGATGTGCTTCTGAGCTGCTATTCTCTGACCGGCTATTCCGGCGGCGGCAAGAAAATGATCGCGGAATACCGCGCGCCGGAGCGAAGCGCGCTTCTGAATGCGCCGCGCCAGTATGCGCTCGGCCAGACGCACAAGCATCTGAAGGAAATGAAGGCCATCACCGGCCTTGCGAACGAGCCGGTCTTCTGCCCGGTCGTTGCGGATTTCTACAGCGGCATGCAGGTGACAGTCCCGCTGTTTGCCGACTGGCTGAAGCCGGGCGCGGGCATGGAGGACGTGAAAAACGCCTACAAAGCGCTCTATACCGGGCCGGTCGTCTCCTATACAGACGCGGCGGAGGCGGGCGGCTTCCTGTCCGCCGCCGTGCAGACCGGTCTGGACAGCATGAAGATCACGGTCGCGGGCAATGCGCAGCGCATGCTCCTGCTGGCCGTCTATGACAATCTCGGCAAGGGCGCGTCCGGCGCGGCAGTCGAGTGTATGAATTTGGTGACCGGCGCGGAAAAAACGCTGGGTCTGGAGCTATAACAGGGAGGAACCACAAATGAAACAGATCTCGGGCGGCGTCTGTGCCGCGACAGGCTTTTCGGCCTCCGGTGTCCACTGCGGCATCCGGAAAAATAAAACAAAGCGCGATCTTGCGCTGATCTATTCCACCGTCCCGGCCAGTGCAGCCGCGGTTTATACGACCAATCTGGTCAAGGGCGCGCCGCTCGTTGTGACAAAGCAGCATCTTGCCGACGGCAAGGCGCAGGCCATCATCTGCAACAGCGGCAACGCCAACACCTGCAACGCCAACGGCATCGAGATCGCCGAGCAGATGAGCGCGCTTCTGGGGCAGGCGCTGCACATCAGCCCGTCCGACGTTGTGGTCGCCTCCACCGGCGTGATCGGACAGCCGCTCGACATCGCGCCCATCGCCGCCGGCATCCCGGAGCTGGTCAAATGCCTCGGCCCGCACTCCGACGAGGCTGCCGAGGGCATCATGACCACCGACACCAAGCGCAAGGAGATTGCCGTCAGCTTTACCGTTGGCGGCAAGGCGTGCAAGATCGGCGGCATCTGCAAGGGCTCCGGCATGATCCATCCCAACATGGCGACCATGCTCGTCTTCATCACGACCGACTGCGCCATTTCACCCGCCATGCTCCAGAAGGCGCTTTCGACTGACATCGCCAACACCTTCAACATGGTCTCCGTCGACGGCGATACCTCGACCAACGACATGGTGACGGTCCTGGCCAACGGCCTTGCCGGCAATCCGGAGATCACCGAAGACGGCGCGGATTTCACCGCCTTCATGCAGGCGCTCAACACCGTGACCGTCTATCTCTGCCGCTGCATTGCCGGAGACGGTGAGGGCGCGACAAAGCTGCTCGAATGCAAGGTCTCCGGCGCGCCGACGCTGGACATTGCCAAAACCGTCGCCAAGAGCGTCATCTGCTCGTCGCTGACCAAGGCTGCCATGTTCGGAGCCGACGCCAACTGGGGCCGCGTCCTGTGCGCCATCGGCTATTCCGGCGCGCCGGTCGACGTGAACAAGATCGACGTACAGTTTGCGTCTAAGGCTGGAACCATTCTGGTCTGCGAAAACGGCGCGGGTGTTGATTTTTCCGAGGAGCAGGCCAAGAAGATCCTGCTCGAGCACGAGATCGAAATTCTGATCGATTTGAAATCCGGCGAGGCGTCCTCCACGGCGTGGGGCTGCGATCTGACGTATGATTACGTGAAGATCAACGGCGACTACCGGACGTAACAGGAGGAATCGGTATGGATATCACAAATGCACAGCGGGCCAGAGTTCTGGTTCACGCCCTGCCGTATATTCAGGACTACAGCGGCAAGATCGTCGTCGTCAAATACGGCGGCAACGCCATGATCTCCGAGCACCTGAAGGATTCCGTCATCCGCGATATCTGCCTGCTGCAGTTGATCGGCGTCAAGGTCGTACTGGTACACGGCGGCGGGCCGGAGATCACCGAGGTGCTCGGAAAAATGGGCAAGCAGAGCGCCTTTGTTGACGGCGTTCGGGTCACGGACGAGGAAGCCGTCGGCGTCGCGCTCATGGTGCTGGCGGGCAAGATCAACAAGACGCTCGTGAATCTGATTGAGCTTAAGGGCGGCAGCGCCATCGGCCTGTCTGGCCTTGACGGACATATGCTCAAGGCGAAGGTCAAAAAGCCGGAGCTCGGCTATGTCGGCCAGATCACAAACGTGAACGTCAAGCCCATTCTGGATGTGCTCGACAAGGGCTATATCCCGGTCGTGTCCACGGTCGGCTATGACGAGGAGGGCAATATCTACAACATCAACGCCGACACCGCCGCTGCGCGCATCGCGGGCGAGCTCGGCGCGGAGAGCCTCATCGCCATGACGGATATCGCCGGGATCCTCAGGGATAAGGACGATCCGTCGACGCTCATCTCGTCCATCAAGGTCGGCGACCTGCCGGAGCTCGTTTCCAGCGGCGTCATTCAGGGCGGCATGATCCCGAAGGCGGAATGCTGCCGCAGCGCCATTGAATGGGGCGTGAACCGCGTGTTCATCATCGACGGCCGCGTCCCGCACGCGATCCTGATCGAAATGCTCACGAATGAAGGCATCGGCACGATGTTCACCAAGTAGGAGGAATGAACATGGATACCAAAAAACTTGACCAGACCTATATCGCGAACACCTACGCGCGCTTCCCCGTGACGATCGTCAAGGGCAAGGGCTCGCTTGTCTGGGACGATACGGGCAAGGAATATATCGACCTGTCGACCGGCATCGCCGT
>CAKUND010000125.1 GCA_934668295.1 uncultured Oscillospiraceae bacterium
TATGAAATCCTCAAAGGTATTTGGGATAACCGCCCGGAGCGAAAGGAGTCACCGACGCTGGACAAAACGCTTGAGTACATAGACAGACGTACAGGCGTTTCTTCTCGGCTTGTCATGCGTGATCTTGTTTTTATCAACTGGCGAACAGGAGAACCAGCAAAGAACAGTTCCTATGATACCCACCTATATAAGCTCTGCGACGAAGCTGGCATCAAACGCTTTTGTATGCACGCGCTTCGACATACTTATGCAACCCGCGCGATCGAAGGCGGTATGCAGCCGAAGGTGCTGCAAAAGCTCCTTGGTCACGCAAGTATAAAAACAACGATGGATCGATATGTCCACGTCACCGATTCTTCCATGGCAGACGCCGTTCGTCTGTTTGGGACGCTTCAGTTAGAGAGCGCGTAAATTGGTGCGCACCGTAAAAAATGGTGCGGAATTGGTGCGCTGAGGCAATCAGGAAACCTCAAAACCCTTGAAATTAAAGGAGATGTGAAGAAAAATGAAATTAGGTATCGTCGGGCTTCCGAATGTTGGAAAGTCTACGCTGTTCAATGCGATCACGAATGCGGGCGTTGCGGCGGACAACTATGCGTTCTGCACCATTGACCCGAACGTCGGCGTTGTGTCTGTGCCGGACAAGCGGCTCGAGTGGCTGCGCGACCAGCACAACCCCAAGAAGTTCACCCCTGCTGTGATCGAATTTGTTGACATTGCGGGTCTTGTCAAGGGCGCATCCAGGGGCGAGGGCCTTGGCAACAAGTTCCTTGCCAACATCCGCGGCTGCGACGCCATCGTCCACGTCGTGCGCTGCTTTGACGACGCGAACGTCACGCACGTCGAGGGCTCGACCGATCCGCTGCGCGACATCGACATCATCAACACCGAGCTTATCATGGCCGACCTTGAGATGATCGACCGCCGCATCGACAAGGCACAGAAAAACGCCAAGGGCGGCGACAAGCGCTTCAACCACGAGGTCGAGGTCTTCACCGCCCTGCGCGACTATATGAACGACGGCAATCTGGCCCGCACATTTGAATGTTCTGCCGACGACGCCGCCATGATCGCCACCAGCGATCTGCTGACGCTCCGCAAGACGATCTACGCCGCGAATCTGAGCGAAAACGACGTGAATCAGCCCGAGGCCTGCAAATATTTTACGCAGGTGCAGGAGCTGGCCGCGAAGGAGGGCAGCGAAGTCCTGCCCATCTGCGCAAAGCTCGAAGCCGACATCGCCGAGCTGGACGACCCGGACGAGAAGGCCATGTTCATGGAGGAGCTCGGATTGCAGCAGTCCGGCCTTGACCGGCTGATCCAGTGCAGCTACGAGCTGCTGGGCCTCATCTCCTTCCTGACGGCAGGCGCGGACGAGTGCCGCGCGTGGACGATCAAAAAGGGCACGAAGGCCCCGCAGGCCGCCGGCAAGATCCATTCCGACTTTGAACGCGGCTTCATCCGCGCCGAGGTCATCGCCTTCGACGATCTCAAAGCCTGCGGCACGCTGGCCAACGCAAAGGCAAAGGGCTTGCTGCGCAGCGAGGGCAAGGAATACGTCATGCACGACGGTGACGTTGTGAACTTCCTGTTCAACGTGTAAACAGAACGGAACCGCCCGCAGCCAGACCGGCTGCGGGCGGTTTTCTGCCATTGTGCGGCAAATGGTTCCGATTTTCCGGGAAAGGGCTTGCAGAGCATCGTTTTTCATACTATAATAGAAGAAAACGTCGGAAAAGGTGAGCATATGGAGATCAAGCGCGCAGCCGAGCTGCTTCGCGGTCTTGCCGACGGCGTCGACCCCATGACGGGCCAGCCGCTGCCGGACGAGAGCGTCTATAACCGGCCGGAGATCATCCGGGCGCTGCACTGCGTCCTGCAGGAGCTGCAGTCCCGCGCCGACGGTCCGGCCGCAGTCAACGCGGGCCGGAACTGGAGCGCGGAGGAGGAAGCGCAGCTGCTGCAGGAATACGGCGCAGGGCTTCCGGTCGAGGCGATCGCGCGCCGCCACGGGCGGAGCGTCGGCGCCATCGAGACACGCCTGTCCGAGCTCGGCCAGCGCGACCAGATCCAGTTCAGCATGCGATAGGAGCCGCTTATGGAACGAACCAGACTGGAGCTTTTATTCGATCAGGAGCTGCTGCAGAACGCAGAGCAGGCCCGCACCCTGTGCGGCAGTCCCGTGACGCGCTTTGTGCGCAGCGTGCAGTCCGCAGGCGGCGTCGCTGCCGTGCGGGAGCTTTGCAGGCGGAACCGTCCGTCCGACGCATTTGATTCGCTTGCGGCCGCCGGCCGGCTCGACCTGGCCGCGGAGGCCAGCGCCGTCAAGGGCAGATACGGCCCGCTCTTTACCGACGAGGAGGTCAATGCCTGTCTTGCGCTGCTTTTAGAGGCCGGATATTTTCAAAAAGCGGGGCGGTAAGGCACCTCGCCTGCAAAACAGTAACATTCAAGTTTCCTGAAGCAGACATGATCGCGGTCATGTTTGCTTCTGCTTTTGGCGGCTTATCTGCATGAAACGCCCCTTAAATCTATCGTTCTTAATTTGCATCCCTTAATATGCCATTGTGACAAGTTAATTCAATATGCTTAGCAAAATATTGCTCAACCATATCTGAGTGGTCTACGACAATGATTGTCTTGTCCTTGCTCCTAAGTCTATCCAAATATTGAACAACACGATAGATTTCCATGTTGCTCAGACCTTTGAACGGCTCATCAACGCCAAATAGCCTCTTATGAGTCGCCCAACCTTGATGAAGTCGGGCTCTTTCTTTTTTAAGCGTGGCATAAATTACCTCCTGCTTTTTAGAACGTAGTCGGATGGAGACGTGCTTCTCAGGATTCTGAAACTATTTTTTCATTCAGGTTTGTAAAACCACCCCTCGCCTGTTTCTGCGCTGTCTGGCGTTTATGCGCTGACCGGTGACGGGCTGATGCTCTCTGCCTGTGCCGCCTCTGGTAGGCAGAAGGACGAAACGGTCGGCAAAACACCTGCTATAAAAGAAAAACCGTGAGAAAGCCCATTGCGGGCCTCTCACGGATTTTTTTATGAATGAAGCTCCAACCCCTGTATCGCATTCTCATACAGAAACGCTTTCAGCGGCTCGGCCTCGGCGGTGTCGTAGTAGTTCAGCAGCGCTTCGTTGAACTGTTCCATGTTCTTCGCGGAGATCGTCAGCATACCCGCTCCGGCTTGCAGCAGGATCTTGTTCGCCAGCGTCAGGCTGGTGCGTTTATTCCCGTCCCAGAACAGCTGCCCGCGTGTGCCCCAGCAGAAGGCATTCAGAGCCTTTTCTGTTGCCGAAGTATCGGCGGCGAGGATGGCGGCAAGCTCTGCCCGGACAGCCGTTTCCTGCGGCACTGGCGGCGTGTAGTCCGTACCGGAGATGGCCACGCTTCCCGTGCGCAGCTTGCCCCACTCCAGAGCCTCGTTGCGGGCGATGAAGCCGTTGAGCTTGCAGACATACTCCAAGGTCACATCTTCGTCAATCGAGCCAATCAGGAAGCGCCAAGCGTCGCGCATGTTGAGAATGGCCTGAATATCGTCGATCTGTACGCCGGGGACGTTGACGCCTTCCAGAATGGTCTTTGTCTGTGGGAATGTGACGGCACGGTTTTCCATCTTCATTCCGCAGTACACATTTTCGTCCCACTTCTTTTTTGCAAGGAAGCGGCTCTGCTCCGGTGTCAGGTGGTATCGGTCAGCGTAGGTCATTCTGCGTCACCGTCCTTTGAGCCTTCGGCGTGAAGAAGATACTGCTGCAATTCCAGCACCCATGCCGGGCGAAGATCGCCAACAAGCAGTAACTCACCGTTCTTGTACTCTGCGACCTCGACAAAGCCGTTGTCGTTGTCAAAAAAATGTGCCTCGTCACAGTATGGCAGCACCTTCGACACAGCCTCCCAGCGGCCCGCAAAACGGCGCAGGACGTCTTCTGTCCCGATGTTATGCCCGCCGCGCTTCACACGGTTCGCGATGCGTGCAAGGCTTTCCTCCGGCGTGTCAAGGCCGACATAGAACAGCCGGACGGTATAGCCGTCCCGCTTCGCTCTGGCCGCTGTCTGCGCTGTACGGAAGCCGGACAGCGTGGATTCCTGCGTAAAGGAAATGCCTTTGTCCAGGCAATCGTCAATGCGCCGGATCGCCATCTTGCCGCCCTCAAGCGGGCTGACGCCTGCAAGCGCCGTGATGCGGTCAACGTCCACGATCACACCCAGATCATTGCGCTGCGCCCGCAGAACGCCGGTCAGGCTGCTCTTGCCCGTGCCGTTTACACCGCCGATGATGGTGTAGACTTTCATATGCCTGCCCCCTTATTCCGTGACCCCAAGTCAGGCGCGCTTCAGTTCCTTGCTTTCCTGACTGTGTTTCCGGACGATTGCCCGGAGCATCTGCACGTCTTCCTTCAGATCTTCGAAGTCGTCTTCCGGGATGCGGGTTTCCATCATGGTCTTTTGATTCTCTGCCAGAAGGTTGAATTTCGGCATAATGGCAGATTTCAGAATCACGTTCATTCTGTGCGCGAAAATTTCATCGATAGCCTGTAAATCTTTTTCATCTAACATTTCGCTTCACCTCGTATTTTCATTATACGGCGTTTCCCGCCGTTGTCAATCCGTTTTCGGCTTCCCGTCCCGCTCCATCGTCTCCGAGATCGCGCGGTTGATAAATCCGTTCGTGCTTTCGCCCTGCGCTTCGGCGTGGGCCTGAATTAAATCTTTCTGACCCTTTGGAACGGTCAAGTTGATGCGGTCATACGCCTTTGCAATCCATTTGTTTTGCGCCTTTTGCTGTGCTTTAGACGTTGCCATACTATTTAACTCTCCTTCTGTTATCGGATAAATCCATTTTTTATCATTCATACTTTAACATACGAGCAAGACATTACGCAACGATAAAAATGCGCAAATATCGTTGCGTAATTATATGCACATTGCCCGTTGAATGTCGTTGCGCAATGATATATAATGAATACAGTCAAGGGGAACAAACGAAAACAGTTCAGACACCGGCAGAAGATGGGTGAAGAACATCTACAAGAGTTGGGAAGGAACAGCAAAGTGCAGCAAGGCTCACGAGATCAGTTGAAAGCCCCCAGCCGCCGGA
>CAKUND010000126.1 GCA_934668295.1 uncultured Oscillospiraceae bacterium
AACGTCTCGCACGAGCTGCGAACGCCGCTGACCAACATCAAATCCTACGCCGAAACGATCGTCGACACCGGCGACGAACTGCCGCCGGAGCTGCGGTCAAATTTCATGAACGTCATCATCAGCGAGGCTGACCGCATGACCCGCATCGTGCAGGATCTGCTCACGCTCAGTAAGATCGACTACAGCAAGATGGAGATGAATATCTCCCGCTTCCCGTTCCTGAAGGCCGTGCAGAACGTCTATGACGCCGCGAAGCTCAACGCCGAGCAGAACCACCACCACACCATGACGCTCACCTGTGAAGGCGCCATCCCCGACGTCAACGGTGACCGGGAGCGCATCGAGCAGGTCATCACAAATATCGTCTCCAACGCTGTCAAGTATACGCCCGACGGCGGCAAGATCGATCTGACCGTCGGCACGAGCGGCAAAAACGTCTTTGTCCGCGTGACCGACAACGGCATCGGCATCCCCGAAAAGGATCTGCCGCGCCTGTTTGACCGGTTCTACCGCGTGGACAAGGCGCGCTCGCGCGAGTCCGGCGGCACAGGCCTGGGCCTTTCCATCGCGCAGGAGATTTTGAACCAGCACAAGGGCAGCATTGAAATTTCGTCCGAATACGGCAAGGGCACCTCGGTCCTCATCACCATGCCCGCCGCGGAGGCGCAGGCATGAAGCAGGGACGGAAATTCAGCGCCTCCGGCGCCGGCAGAAGGCTGCTGGAGATCGGAAAGGACATTCTGATCGTACTTCTGGTGCTGGTCAACGTGACGCTTGCGATCATGTGCCTGCCGACAAAGACGCTCACGCAAACCAAATGGCTGGCAGGCGCGCTGCGCCCGTTTGCGGGCCTGTTCGGCCTGAACGAAGCGGAGCTGACCTATACCGCGCCCGCGACCGGCAGCGCGTTCATCGGCGCGGCGCAGCCCATCGCCGTCACGTTGAGCACCGAGGCCGGCCGGCAGACCGCGCAGTATGATTTCGCCGCCCTCGATACGCTCTACGGGCAGTACGGCAGCTTGCTTGCACAGGCGCTCGAGAGCGCTGACGCGCCGCAGGCGTGCGCGGAATCGGAATTTTACAAAGCCCTGCGGGGGCCTGGCGCAGCCTTCTGCTTCCCGGGCAGCATTTCGCCTTCCGTGCTCGGCGCGTGGCTGAACGTGCGCGCGCCGGAGGGCGAGGCGGCACAGTGGTACCTGCTGGCGCTGGAGGGGGAGACGGCCCAGCTGTATCTGCTGGGCGACGGCTGCTATCGCGCACAGACGGCGCTTTCGGCCGAGACGCTTGCCGCCGAGCTTGCCGCCGCCGTCCCGGACGGCAGCTTCTTTGCCTTCGAATCGGACGACGCGCCCTACCGCGCGCTCGATCCGCTCTCACTCATCAGCGCGTCGAGCGCCGCGGTCTGCACGGGCCTCGGCACGAATCCGTGCGACGCAAGATTTATTTCCGCCCTCGCCACCCGGATCGGTATCAACCCCTATGGCGACGCGCGCTTCGTCGGCAACGACGGCACGACGTCCTTTACCGAGACGGGCCTGCACCTGCGCGTGAGCGCGCAGGGCAAAATCGAGCTGCAGATCCTCCAGCCGGACGACCGCTTCCAGAGTGCGTCCGCCGACGCGCGCGACCGCATCGAGGCCGCGCGGAGTCTGCTCAGCAGTCTGACCGGCGGCAGCTACGGCGAAGCGCGGGTCTATCTGCAGAGCTACTCGGAGGACGGCCAGAGTGCCGTATGTACCTTCGGCTATTATCTGTCCGGCATTGAGATCGCGCCGCGCGGCGGAGTTGAGATCCGCTTCGACGGCACGCAGATCACAAACGCCTCCGTCCTGTACCGCAGCTACACGGCCTCGTCAACGCCCGCAGCGCTCCTGCCCGCCGCACAGGCGGCCGCGTGTCTGCCGAAGGGCGGCACGCTCCGGCTGCTGTACGCCGAAGGCACCGGCGGCGAACTCGCCGCCGGGTGGGAGACGGAGTAAGCCGGATCAGCGCCTGAGCGGTCGCAGCAGACAGCAGCGAAAAGCGAAAGTCCAATGCGAATCCGCAGGCTTTTCGCTGTTTCGCCGTAGGGGCCGATGCCCACATCGGTCCCTACAGGGTACATCTCACCCCATCTTCGTATCAGGAGGAGCCGATATGAGCGCTTCGCGTATGAAAAATCTCATCATTCTCGTTTTGACGCTCTGCGCGCTGGGGCTTCTGTGCATCGTCGTGCCGAACCGGCTTGCGCAGACGCAGGAGCAGCGGCAGATGCTGCAGGAGCTCAAGGCGCTCTATGAGAGCTACGGCCTTTCCATTGCGCTCGACGAGCTGCCGCGCAGCCCCGTGCTCTACAGCGTTGAGCTGAACGAGGACGGCGCGCAGACCGCCGCGCAGGCGCTGCTCGGCGCAAAGGCCGCGCTTGCGGGGGAATCCGGCTTTGAAAGCACCTATGAATCCGAGCTCGGGACGCTCCGCGTCACGCGCACGGGCGGATTTTCCGCCGCACTGATCGGCGGCAGCCGGGTCAGCAATCCGGAAAAGACCGCGGAAAAGCTGCTGCACGCCATGGACTTCCAATACCAGACGCTCACGCGGGAGCAGGCAGAGGACGGCGTGCGGATCTGCGCCTCGCAGACGCTGCTCGGCGTGCCGGTGTTCGGGAGTCTGCTGGAGCTGGTGTATCAGGACGACCGGCTCACGTCGGCCGAGGGCACATTTTATACCGGCGGCAGCTCCATCACGCGCGTGTCGGAGCAGGAGGCGATCTCCGCCGCCGACGCACTGGCGCAGCTGCTGGCCCGGCGCGACGCGCTTGGCTGGGTTGGAAGCGCGGTGACGGCGCTCACACTGGGATATCTGCCGTCGGAGCTGGCCGGTACGGGCATCCGCTTCATGCCGGTCTGGCGGGTCGAAACGGACGCCGGAAGCTTCTCCATCAACGGCATCACGCGCGAGATCACAGCGGAAAAATAGCCCTCGCCGTCCGCATCTGTCGAATTATGAAGAAATTCTGAAGATTTTCTGTTTCTGAATTGTCATTTTCCTTTACATTCCTTCCATGGTGTGCTATTCTAATAGCGGCCGAATTTGGCTTTGTTAACATAACGCATTTCCGCAAACACTCTTAGTGTCAGTTGATGCTAGCGTCGCTTGACAAGAGCACATATGCCTCTTGTCAAGCGACGCTACCAAAGAGGGATTACATTTTGATCAAATACATCGTTCAAGGCGGCACAAAGCTTTCCGGCTCCGTGATCATTTCCGGAGCAAAAAACGCGGCGGTCGCGATCCTGCCGGCGACGCTGCTCGTCAGCGGCCCCTGCCGGATCGAAAACGTACCGGATATCTCAGACGTGCGTCTGCTGCTGGAGATCCTGCGCGATATGGGCGCGGAGATCCGGCGCTACGGCCGCAACACGCTTGAGATCGACTGCACCCGCGCCCGCAACGCGACCGCGCCCATTGAGCTCGTCCGCCGCATCCGCGCGTCGTATTATCTCATCGGCGCGGAGCTTGGCCGCTTCGGCCACGCCCATGTCGCTATGCCGGGCGGCTGCAACTTCGGCGTCCGTCCCATCGACCAGCATATCAAGGGCTTCGAGGCCATGGGCGCCATGGTCGAGCAGTCCGGCGGCTATGTCTGCGCCGACGCCCCGAAGGGCGGGCTGCGCGGCGGCCACATTTATCTTGATATCGTCTCCGTCGGCGCGACGATGAACATCCTGCTTGCGGCAGTGCTCTGCAGCGGCATGACGATCATCGAAAACTGCGCCAAGGAGCCGCACATCGTCGATCTTGCGAACTTCCTGAACGCCATGGGCGCGCAGATCTCCGGCGCGGGCACCGACGTGATCAAGGTTCGCGGCGTCAAGGCGCTGCACGGCGGCTGCTATTCCATCATCCCCGACCAGATCGAGGCGGGCACGTATATGGCAGCGGCTGCGGCTGTCGGCGGCGACGTGCTGATCGAGAACGTCATCCCGAAGCATCTCGACTGCATCACTGCGAAGCTGCGCGAGATCGGCGCGGACATCACGGAGTATGACGACGCCATCCGCGTGGAATCGGCCTACCGGCTGCACCGCGCGAATGTCAAGACCATGCCGTACCCCGGCTTCCCGACCGATATGCAGCCGCAGATCACCGTCTGTCTGGCCACTGCCGTCGGCACCAGTCTCGTGACCGAGGGCGTCTACGATAACCGCTTCCGCTACACGGCCGAGCTTGGCCGCATGGGCGCAAGCATTCAGGTAGAAGGGAAGACCGCCATCATCGACGGCGTGCAGACGCTGCACGGCTGCGAGGTCCGCGCCTGCGATCTGCGTGCAGGTGCCGCAATGGTCATCGCCGCCATGTGCGCGGACGGCATCACACTCATCGAGGACGCGCACTTTATCGAGCGCGGCTACGAGGACATCGTCGGCAAGCTCACCGCCCTCGGTGCAAGCATCCGCCGCATCGAAACCTACGAAGCCCCCACCGTCGCAGAGGACGCGGGCTGAACAAAAAATTCTCCCCGGCAGGACGAAGGAACGTCCCGCCGGGGTTTTGCTTTACTGCTGCTCAATTTGAAGTGTCTTCGGATCGATGATGATAACTGTTTTGCCCTGCTGGTGCGCATACCTGATCATCTTTCCGGTTCCGCTGGAGCTTCCATTCCAAACCGCAATCAGCGTATCGGCATGATCGACCATGTAGCGGCTGCATTTATCCTTGCAATCCTGTGTGTAGTGGGTTTGCACCAGCGTTTCCGTGTCGCATTTGGACGCAATGTCAAAATACCGATTTCTCAGATCCTCCGGCCATTTTTCAGCTTGGCACTCGCAGGGGATGGTACATTCAAGCGTGATTCCCGGATAGAAGGCTTTTAATCCCAGCACAATTTCGGCTGCATACATATCCGTCCCGATTGCCATCCCGGATATGAAATGCGCAGCGCCTTTATTTTCGATAAGGCTGAGAATCTGTTCTCTGGTCGCTTTAAAGGGGGCTCCGGGGGTAATGTCATCAACTTAAGGCGGTTCAACATCTCTTAACGTTGCTTGGGAATTTCAAAGATTTGTGTTTTTTCA
>CAKUND010000127.1 GCA_934668295.1 uncultured Oscillospiraceae bacterium
ACAGGCTCGATCTACGCGCTGGTGGCACTTGGCTACAGCATGGTCTACGGTATTATCCTGCTTTTGAACTTCGCACATGGCGATATCATCATGGTCGGCGCATACGCTGCCTTTTATGCCATGACAAGCTTCCATCTGCATCCCATCGTATCTGTTGTCATCGCGGTCGTTACCAGCACGCTTCTGGGCGTTGTGATTGAAAAGGTCGCCTACACACCGCTGCGCAAAGCGCCGAGACTGAGCCTGCTCATTACCGCGATCGGTATCTCGTTCCTTCTGGAAAACGGCGCACAGCTGCTCTTCGGCTCCGATACGAAGAGCATGGATCCCATTGTTCCGGGTAACATCTCGCTCGGCTCGGTTACCATCAGCAACGCTGCGCTGCTGACCATCGTAGTGACCATCGTTGCAATGGCGGCGCTGACCGTCGTTGTGCAGAAGACGAAGCTCGGCAAGGCCATGCGCGCCGTTTCTGAAGACATGGGCGCGGCACAGCTGATGGGCATCAGCCTGAACAGAACGATCTCCTTCACGTTTGCCATCGGCTCGGCCCTTGCTGGTATCGGCTCTGTTTTGTACCTGTGCGCTTATCAGCAGGCATCGCCCACAATGGGCTCCATGCTGGGCCTGAAAGCGTTCGTCGCCGCCGTCCTCGGCGGTATTGGCTCGATCCCCGGCGCGATGATCGGCGGCTTTGCCATCGGCCTGCTTGAAGCGATCGTTTCTGCAGTCGGTCTTTCCATCTGGAAGGACGGCGTCGTGTTCGCCATTCTGATCGTCGTTCTGCTGGTCAAGCCGACCGGTATTCTTGGCCGTCCGCAGACGGAAAAAGTGTAAGGAAGGGGAGACGGACTATGAAGAAAACGCAATCTGCGATCCGCATTCCCATGCCGCTGCGGTATCTGATCAATCTTGTGCTGATCCTCGCACTGTGGTTCGTGCTGTATACCCTCATTCAGAACGGAACCATCACCAACTATTGGAGCGGCATTCTCATCACTGTTGGCATCAATATCATTCTTGCAACCTCTCTGAACGTCGCGACCGGCTATCTGGGCCAGCTTCCGTTGGGGCATGCAGGCTTTATGGCAGTTGGTGCATATGCGGGCGGCATTTTCATGAAAGCCGTCCCGGTGCAGGAGCTTCTGAAATCCGGCAATACAGGCGCTGCGGTTCCGTACATCCTGCTGGCGCTGCTGATCAGCGCGGTCGTCGCCGGTATCTTCGGCATTCTCATCGGCATCCCGGCGCTGCGCCTGCGCGGCGACTATCTGGCGATCATCACGCTGGGCTTCGGCGAGATCATCCGCGTCATCCTGACGAACATTGACTCCGTGATCGGTACGGACTTTACATACGGTGCTGCCGGCCTGAAGCGCATCCCGAAATATTCTTCGTTTACGCTGGTGTTTATCTGCGTGGTCGTGTCCTGCTACATCATCCACACGATCATGAAATCCCGCCATGGCCGCGCGATCCTGTCTATCCGTGAGGATGAGATTGCTTCTGAGAGTGTCGGCGTGCAGACGACATATTATAAGACGTTTGCATTTGTCGTCTCTGCCATGCTGGCCGGTATCGCGGGCTGCCTGTACGCGGGCTATATCGGCTCCCTGTATCCGTCGACGTTCAAGTTTATGAAGTCTATCGAAATTCTGGTCATGGTCGTGCTCGGCGGCATGGGCTCCATGCTCGGCTCGATCCTCTCGGCGACGGTGCTTACCATTCTGCCGGAGCTTCTGCGTTCGTTCTCGGATTACCGCATGGTCGTGTATTCGCTGGCGCTTGTTGTGATGATGATCTTCCGGCCGAAGGGATTGCTCGGCAGCTACGATTTCTCGCTGTCCCGCAGTCTTGAGACGTTCTTGAACCGGTTGACCGGACGTGCAGAAAATCCAAAGAAGGAGGCGGCAGACAATGAGTAACAAATGGGTCAATCCGCAGCCCAAGCTTGTTCCGCAGCCGTATACGAACCTGCTGACGGAACGTGACATCGGCAAGCCTCCGATTCTGGAAACGCGCCACCTCGGCATTGACTTCGGCGGTCTGACCGCTGTCGCCGACTTTAACCTTGCCATCGGCCGCACGGAGATCACCGGCCTGATCGGCCCGAACGGCGCAGGTAAAACGACGATTTTCAATCTTCTGACCAACGTCTATAAGCCGACCCGCGGCTCCATTCTTCTGGATGGCGTTTCGACAGAAGGAAAGAGCACGGTCGAGGTCAACCACATGGGCATTGGCCGGACCTTCCAGAATATTCGCCTGTTCCGCAATCTGACGGTGCTGGATAACGTCTTGATCGGCCTGAACAATGAAATGAAGTATTCCGCCGCTTCTGCCATTCTCCGCCTGCCGGAGTATTGGAGACGCGAACGCATTGCAAAGGAGCGCGCGCTGGAGCTGCTGAGCATTTTCAATATGGAAAATGTGGCAGATCATCTGGCGGGCAGCCTGCCGTATGGCGCGCAGCGCCGTCTGGAGATCGTCCGTGCGCTGGCGACAAATCCGTGTCTGCTGCTGCTTGACGAGCCTGCTGCCGGTATGAACCCGTCCGAAACAAGTGAGCTTATGGAGAATATCGTCAAGATCCGCGACACTTTTGGCATTGCCATCATGCTGATTGAGCACGATATGAACCTTGTTATGGGTATCTGCGAGGGCATCTGCGTTCTGAACTTCGGTAAAATCATTGCGAAGGGTACGCCGAACGATATTCAGGCCAATCCGGCCGTTATCGAAGCGTACCTCGGCAAAAAGAAGGAGGGCTGAGACATGCTGCTTTCCGTCAATGATCTTCATGTTTACTACGGCGCGATCCATGCAGTCAAGGGCGTTTCTCTTGAGGTCAACGAGGGCGAGATCGTCACGCTGATCGGTGCAAACGGCGCTGGTAAGAGCACGGTCCTGAACACGATTTCCGGCCTGCTTCGCGCAAAGACCGGTACGATCGAATTTATGGGTACGCCGATCAATACCATGGCTCCCAACAAGATCGTTCAGCTCGGCCTTGCGCAATGCCCGGAGGGACGTCGCGTATTTGCGCACATGACTGTCGAGGAAAACCTCGAAATGGGCGCGTATACCCGCCCAAACAGCTCTATTGAAGGCAATCTTGAGCATGTTTATGAGCTTTTCCCGCGTCTGAAGGAGCGCAGCAAGCAGATCAGCGGCACGCTCTCCGGCGGCGAACAGCAGATGCTTGCCATGGGCCGCGCCATGATGTCGGAACCGAAGCTGCTGATGCTGGACGAGCCGTCTATGGGTCTGGCCCCGATCCTGGTCGAGCAGATCTTCGACATTATCCGGGAACTCCACAAGGCCGGCGCGACCATCCTGCTCGTCGAGCAGAACGCGCAGATGGCGCTGCAGGTCGCGAACCGCGCCTACGTTCTGGAAACCGGCAAGATCACACTCTCCGGCTCCGGCAAGGAGCTTCTCGAAAGCGATTCCATCAAAAAAGCCTATCTGGGCGGTTGATCGTAAAGTAAAACCAGACAGCACGACTGCGCGCTGTCTGGTTTTTCTATTTCTTGCAATACGGTAAATCTCCTGCTATAATAGCGGCAGCAGGCAATTTGCGCGCAAATATGGAACAGAAAGGGTGGTTTTTCATGAAACTGAGTCGTGTATGGAGGGTTCACGCTTCCTAACCCTCCGAATCAAATTTTGGAGGAAACAGCATGAAAAACCAGATCATCATCCGTGAGACAGTTACCGAGGCCGATACTGCGGCCTTTTGGGAGCAGCTTCACACCTACCACAAGCGGGACATTTTTCCCGACCCGAACGACGAAAACCTTACGCATTTTTTGAACGATACGGAATACCGTGCGCAGGTTCAGTGCGTTCACGACCGGCCGCAGGACAATTGCCATTACCTGTTCTTTCAGCAAAATGGTCGGGATATCGGCTTCGCGCTGCCGGTGATTTTCACTTCCGAGGATGGAAAGTGCTTTATCATGGAATTCTGCGTCTACCCGGAATTCCGAGGCAATGGAACAGGCCGAGCATGCGCTGCTGTTCTTATGGACTGGGCAAAGGCACGCGGCGCATGCTATGCGGAGCTGAATTACGGCGGAGACGAACGCCGTCTCCGGTTCTGGAAACGCATTGGATTTGTTGAAAACGGCGTTGATGAGTGGGGCGAGCCGTTGATGCTT
Organism: uncultured Oscillospiraceae bacterium; assembly: GCA_934668295.1. GTDB lineage: Bacteria > Bacillota > Clostridia > Oscillospirales > Oscillospiraceae > CAG-170. The sequence goes on from CAKUND010000127.1 coordinate 4,164, forward strand.
CTGCCGCCTGCGGAGACTGTGCCGTTTACCGTGGAGGTTCTGAAAGACCCCATTGATTGGCAGCTTTTGAAGCTGGAAAACGGATTTAAGCGTGAAATCGGCGAGGAAACACTTACAAAATCCCAGCAGAAACAGCTTCAGCAGGCCGTCCGAGAGGGGAGAATCACATTCTTCATGGCTAAGCGCGGCTATCGCGCTGTGGGCATGTGCAGCGTCGCCGTATCCTATTCGACGTTTTCCTGTTCAAATGTGGGCGTGTTTGAGGATTTTTACATTGAACCCGCATTCCGGAATAGGGGAATCGCGAGGAAGCTGGCAGAGGCAGCACAAAACTGGTGCAGAGAAAATGGTATCTCAAGCTTAACCGTATGCTGTGCGCCATGCGACGAGGCGATGTATCAAGCACTGGGATTTGATACCAGCCTTGGAACGACCTTCGCACATATAGAATAACGAATAACAAACTGAGCAGGCAGTACATCGCTTCGGCTGTGCACTGCCTGCGTTTCAATTTCTACAGTTTCAGCTTGGAAAGGGGATTGGCCTCTGCGGCAATTTTCTTGTCTGTGTTTTCAATATGCGTATAGATTTGTGTCGTATTCAGATTTTCGTGACCCAGAACCTCCTGCAGCGTTTTCAGATCCACGCCGTTCGCCAGCATCAGCGTTGCAGCAGTGTGCCGCAGCTTGTGCGCGGAGAATTGCGACGCGTCAAGTCCGGATTCCAGCAGATGTTTTTTAACCAGTCGATGGACAGCGGAAACGCTGATGCGGTTTTTATCCCGTGACCCAAAGAGCGCCTTATTGTCCGTCAGCACGATCTGGTTCCGTTCCTCCAGATACCGGTCGATGGCTTTCCGGCAGGAAG
>CAKUND010000128.1 GCA_934668295.1 uncultured Oscillospiraceae bacterium
AGCGTTTCGTCCTGATCGTAGTCGCCCTCCATCTGGCAGTACTGCGAAAACGGCACGGAAAAGCTCAGCGTCCGCAGCGCGTTCTCCGCATCCAGATACGTAATTTGTAAATGTACCGTCCCCTTCAGGATCGCCTTGCTCCCGACCAGTCCCTGCTCCTGCACGACAGGCGTAAGCGCGAAGCTGACCAGCCGCGCGATCTGCGGCCTGCCGTCCGGAAGATTCAGCTCCTCGCTGACCTGAAACGCACGCTCGGAAAGCTCTACGGGTTCGCTCGTCTCATAGGTCTGTGTCTTCAGCTGCAGGCAGGCAGGCGGGTCTGTAAGGACGCTCATGCTCTGCGTCTGCGGCTCATACCCATCTGCCTGAACCAGAACCGTCACGCGCAGGAGTACCTTGCGTGAGTTGATCAGGCGGCTGTCCGCGCTGCGGACGCAGCAGCGCACGAGCGTCTGCGTCTGCTCGTGCAGCTCGGCGCTCTCCAGCTTGACCGTAAACGGCAGCTCGGAGGTCAGCAGCTGCAGCCCGCCCGCTTCGTCTGCGTACAGGCAGCTCGCGCGCAGCGTCCCCGTCACAAGAAGACTGCCCTCCCGGTTTGTTTTGCTCTGCACCTCCGGCTCGGCGTAGCAGATGAGCGTGCGGGAAGCGTCCGGCATGCTGTCGGGTATGATGAGCTCCTGCGTCTGTTCCTGCGCGAGCGAAAGATGCGCCGTGCGATGCAGGCAGGACCGTTGTTTCTGTTCAAATGCAAGCTCCATGGTCTCAACTCCTTGTATATGTTCTGGGATATATATACGCGGAGCCGGACAAGGATATGTTTCCGAAATTACTTCAGGATCAAAAGTCCCAGCACGATCAGGATCGCCGCGATCAAAACCCGCAGAAACCAGCCGCACAGCGCAAACGACAGCAAAAGCCCGACGCCCGCCCCAATGAGCAGCAGCCCGAGCTGCTCAGTCTTCACACACATAAAAAACCCCCCTGTCAGTATACGCGGACAGAGGGAAAAGGTGTATGCGTTTTGTAGGGGTGGGCAATATAATCCGGCGGTGGGTCAGCGGAGCTTGTGGCGGAAGAACCAGATCTGGAACGGGAGCGAAACGACGAAGGTCAAAAGGTCCGCGCCGGGCTGGCTCATTTCTACGCCGGCAAGGCCCAGCGTGCGCGGCAGGAGGAGGATGAGCGGCGCGTACAGCAGGCCGTTGCGGCAGCTGGCCAGGAGCGTTGCGGCCTGGTGGAAGCCGAGGCACTGGTAGAGTTGGTTTACATAAGTCGAATATGCCATCAGCGGCATGACGGCGCAGGCGTAGAGCAGCGCCTGCCGGCCGATGCGCGTGACCTCGGCGTCGTCGCGGAAGAAGCGCATGATCTCGTCGGGGAAAAGCGCGATCACGGCTGCGCAGACGACGCATACCGCCGTTCCGAGCAGCACGGAGAACCAGAACGCCTGCCGCGTACGCTTTTTATCGCCTGCGCCGAAATTATAGCCCGCTACGGGCTGGAAGCCCTGTCCGATGCCGATCACGATCGACCGGACGAGCAGATAGACCTTGTTGGAGATCGTCACGGCGGCGACGGCCGCGTCGGAATAGACGGCAGCGGCATTGTTTAAAAGCGCAGAGGACAGGCTTGCAAAGCCCTGCCGGCAGATCGTCGGGAAGCCGACGAGCAGGATCTCGCCGTAGAGCCCGGGCCGCCGGCTGACGCAGCGGATATGGACGCGCACGATGCTCCGCCCGTGCAGGAACAGCCACGTGAGGATGCAGAAGCTGACCAGCTGGCTGAGGGCCGTAGCCAGCGCTGCGCCCGCGATGCCCATGTCGAAGACGAAGATGAACAGCGGGTCGAGCGCGACATTCAGCAGTCCGCCCGCGCAGATGCCGTACATGGACAGCGTCGCCTCGCCCTCGGAGCGCAGCGTGTTGTTCAGCACGAACGACGCGCACATGACAGGCGCGGCCAGCAGAATGATGCGCGCGTAGCTTTCAGAGTATGGGAGGATCGTCTCCGTCGAGCCAAGCAGGCGCATGAGCGGCCGGAGCGTGCAAAGGCCCGCAATGCAGATGAGAAGACCCACGGCGGCGGCAAAAAAGAACGCGCTGCTCGCGGTGCGGTCGGCCCGCTCGTTGTCCCGGTTGCCGAGACTGCGGCTGATAATCGACCCGCAGCCCATGCCGATGCCGAAGCCGAAGGCCTGAATGATGGACATGAGAGAAAAGACGACGCCGACAGCCGCTGAGGCGCTGGTAGACAGCTTGGAGACGAAATAGGTGTCGGCGGTATTATAAAACACGGAAATAAGCTGGGACGCCAGCGTCGGGATGGACAGCGACACGATCAGCTTCGGGATCGGCGTATGCAGCATCCGGTCGCGCTGCTGTTCGCTGGAAATGACATGCGCGGGCATAAGCTGCCTCCTGTTGCGATTTTTATATAGTATAGCACGGATCTCGGGGAATTCCAAGCCGTATGAAAACCATTCGATTTACTTAATTCTTTCTTAAATCTGCCCCGAAGGGGTTTCTTTTTGGGTATATTTCTGTTACCATGTGGCAGCATGGAGCAAACCATATCGGAACCAGAAAGGAGTCACGTTTATGACAAAACGTTTGCTTTGCGTCTGCCTTGCGCTCGTTCTGCTGTTCGGCGTTCTTGCCGGATGCAGCAAAAATGAGGCGCAGACGGCGGACGATACAAAAAAGACAGAACAGAGCGAAGCGGAGGACAAGACCTCGACGCAGTTCGCCTATCAGACACAGTATTTTGATCTGCCGGAGGAGATCCAGTGGATCGGCACGAGCTGCGTCTCCGGCGACACGCTTTACTTTACCGCAAGTGTCCCGGATGGCGGCAAGGAGACATATACCGATGAAACCGGCGAGGAGATCTCCTATGATACCTATTCCGAGGTTATCTTCCGTTTTGACCTCGACACCGGCGAGTGCGTGCAGCTTGACAATTATGTGGCCGAGCCGGTCGTGGAAAACCCGGACATGCCGGATGGCGTGACCATGAATCCCGACGGCAGCATGCAGACCTTCAACAGCAGCACCAACATCCAGACCATGGCCGCCGGTGCGGACGGCACGCTCTGGCTCTACCGGCAGACGAGCCACTACGCGGACGACGGCACGGAGGGCGATTCCATCTCCGAGCTCATCCAGCTTGACGCGCACGGCACGCTGCTGCGCACCATCACGCCCGTTTCCGAGGAGGAGACGGACGACACGGACAGCTGGCGCTATACTTACATCGATTCCATCCTCTCCGACGACAAGGGCTATGTCTATACCTATGATTATCAGACCGTCAACGTCTACGGTCCGGACGGCAGCTTCGTGTTCAGCAAGTCCGGCGACGAGCTGAACGGCCAGATCTGCCAGCTGTCCGCCAGCGAGGTCGGCATGACGACCTCCTCCGCAGACGGCAAGATGGTCTTCAAGCAGCTTGACCCGGAGACGAAGGACTGGGGCAAGGAAACGCCCGTTTCCTCCCGCGCGTGGAACATCCTCCCCGGCAATGATGTCTATGCCTATTTCTTTATGGATAACGGCAATATCTTTGGCGAACGCAGGGACAACGGCGAGGTCGAGAAGGTCGTCGACTGGATGGCCTGCGATGTGGACAGCAACAATATCAACAGCGACCAGTTCGGCTTCCTGTCGGATGGGCGCATCGTCGCTGTGACCTATGACTATTCGGACGACGGCCCCAGCAAGCAGCAGATCCTTGTCCTCAACCGCGTGGACGCGGCCTCTGTCACGACGAAGACCGAGCTGACGCTGGCCTGCCTGTATCTGGACTACAATCTCCGCAGCCAGATCGTCAAGTTCAACAAGAGCAACCCGGACTACCGCATCGTCGTCAAGGACTATTCCGAGTATGCGACGGACGACGATTATAATGCCGGTCTGACCAAGCTCAACACGGAGATCATCTCCGGCAATGTGCCTGATATCCTTGTCAACGGCACGGAGCTTCCCATCGGTCAGTATGCCGCCAAGGGACTGCTGGAGGACCTGTGGCCGTATCTCGACGCGGACCCCGAATATTCGCGCGACAAGCTCATGACGCAGCCGCTGAACGCGGCCCAGACCGACGGCAAGCTCTATCGCCTGCCCATCGATTTCGGCGTCACGACCGCGGTCGGTCTCGGCAAGGTCGTGGGCGAGTATACGACATGGACGCTGGCAGACGTCAACGACGCGCTTTCCAGGCTCCCCGAGGGCGCGACGGTCTTCAACAAGTATTACACGCAGGCGGAAATGCTGCAGTACTGCATCGCGATGAACGCGGGGAGCTTTATGAACTGGCAGGATGGCACGTGCAGCTTTGATACCGATGAATTCCGCGCGCTGCTGGAGTTCGTCAAGCCCTTCCCGGCGGAATACGACTGGCAGTCGGATTCGGACGACTATGAAAGCGATTATACGCGCCTGAAAAACGGCAAGCAGCTGCTCTATCCGACGTCGCTTTCCGGCTTCAGCGATCTGTACTATACGTTTGCCGCGCTGAACAACGACATCCGCTTTATCGGCTTCCCGCGCGAGGACGGCTCCAGCGGCAACGCGTTCAACGCCAGCTGCACGCTCTCCATCTCCACGACCTGCAGGGATAAGTCCGGTGCGTGGACCTTTATCCGCTCGACGCTCTCCGACGATTTCCAGCAGGATCTCTGGAGTTTCCCCATCGTAAAAGCGTCCTTTGAAGCAAAGGCGCAGGAGGCCATGACGCAGGAATACGAGACGGACGCCGACGGCAACCAGATCCTTGACGACGACGGCAACCCCATCCCCATCTCCAACGGCGGCATGAGTTACGGCGACGAGCCGATGATCGAGCTGTACGCCGTCACACAGGAGCAGTATGACGCTGTGCTGGCGCTGATCGACTCCACGACGACGTTTGTGGACTATGACCAGAATGTGCTGGACATCATCTCTGACGAAGCCGCAGGCTATTTTGCGGGCAGCAAGACCGTGGAAGAAGCCTCCAAGCTCATCCAGAGCCGCGTCAGCCT
>CAKUND010000129.1 GCA_934668295.1 uncultured Oscillospiraceae bacterium
TCTGAAAGGAATGAAACCACAATGAAGACATTGTTTAACCGCGTCTTCGACGGCTCTGACGAGATGTTCGCCAAGGCTGAGGAAGAAGTAAACAAAATCGTGGCAGAAGTCGGCCGCGACGCTCCCCTGACGCTTCCCTCCACCGCGTATTTCTGCGCATGTATCTATGCCTACATCGGCAAGAAGGTCACCACGACCGGCGAGCTGCAGGATGCTCTGGCCGACGTCAAGGCCATGATGCTCCGCGAACCGCGCACCAACTCCATCTTCCAGTCCGGCGTCGGCACCGCCATCGCCGCCGAGATGATCGAGGCGTGCAAATATGTCAAGACCCAGACCCCGTACGAGGGCACGAACTATCACGGCCACTTCACTGACGCGGAAGTCCGTGAGCTCGGCGTTCCGCTTGTCACCGGCGATATCCCCGGCTTCGTCGTCATGATCGGCCCGGCTCCCTCCACCGAGGAAGCGGTCGAGACGATCAAGGGCTACCAGTCCCGCGGCATTTTCGTGTTCCTCATCGGCGGCATCATCGAGCAGGCCGTGGAGGCCGGTCTTTCCATGAGCTTCCCCGTCCGTGTCGTTCCCGTCGGCGAAGAGATCTGGTCCGTCGGCCATGTCATTTCTCTGGTCGTGCGCGCAGCCATGATCTTCGGCGCCATCCAGCCGGGCGATGTCGAGGGCTTCCACAAGTACACCTTCGACCGCATCAACGCCTTTGTCAACGCTTATAAGCCCGTCAACGACATCACCGTCGCCTGCGGCGCCGGCGCCATCAAGCTGGGCTTCCCGGTCATCACCAACGATCACGATGATATGTGGGCCGTTCCGAAGTCCCTCATCATCTATGATGACACCAAGGACTGGATCGACACCTCCATTGAGGCCCGCGGCATCAAGCTGAAGATCACGAAGATCGACATCCCCGTCTCCTTCTCCTCCGCATTCGAGGGCGAGATCATCCGCAAGGGCGACATGCAGGTCGAGATCGACGGCTCCCGCAAGGACTGCTTCGAGCTCGTCACCACGAAGGATGCCTCCGAAGTCGAAGATCACAAGATCGTGGTCGAAGGGCCCGAAATTGACGAGATCCCGGTCGGCTCCAAGATCTCCATGAGCTACACCGTCGAGGTCGCGGGCAAGAACATGCAGCCTGACTTCGAGCCCGTCTTCGAGCGTAAGATCCACTCCTTCCTCAACTGCGTCGAGGGCCTCATGCACACCGGCCAGCGCGACATGATCCGCGTCCGTATCAGCAAGGCTGATTTCGAGGCCGGCTTCAAGTTCAAGCACATCGGCGAAGTGCTCTACGCCAAGATCAAGTCCGAATTCGACACGGTCGTTGACAAGTGCCAGGTCCGCATCGTCGTCGGCGACGAGCCGAACGCCGCGCTCCGCAAGCACGCCAATGAGGTCTTCGACAAGCGCGACGAGCGTCTGAAGTCCATGACCGACGAATCCGTGCCCGTCTTCTATTCCTGCATCATGTGCCAGGCGTTCTCCCCGAGCCACGTCTGCATCGTCACCCCGGAGCGTCTGGGCCTGTGCGGCGCTGTGTCCTGGCTGGATGCGAAGGCCACCAACGAGCTCGACCCGCAGGGCCCCTGCCAGGTCGTCACCAAGGAGCGCTGCATCGACGAGCGCACCGGCCGCTACGAAGACGTCGACGAGGCTGTCGCGCAGTACTCGCACGGCGCGCTGGAGCACGTCACGCTGTACTCCCTGCTCGAGGATCCGATGACCTCCTGCGGCTGCTTCGAGTGCATCTGCGGCATCGAGCCGTGCTCGATGGGCGTCGTCATCACCTGCCGTGAATACGCCGGCATCACCCCGCTCGGCATGACCTTCTCCGAGATGGCCTCCATGACCGGCGGCGGCGTGCAGACTCCGGGCTTCATGGGCCACGGCAAGCACTACATCGCCTCCCACAAGTTCCTCAAGGCCGAGGGCGGCGTCGGCCGTCTGGTCTGGCTGCCGAAGGAGCTGAAGGATCAGATCCGCGACAAGCTCAACGAGACTGCCAAGGATATGTACGACATCGACAACTTCGCCGATATGGTCGCAGACGAGACCAACTGCCCGAACGGCGATCCGGAAGAACTGCTCGCATTCCTGTCCGAAGTCGGCCACCCCGTCCTCAGCATGGATCCGCTGGATATCTAATTCAAGCATTACAAAAGCTCCCGCATGCAGCCGCATGCGGGAGCCTTTCAGTTTGTCGGTAGCTGCGTTTGAACAGTTGCGGTAAAAACGCCCTGCGCTCAAAATTTGCATGGCAGTACGAATTCGCCGCAGATTTCCATAAAACCGGCATATTCTGCGGGCGGACAGGGTCGTCCGCCCCTACAGGGGAGAGCGAGGGTCGTTGTAGGGGCCGACGACTCTGTCGGCCCATTGGGAAGTCCTGAATTCGCCGGAGTTTTTCGTATAAAACGATGCATTCTGCATGGTCGATGTGTACCGGCAAGCGGCAGCCCCACATCCGTAACGCTCCTTCGTCGCGAACGGCTGTGACCGGCATCGACCCCTACAAATGCTGTACGCACTGCGTCAGAATTTTTGGGCTTTGACAAATTTAGCGGGAAAGATCCAAGAAAACCGAAGCGGTTTTCTTGGTCGCTTCAAGGGGGCTCCGGAGGGGGGAAATCGAAATCCCCCGGGCTTCAAATTGCAAACCAGCGGAGCGTTTGCAATTTGAGGAGGAAGAAACGGACTCAGAGGATAAGAGACTCCGCGAATAGCGGGGGCTCGTTCCGTCGAGGCCGTTTCTGACGAGCCAGCGTTTTCTTTTGGAGAAGCAAAAGAAAATGCTGGACAGCAGTTACAAATTTCAAGAAAAGTCCTTGTGTTGATAAGAAATAGTTGTAAATTTGCTTGTCCACTTTTACGATTTAATCATCGTCTGTATCGTCATCAAACGAATAGTCGTTCAATTCCGGGAAATCCAGAAATTCTGCCAGCGTCATATTGAATGCCAGTGCAAGCTTATGGAGCGTCATGACACGCGGATTTTTCGTCAGACCGCGCACAATGTTGTCAAGCGTGGATTGCTTGACATCGCTCATGGTGGCTAGTTTATTGATGCTGATACCGCGCTGCCGGCACAAGCTCCGGATACGCGAGACATATAAAGAAGAATAGTCCATGCCGTTGCCTCATCATTCCACCCGAACTTGGGTTAAAATGATGATAACAGCATAGAAATGCGAAATTACCCGAATACGGGTTGACATTGAAGAAGAATTTTGCTATTCTGGAATTACCCAAATACAGGTAATCGGAGACGTTTTTTATGGCTGACTATCAAAAACTATACGCGCTGCTGTGCGGTGTAATCGATGATGTGATCGATCCGCTGGAGCGGATTCCGTTGGCACTGCCATATGCAAAAAAGCTCCGCCATGCGCTTGAGCAGGCGGAGGAGCTTTATATTGATACCTCGGCGTATTCCGCTGCGGAGCACGAGAACGTGATCGTTCTGCAGCGGGAAGGGGAGCAGCGCTGAGCGCAATCCGGCTCAGCGCCGGCCCGCGACCTGATACATGGTATCGTCGGAGATCTGTACCATGACGGTCAGATATCTTGCGAAAATTTCCGCCAGCGTCTGGGCCGGCAGCAGGCCGTTGGAAACGCTGCGCGCCGTTTTTTCGTGGTGCGCGTCGAGCGCTCTGCGCGAAAAGCCGTGCGCGACCGTCAGCGTCCCGCCGGGCGCGAGCAGCCCGGCCAGATGTGCAATCAGCCGTTCCGGCTCCGGGAAATGCGGGAACGCGTTGTAGACCACAATGCAGTCAAACGGGGCAGGGAAGCGCGCCTGCGCCGCGTCGCCGCAGAGCACAGTCACGTTCTCCTGCGGGAATTTTTCACGTGCAATGCGCGCCATTTCCGGCGCAATGTCGATGGCCGTGACCTGTGCCGCGCCGCGCTCCAGATAATCCGGGATCAGAACGCCTGTCCCGCAGGCGACATCCAGCACCGACACGCCGGGCCGGATCCCGGCATTGTCCAGGATCTGCCCGATCACCGCCTCATTGCGCACCAGCTGCGCATCCCAGCCTGCGGCGGCCTGGTCAAAAAAGTCGATGACAGCCTGCTGTTCCATCGCTGCGCCCTCTTACGCGTACCGCACCCGCAGCAGCCGCGCCTTCGTCAGCGCGACGACGAGCGTCGGCAGCAGCACGAGCTGGATCGCGATGCCGGGCAGACCGGTCACGAACGACGTTGTCGCCCACGCCGCGACCGTGAATGTCGCAGGCGCGAAAATCAGCGCCTTGCACACGCCGGACAGGATCCGGCCCAGCAGCATCGCCGTGATCTGGCTGATATACAGGTCGGCATACAGCTTTTTCGTGTGAACGGCCTGCATCATCAGACCGCTGACCAGCCCATATACGCCGCATTCGACCATCATGCCGGGCAGCACGGCAGGGGAGGGCATGCCCGTCAGCACGCCGGACAGCACCGGCCCCAGCAGCCCGCAGACGAGGCCATACGGCCACCCGCAGGCCAGGCCGCACAGCAGCACGGGAATGTGCATCGGCAGGAAGATCGGGCCGGCGTTCGCGATCGCATGAAACGCCATCGGCAGCACCACGCACAGCGCGATGCAGAGCGCGCAGAACGCCAGATTCTTTGCAGAAACAGTCTTTTTCATGGGGAAAGCTCCTTTGCTGAGTTCTTTTCGTTCATTATACCCGACTGCACCGACCGGCGGAAGCCCCCCAGGGGGTTCAAGATTTCCCTCCCACGAATCTTTCCCTTGCTTTTTCCCGCCATATCCGTTATAATAATCCCGCAATTCTGGACGCAGCGCAGATGGCAGAGCGCGTGGTTTGGGAGTGCGGCAGCGTTCATCCGACCTGCCGGAGTCAAAATGCCCGAACCCCTTGACACACGGGCATTTTCGGGTTTTCTGCAATTTCCGGAATCGCCCGAAAAACCGCCTTTGACCACATGGCTGACTACAGACAGCTTAGACTTTCAATTTCATA
>CAKUND010000130.1 GCA_934668295.1 uncultured Oscillospiraceae bacterium
GACGTGCGCGCGGTCTATGACCACGCGGGCGCGGAGGAGCTTCAGCCGCAGGAATTCCGTCGGGCCGTGTACCGCGCGTTCGCCGACGGAGTCATTCCCACCGGAAACAGCATGACGGAGCTGACCGTGACCGTCCGCCTGACCGGCGACGCGCTGCAGCCGTTTTATTTCCTGTCCGCCAGCGACGCATAACCGGCATAGCAGCCTCCGGTGCTGCACTGGCGCGGGAGCGCCTTTGGCTTCCCCGAGGGGAAGCTGGCTGCGGAGCAGACTGATGCGGGCTGTGGGCAGATGCGCTTTGCTTGAGATTTTCAGCAATTCGCAGCTGCTTCCCTGCCCTCATCCGGCCCTTCGGGCCACCTTCCCCCGGGAGAAGGCGTTGGGGCGGGCGGAGCAAAGCCACGCTCCTACAAATTGCAGCTGCTTTTCAAGCGCCTTTTGACAGGCGCTTATTTTTTGTTTGATATGCTGAATTATTTTGTGGATTGACAGATGTTTTTATAAGAATTATAATATAGACGTGAACAGTCATTCACGTCATGTTGAGGTGTTTTATGTATCGGAAGCTGGATGAAGCGGCTCTGGGCGCGATTCTGGAGGCGGGCATTGCGGAATTTGCCCGCTGCGGCTTTCAGCCCGCGTCGATCGCGGCAGTCGCAAAGAGCGCGGGCGTGAGCGTCGGCGTCATTTATAAATATTTTGGGGACAAGGACGCGTTTTTCCTCACCTGCGTGCGGCATTCTCTTGAGCTGCTCGACGCGACCCTGCAGGAGGCCGCCGCGGGCGGCGGGCCGCTGGAGGCGCGGATGCGGCGGCTGATCCTCGCGCTCATCCGCCAGTCGCGCAGCCACGCGAGCTACAACGCGATGTACAACGAGATCACCTCCGGCAGCTGCCGGAAGTATGCCGGGGCGCTTGCCCGCGAGATCGAATCGCGCACGGCGGCGCTTTATACGCGCCTGTTTGACGGTGCGCAGCAGGGCGGCCAGCTCACGGAACAGATCGAGCCGCGGCTGTTTGCGTTTTTCTTTGACAATCTGCTGATGATGCTGCAGTTTTCCTATAGCTGCGAATATTATCAGGAACGGATGCGGATCTTCTGCGGCGATGCCGCTTTGGAGGATACAAAAATGGCCGACAGGCTGACGCGCTTTTTGCTGGGCGCGATGAAAGGAGACGCATGCAGTATCTCATCGCTTACGACTTCGGCACGACCGGAGTCAAGACCTGCCTGTTTGGAGCCGAACAGGATATCCGGCTGATCGCGAGCGCTTACGCGGGCTATGGGCTCTATATTCTGCCGGACGGCGGCGCGGAGCAGGACGCGGACGAATGGTGGGCCGCCATGTGCCGCACGACGAAGGCCGTGTTTGAAAAGACCGACGTAACGCCTGCGCAGGTGTCCGGCATTTCGTTCTGCTCGCAGATGCAGGGCATGGTGCTCGTGGACAAAGCGGGCCGTGCGCTGCGCCGCCCGATGAGCTATATGGATCAGCGGGCGACAGCGGAATTCAAAGCCTGCCAGACGCACGGACTGTGCGTTTCCGGCGTGAACGCCGGGATGCTGCTGCGCTCGCTGCGCGCGACGCACGCCGCGTCGACGAGCGTCAAGGACCCGCTCTGGAAATACAAATGGGTGCAGGCGCACGAACCGGAGATCTTCCAAAAAGCCCACAAGTGGCTGGATGTGAAGGAATCGCTCATCGCGCGGGCGACGGGCGAGTTTGTCATGACGCGCGACTCGGCCTATTCGACGTTTCTTTACGACACACGGCCCGGCCACGAGGGCTGGAACGAGGGGCTTTGCCGGATGTACGGCGTCGAGACGCGGCACCTGGCAAAGATCATTGAATGCACCGACGTGGCGGGCCTTTTGACGGAGCAGGCCGCGCAGGAGCTTGGCCTCTGCCCCGGCACGCGGGTCTACGGAGGCGGCGGCGACGCGACGCTCATCGGCGTGGGCGCAGGCTGCACAGAGGTCGGCAGCACGCATATCTATTCCGGCACATCCGGCTGGGTCGGGACGGTGATGGATCATCAGGCAGTCGATATTGTGTCAATGATCGCGGGCATCGTCGGCGCGGAAAAGGGAAAATACAATTATTTCGCCGAAATGGAGACGGCGGGCAAGTGTTTTGAATGGGTCAAGGATCATCTGGTGCTGGACGAGGTCAACATTTATCTGTCCAAGACCGACGTGGCCGAGAGTCAGGAAAGCGTCTATGAGAGCCTGTATGATTACATGTCCGACACCGTCGCGCAGGTCGCGCCGGGCTCCGGCGGCGTGATCTTTACGCCGTGGCTGCACGGCAACCGCTGTCCGTTTGAGGATCCGGCGGCAGCCGGGATATTCTTCAATATCCGGCTGGAGACGGGCAAGGCGCAGATGCTGCGGGCAGTTCTGGAGGGCATCTGCTTCCATCAGCGCTGGATGCTCGAATGCGAGGAGAAGAAGACGAAGACAGCGCCGGTCATCCGGTTCGTCGGCGGCGGAGCACTGTCGAAGGTGACGTGCCAGATGCTGGCCGATATCACGGGCCGGACAGTCGAGACCGTCGAAAACACGAAGGACGTCGGGGCCATCGGCGCGGCGATGCTGGCGGCGGTCGGAAGCGGGCTGTTCCCGGATCTGACGCAGGCCGCCGCACATGTGAAGGTCAGCGGCCGCTATGAGCCGGACGCAGCTCTGAAGCCGGTCTACGACCGCAATTACCGCGTGTTCCGGCAGCTGTACGCGTCGAACAAAAAGAATTTTGCACTGCTGAACAGGCTGAAGGAGGGATAAGCATGGAAGATCAGGCTTTACGGACGCGTATCTGTGAAACGGGACGTGAGCTGCTGGAAAACGGGCTTGTCGCCCGGACGTGGGGCAATGTTTCGGCCCGCGCGGACGGCGAACATTACCTCGTCACGCCCAGCGGCATGGACTACGGCAGCATCGCGCCGGAGGATATCGCGCTGTGCGATCTGGCGACCGGCAAATGGACCGGCCCGCGCAGGCCGTCCGGCGAACGGGCGGTGCACGCGCTCGCCTATTCGATGTTTGAGGATGTCAATTTTGTCATTCACACGCACCAGACCTACGCCTCAGCGCTGGGCCTGTGCGGATATAAGCCCGGCTGCTTTACCGGCGAGGAGCGGCAGCAGCTCGGCGGCGTGGCTATAGCGGGCTACGGCCTGCCGGGCACGAAAACGCTGCAGAACGCGATGCGCGAGGCCATGGCGCGCGGAGCAAGAACGATCCTCATGGCGCACCACGGCGTTTTGATCTGCGCACGCAGCCATGACGAGGCGCTTCAGCGTGCGCAGCTGCTCGAACGGCTCTGCCGCCGCTGCTGGCAGGGCGTGCTGGAGGGATCCGCGCCGGTCATGGAGCAGAAGCAGCTGGATTCCGTGCTTGCCAAGGTTCGCCACGCGCACCCGCTGGCCCGCGCCGCGCGGACGGACGCGCTTTTGACCATGGCTGCGCTGAATCGCCCCATCCGCGCACAGCTCGACGACATGGCGCAGATGATCGGCCCCGTGATCCCGGTCACGCAGAGCGCTGCGGCAGGTGAAATTTCTGCCGCGCTGGATAAGCGCTGCGCGGTGCTGGTGCCGGGCGTTGGCGCGGTCGTCTGCGGGAAGGACGAGGACGATACGCAGGCGCTGGCAGTTCTCGCGGACAAGGCCGCCGTCTGCGCGCTGCACACGGCGGCGCTCGGCGCATCCGCCCGGCTTTCCCGCGCGGATATCGCCCTGCAGCATCTGGTGTACCAGCAGAAATACGCAAAACAGAAGGAGGCAAGAAAATGACCGGAGAAAAGAAGAAAGAAATTTGGCGAGTCGTCAAATTCGTGCTGTTTTCCGCCTCGGCGGGCATCATCCAGATCGGTCTGTTCACGCTGCTCAATGAGCTGTGCAGATGGAGCTACTGGCCGTGCTATCTGATCGCGCTGGTGGCGTCGGTCGTGTGGAATTTCACGCTCAACCGGAAATTTACGTTCAAGAGCGCCAACAACGTGCCGAAGGCCATGGCGCTGGTGCTGTGCTACTACGCCGTGTTCACACCCCTGTCAACCCTTCTCGGCAACTGGCTGGTCGAAAGCTGCGGCTGGAACGAGTATCTGGTCACTGTTATGAATATGCTTTTGAATTTTATCACGGAATACCTGTTTGACACATTCGTCGTGTTCCGGGGCAGCATGGATACAAATGACCTTGCGAAAAAGGAGGAACAGAAATGAACAACTGCGGCATCAGCCGTTGGGACGATCCCAACGAGATCAATGCGAGACTCAAAGCCCTGACCAGCCAGCCCATCTGGGAGGTCACGGACGACTATTACAACAACGTGATCCTCAAATATTTTGATGAGAAGTGCAAAGCCTCCAAGGCCGTCTATGAGGAATCAAAGGAGTATATCCCCGGCGGCGTCCAGCACAATCTCGCCTTCAACAAGCCGTTCCCCATGTGCATGGCGAAGGCCGACGGCGCGTATCTCTACGACAAGGACGGCAACCAGTACATCGATTTCCTGCAGGCCGGCGGCCCGACGATCCTCGGCAGCAACGATCCCGTCATCCGGGAAAAGGTCATCGAGCTGCTGAATGAATGCGGCCCGGTGACGGGTCTGCTGCACGAATCCGAGCTGATGATCGCAAAAGAGATCAATAAGCACATGCCGAACGTCGAGATGTTCCGCATGCTGGGAAGCGGCACGGAATCCGTCATGGCGGCGCTGCGCATCGCCCGCATTGCCACGGGCAAAAAGCGCATCATCAAGGTCGGCGGCGCGTACCACGGCTGGTCTGACCAGATGGTCTACGGTCTGAAGATCCCCGGCAGCCGGGCGCTTCTGGAGTCGCACGGCATTCCCGGCGGCTGCTATGAGGCGACGGACGAGGTGCGGCCGAACGATCTGACCATGCTGGAGGATATGCTCAAGCGCAACGTGCTGCTCGGCGGCACGGCGGGCGTCAT
>CAKUND010000131.1 GCA_934668295.1 uncultured Oscillospiraceae bacterium
TGATCATCAATATCAGCAAGTAACCCCACAGACGAGGGTGAAGCAATGAACGGAATTGAAAAAATTTCCGCGCGCATTCTTGCCGATGCCGAGACCGAGGCCGCCGCGATCCGCGCGCAGGCCGGGGAAAAGGCGGCGCAGATCCGCGCGGACTATGACCGCAAAATCGAGAGTGAGCAGCAGCGGCTGACAGCGGAAGCGCAGGCCGAGGCCGATAAGCAGCTCGAACGCGATCAGGGCGCGGCCAGAATGGCCGCGCGGCGGCAGCTGCTCGAGACGAAGCAGGCGCTCGTCGACGCAGCCTTTCATCAGGCAGAGCAGCAGCTGCTTTCGCTCCCCGAGGCGGAGTATACAAAGCTCTGCGCGCAGCTTGCCGCACGGGCAAGCACGTCCGGACACGAGGAGCTGATCTTCTGCGCCGAAGACCGCGAACGCGTCGGACAGGCCGTCGCGGAGCAGGCAAACGCGCTGCTGCAGAAGGCCGGGAAGGCAGCAAAGCTGACGCTTTCCGCCGAGACGCGGCCGCTGCGCGGCGGCGTGGTGCTGAAGGACGGGCTGATCGAGACGAACTGCTCTATCGGCACGATGGTAAGCGGCCTGCGGCCCGCGCTCTCCGGCAAGGTCGCGGCCTGCCTGTTTGGCTGAGGCCGGGAGGCTGACGTGACGGAACAAAAAACAAAAGTAAAAGCGTGTAAGGACACGGACTATCTGTTTATTTCGGCGTATCTGCGCGCAAAGGAGCCCCAGCTGCTCACCGCGGAAAAGGCCGGACGGATGCTCGGCTCCTCCGTGCAGGAGGCAGCACGGATCCTGGAGAGCTGCGGCTATGCGGACGTTCTCGCAGTCGGGCTCGACAAGGCGCTGAACGACCGGCGCGCCGCCGTGTTTTCCGAGCTCGAGGCGCTTGCGCCGAGGGACGGCGTTGTATCGCTGTTTCGTATGCGCTATGACTATCACAACGCCAAAACGATCGTCAAGGCCGAGGCCGTCGGGGCAGACCCGGCTCCCCTGCTCTCCGGCGCGGGCCGCGCGGATGCGCAGGCGCTCAAAAGCGCCTATGAGACCGGCGAGGCCGGAAGCGTCCCGCAGGCGCTTCTGACCGCGATGCAGGCCGCGCGCGACGCGCTTTCGAGAAGCGCCGACCCGCAGCTGGCCGATCTGATCCTCGACCGCGCGTATTTCGCCGAATATCACGAAACCGCCGCGCAGGTCGGAAGCGCGTTCCTGATGGGCTATGCGCAGCTGCAGGCGGACAGCGCAAATCTGCGCGCCGCCGTGCGTGCGCGCCGCATGCACAAGGACGCTGCGTTTTTAAAGAGCGTCCTCGTTCCCGGCGGGAGCGTCCCGGAGGAGGAGATCTGCCAGGCGCTTGTGCAGGACGAGCCGTTTGCGCCGCTGTTCGCGAACAGTCCGCTCTTTGCCGCCGCGCAGGCGGGCGACGAATCGCAGGCCGCGTCGCTGACCGCGTTTGAACGGCTGTGCGACAATACGCTTACGGCGTATTTCGCCAAGGCAAAGTCGGTCGTATTCGGGGAGCAGGTCGTGATCGCCTATCTCTGCGCGCTGGAAAACGAGATCTCGGCGGCCCGTATGATCATAAGCGGCCTGCAGGCGGGCCTGCCCGCCGACACGATCCGCGCGCGGCTGCGGGATCTGTATCAATGAGCGAGGTGAGCGGTATGTATAAAATCGCAGTTCTGGGCGAACGCGAGAGCGTCATGGGCTTTGCGGCTCTGGGCCTCGCCGTGTTCCCCGTGGACTCCGCCGAGGAAGCGGCGGAGGTCTTCCACCGCCTCACAAGGCAGTCCGACGCATACGCGATCATCTATGTGACCGAGACGTATGCCGAGGCGCTGCACGCGCAGATCGAAAAATACGCGTCCAGCGTTACCCCGGCGGTCATTCTGATCCCCGGTGCGGGCGGCTGCAAGGGACTCGGCATGAGTGCGCTGAACGCCGCTGTCGAACGCGCGGTCGGCTCTAATATTTTGTAACAGTATCCTTGAACAAAGAAAGGATTCGATGAAATGTCAGGTAGAATTGTAAAGGTATCCGGCCCGCTTGTTGTCGCCGAGGGGATGGAAGATGCCAACATGGCAGACGTCGTCCGCGTCGGCAAGCAGCAGCTGATCGGTGAGATCCTGAATATGACGGGCGGCTCGGCCTCCATTCAGGTCTATGAGGAAACGAGCGGCCTCGGCCCCGGCGCCGAGGTCACAACGACCGGCATGCCCCTCTCCGTCGAGCTTGGGCCCGGTATGCTCGAAAACATTTACGACGGTATCCAGCGCCCCTTGACCGAGATCCGCGACCGCTGTGGGGAAACCATCGCCCGCGGCGTGCAGGTCCCGGCGCTGAACCGCGAAAAGAAGTGGGCGTTCACGCCCACGGTCAAGAAGGGCGACAAGCTCTCCGGCGGCGACGTGATCGGCACCGTGCAGGAGACGAGCGCCGTTCTGCACAAGATCATGGTGCCGCCTAAAATGGCGGGCACCGTCAAGGAGATCCGATCCGGCGAATTTACCGTTGAGCAGACGGTCTGCGTGCTGGAAACGGAAACGGGCGAGGAGCAGCTAAGCCTCATGCAGAAGTGGCCCGTGCGTGTGGCGCGTCCGTATGACCGGAAATTCACGCCCTCGCAGCCCCTTATGACCGGCCAGCGCATCATCGACACCATGTTCCCGCTGGCCAAGGGCGGCACAGCCGCCGTCCCCGGCCCGTTCGGCTCGGGCAAGACCGTCGTGCAGCACCAGCTTGCAAAGTGGTCGGACGTCGACATCGTCGTCTACATCGGCTGCGGCGAACGCGGCAACGAGATGACCGACGTTCTGATGGAGTTCCCGGAGCTGCACGACCCCAATACCGGTGAGCCCCTCATGAAGCGCACAGTCCTGATCGCGAACACCTCCGATATGCCAGTCGCGGCGCGTGAAGCGTCCATCTACACCGGCATCACCATCGCGGAGTATTTCCGCGACATGGGCTATGACGTGGCCGTTATCGCCGACTCCACCTCCCGCTGGGCCGAGGCGCTGCGCGAAATGTCGGGCCGTCTGGAAGAAATGCCCGGCGAAGAAGGTTACCCTGCGTATCTGGCCTCCCGCCTCGCGCAGTTCTACGAGCGCGCGGGCTGCGTCGAGTGCCTCGGCGCGGACGAGCGGCGCGGCTCGCTGACCGCCATCGGCGCGGTCTCCCCTCCGGGCGGCGATATTTCCGAGCCTGTCTCGCAGGCAACGATGCGCATCGTCAAGGTCTTCTGGGGTCTGGATGCCTCGCTTGCCTACGCGCGCCATTTCCCGGCCATCAACTGGCTGACGAGCTATTCGCTGTACCTCGACACGCTCAAGGGCTGGTGCGACGAGAATCTGGGACGCGGGTTCATGCAGAACCGCGGCCGCGCCATGGCGCTGCTGCAGAAGGAGGCGGAGCTGCAGGAGATCGTCAAGCTGGTCGGTCAGGACGCGCTGTCCCCGGCGGACAACCTGACGCTGGAATCCGCAAAGATGATCCGAGAGGACTTTTTGCAGCAGAACGCCTTCCTGGAGAACGACCAGTATTCGTCGTTCGACCGGCAGGCCCGGCTGCTGGAGCTGATCCTCCGGTACAAGGATCTCTGCGACGCGGCCATCGAACGCGGCGCGGATATCTGGAAGCTCTATGCCATCGCGGCCCGCGCAGCCATCGGCCGCGCGAAGACCGTTCCGGCGGACACGTATCAGGATGTTTACGCGAAGATCGTATCCGACATGGAGCAGCAGATCGAGGAAGTTGCAAAGGAGGCTGAGGCTGAATGATCCGCGAATACCGTACCATCCGTGAGGTCTCCGGGCCTCTGATGATCGTCAAAAACGTCGAGGGCGTCACCTACGACGAGCTGGCCGAGCTGGAGCTGCCGAACGGCGAGGTCCGGCACTGCAAGGTTCTGGAGTGCAGCGGCGATACCGCCGTCGTGCAGCTGTTTGAAAACTCCGCCGGCATCAACCTGAAGGACAGCAAGATCCGCTTCCTGGGCCACCCGCTGGAGCTGGCCGTGTCCGAGGATATGCTCGGCCGCGTCTTCGACGGCATGGGTCACCCGAAGGACGGCGGGCCGGAGGTTCTGGCCGCCGAGATGAAGGACATCAACGGCCTGCCGATGAACCCCGCCGCGCGTGACTACCCGAACGAATTTATCCAGACCGGCATTTCCACGATCGACGGTCTGAACACGCTTGTCCGCGGCCAGAAGCTGCCGATCTTCTCCGGCTCCGGTCTTCCCCACGCGCAGCTTGCCGCGCAGATCGCGCGTCAGGCGAAGGTTCTGGGCGACGACGCGTCGAACTTCGCTGTTGTCTTCGCCGCCATCGGCATCACGTTTGAGGAATCGGAGTTCTTCATTCAGGAATTCCGCCGCACGGGCGCCATCGACCGCACCGTCGTCTTCTCGAACCTCGCCAACGACCCGGCGGTCGAGCGTATCGCCACGCCGCGTATGGCGCTGACCGCTGCCGAGTATCTGGCGTTTGAATGCGGCATGCACGTGCTGGTCATCATGACCGATATTACGAACTACGCTGAGGCGCTGCGTGAGGTCTCCGCCGCACGCAAAGAGGTTCCCGGCCGCCGCGGCTATCCCGGCTATCTCTACACCGACCTTGCAACGCTCTACGAGCGCGCCGGCCGCCGGATCGGCAAGAAGGGCTCCATCACCCTCATCCCCATCCTGACCATGCCGGAGGACGACAAAACCCACCCCATCCCCGACCTGACCGGCTATATCACCGAGGGCCAGATCATCCTCAGCCGCGATCTGTACCGCAAGGGTGTCATTCCCCCTGTGGACGTGCTGCCGAGCCTGTCTCGTCTGAAGGACAAGGGCATCGGCCCCGGCAAGACGCGCGAGGAT
>CAKUND010000132.1 GCA_934668295.1 uncultured Oscillospiraceae bacterium
TATATGGCGCTTCTGCAGATGGTGCAGGTCTGGTCCATCGTCATTTCCGGCGTGATCGTCAATGTGGCCGCCGGCGTCGTCTACGGCGTCTGGCGCGCGTTTGCCATCTGCCTGATCTCCTCCTCCATCGCGCACGGCATCAGCTTTACGCTGTACCAGCGGCTGGGGAAGTATCTCGATAAATTCCTGCCGGATACCGGCTCCGACAAGCTCGACATCGTTGCGAAGTCCGAGCATCCGGCCTATATGGTCGTGACGCTCTGCTTCCTGCCGCTCATCCCGAACGGCTTTATCCCCATTGCCGCCAGCCGCTCCCGGCTGAAGCCGTGGGAATTTACGCTTGCCATGTTCTTCGGCAGCGCGTTCAGCACGCTGGTTTACTGTTGGCTGGGCAGCAATCTGATCCACGGCGACTGGATCGGCTCCGCCGCGCTGGTCGTGCTGATGCTGAGCATTGCGTTTTTGCTGTGGAAGTACCAGAAGCAGGTGCTGCATCTGGTCGGACAGTTCATTGAAAAGAGGAAGCAAAGAAATGGAAGCAAAAACGCTGACATTCCGGAGGGCAAGCGCGTCTGACCTTGACGCTGTAACGGCGATCTATGACAGGCTCCACGCGCAGGAGGACGCGGGCCGCGTGACGATTGGATGGGTCACGGGCGTATACCCAATCCGATTTGACGCAGAGCAGGCGCTCGAACGCGGCGACCTGTATGTCTGCGAAGCAGAAGGCCGCGTCGCGGCCTCCGGCATTCTCAATCAGAAGCAGGTGGACGTCTACGCGGAGGGTCGCTGGAGTTATCCGGCGGAGGACAGCGACGTGTTCGTTCTGCACACGCTGACCGTCGATCCTGCTTCTTCCGGCCGCGGCATCGGCCGCGCGTTCGTGCGCTTTTACGAGGATACGGCAAGCGCACTGGGCTGCACCGTGCTGCGGATGGACACCAACGAGAAAAACGCCGCCGCGCGGCGCTTATACGCGAAGCTCGGTTACCGGGAAGCGGATATCGTGCCCTGCGCGTTCAACAGCATCCCGAATGTCCGGCTCGTGCTGCTGGAGAAGAAGCTGTAAGTTTACATAAGTTTACGTCGATATGGAGGGCTGCAAACATGGCAAGACCTGCATGGGCCGCGCAATGTACGAACAGGAAGCTGATAGGAGAGCTGCTGCCGATCCGGCGGCGGGAGAGCCACAAGGGCGATTACGGCAGAGTGCTTCTGCTCTGCGGCTCCGAAGGGCTGACCGGCGCGGCACGGCTCGCGGCCAAGGCCGCGCTCCGCACGGGCAGCGGCCTTGTGTATCTCGGCGTGCCGGAAAAGATCTATCCGATCATCGCCGCAGGCGCGGGAAGCGAGATCGTCTTCCCGCTTCCGTGTGACAGCGAAGGGCGGCTCTGCATGGCTGCGCTGCCTGTGATCACAAAGAAGCTTTCCGAAATGGACGCTGTGCTGCTCGGCCCCGGCCTCGGCCGCTCGGAGGAGCTGACGCGACTGGTGCAGGCAGTTCTTTCCGTCTGCCGTGCGCCGCTCGTTCTGGACGCGGACGGCATAAACGCTGTCGCACCGCATATAGATGTGTTGCGCGGATGTGCCTGTCCGGTCGTACTCACGCCGCATGACGGCGAGTTTCTGCGGATGGGCGGCGACCCCAAAGCAGCCGACCGGACGCAGGAGGCGATGCGCCTCGCGAACCGGACGCATGCCGTCCTTCTGCTCAAGGGCAGCCGGACGCTCATCACCGACGGCTTGAATGTTTATGTAAACCATACAGGAAACCCCGGCCTCGCGACCGGCGGCAGCGGCGACGTGCTCGCCGGGATGATCGCATCGCTTCTGGGCCAGCATATCATGCCGCTGGAGGCAGCCGCCGCAGCTGCGTGGCTGCACGGCTCCGCCGCCGATCTTGCGGCGCAGGAGCTCGGGGAGTATGGCATGGTGCCGGAGGATCTGCTGCTGCGCATTCCGCGACTACTGCCATAAGGGTGATCTTTGTTGCAAAAAAAACTGGCGCTTCTTCTCTGCACGTTTCCCATGCTGCTGTCGGCCTGCTCAGCCAAAAGCCCGGCCCAGCCGCCGCTGACATTCCGCACGGCGCTGCTGCAGGCAGGCGGCTGCTCGTTCACCGCCGCCATCACGGCGGACTACGGCGAGACCACCGCGTCCTTCACGCTGGACTGTGAATTCTCGCCCGAGACAGGCGCGTCCGTCACAGTGACGGAGCCGGAGTCGATCGCGGGCATTCAGGCTCAAGTCAAAGACACAGCTGCCTCCGTCTCGTATGACGGGATGCAGCTCGGCCTTGGCTCGCTGGCAGGCGGCAATCTCGCGCCGCTGGCTGCGCCCTATGTTCTGGGGCAGTGCTGGGCGGGAGAGTACATCGACTCGACCGGCGCGGAAGATGGCCTCCTGCGCACGACCTACCGGATGGGCTATGAGGAAAAGGAGCTCATCGTCGACACCTGGTTCTCCCAGGAGCCGTTCACGCCCGTCCGCGCGGAGCTCAGCTTCGGCGGACGGATGATCCTGCGCGCGGATATTTCCGCATTTTCAATGCGTCAGCCGACGCAGTCAATAGAGGAATAGATATGAAAACACTCAAAAGAACCTGGGCGGATATCTCGCTCGACAATCTGGAATACAACTACCGCTCTATCCGCGCCCATCTGCCGTCCGGCACGCGCTTTCTCGGCGTGATGAAGGCTGACGCCTACGGCCACGGGGCCGTGCCGGTCAGCCGTGCGCTGGCCGATCTGGGCGCGGAATATCTGGCCGTCTCCAATCTGGAGGAGGCCGTGCAGCTCCGCCGCGGCGAGGTGCGCCTGCCGATCTTGATCCTGGGCTATACGCCGCCGGAGTACGCCGCGAATATGATCTTCCTCGATATCACGCAGGAGGTGCATTCGCTTGATTACGCGCAGGAGCTGAACGAGGCGCTGGCCGGGACGAACTATATCCTGAATGTGCATCTGAAGCTCGATACCGGCATGACGCGCATCGGCTTCTTTGCCTATGACAACGACCGGACGCTGGACGAGCTGAAGCAGGTCGCCGCCCTGCCGCACCTGCATATTGAAGGCGTTTTCATGCACTTCTGCGTCGCCGACAGCCGGACGGAGGCGGACGTTTCGTTTACAAAACTGCAGTACAAGCGCTTTATGGACATGCTCGGCGCCATGGCAGGCATCGGGATCAAGCCGGAGATCCGGCATTGCTGCAACTCCGGCGCGGCGATTTTGTACCCAGAATTTGCGCTCGACATGGTGCGCCCCGGCATCATCACCTACGGAAACGCGCCGTCGGAGGAGCTGGAGGGCGCGATCAGCCTGCGGCCCATGATGTCGCTGCATTCCATGATCGCGCAGGTGCGCACCGTCCCCGCCGGAACGGATATCAGCTACGGCCGGCTTTATAAAACCGCGCACGATACCCGCGTCGCCGTTCTGCCCATCGGCTACGCCGACGGTCTGAGCCGTCTGCTGACCGGAAAGGCAAGCTTCTATCTGCGCGGGAAGCTGGTTCCCGTTATCGGGCGGATCTGCATGGATATGTGCATGCTGGACGTTTCAGAGGTGCCGGACGCGAAGCCCGGCGATGTCGTCACGATCTTCGGCTATGACGACGACGGCACGCTCGTGCCGTGCGAACGCCTTGCCGCTGCGCAGGGGACGATCAATTATGAGCTCCTCTGCCAGATCAGCAAGCGCATCCCGCGCATCTGCCACCGCGGAGCGGAGACATCGCAGATTTTGCAGTATATCGTCTGATTTTGTGCAGCTTTTCGGCGAATCCGCAGCTTTCTCACGGACCTACAGGGTACGGCACAGAGCCCTGCCTATGCCAAATCTATACATAATACCCGAAGTACACCGAAAGGAAGTGTTTTTCATTTCATAGCCTGCCGCAGTGCCCCCTGAAGATGTGTGCGCATACCTACACTACAGACAAGGAGACATACAGATGATGAAACACCTGAAGCAATTAAATGGAATCCGAGGATTGCTCCCGTATCTGAAAACGAAAAAGCCCACGGTGCTGCTGATCTTCTGCCTGTCCGTGATCGATGCGGGACTGAGTCTGCTCCCCATCCAGATCATCGCGGCAGTGGTCGATCTTCTCTCCACAGGAAAAAGCGCGTTCTCCTCTGTTCTGGGAACCAGTCTCTTGCTGCACGTTGTGTTCTTCGGCGCTGTGTACGCGGCGAAGCATGCGCTCAGCCTCATATACGGCTATACAAACACCATGCTGTCAAGCGGGATCATCGAATCGCTGCGTGACGACGCCATGACGTGGGCGCTGGAGTCCTACAAGCCCTATAAGGAGGAGCGGCGGGAGGGCGACATCGTTTCCCGGATCTCCGGCGACGTGGAGGCTGTCGTCCGCGCCGTGGCAGGCCCGCTGAACGGGCTGCTGCCAATGGTGCTCAAAATGATCGGCTCTGTCGTCATGATGTTCGTCTGGAGCCCGGTTCTCGGTGCGATCTCGCTGGCGCTGGTGCTCCCGCTGTATGCTGCCAGCAAGCGCGTGGCGGTCAAAAGCAAGGAAATCGCCACTGAACAGCGTGCGGCCAGCGGTCGGCTCGTGGGCGCTGTCGGTGACCTTCTGTACTGTATTCCCATTATCAAGGCATGGGGAAGCGAGCGTTTTGAGGCGGAGGGCTTCCATGCCTTCTCGCATCAGATGTATACCCTGAACAGAAAGAGCCAGCGGATCTTTAATGTCTACTGGGGCGTTACCTACACGCTGATGACCATCGGATATCTGTCGGCGGTCGTCTTTTCCGCCCGTTCTGCGCTGGCCGGGGCCGCGACTGCGGGCAGCATCGCCGTCGCGTACTCCTATATGTCCAATATCCTGACGCCCGCTGCTTCG
>CAKUND010000133.1 GCA_934668295.1 uncultured Oscillospiraceae bacterium
AAAAATTCCGGATCCGCTTCCGGTTCGGATGATTTTCGTTTGTTTGCATGATTTTGCACCTCCGAGGCTAAGTATGTTCCAAAATCCGGAGGTTTAAACCAGCTGAGGAAAATTATTCGTGCGGGAAATTCGTTTGTAAGTAATACCGGAGGATGCGGCTGCGGGTGACGATGCCAATAAAATCGCCCTTGTCATCGATCACGGGGACGAAGTTCTGCTCGGCGGCGACGGAGATCAGATCCTCCACGCGCGTATCGACCCGCACGGGCTGCACGGTGCGGCGGTGCTCGATCTCGGAGATGGAATGCTCCTCGGTCTGGCGCAGATCCATCACGCACAGGCGCTTGAGCGTCCAGAGCAGGTCGCCCTCCGTAATGACGCCGCAGTATTTTCCGCTCTTATCCAGCACGGGCAGGGCCGCGTAGCCGGAATGCTCCATCCGCTCCATCGCCTGCCGCAGCGTGTCGTCGGATTCTATGTAGGCGCACATCGCCTTCGGCGTCAGAAAAAAGAGAATATTCATGCGTCGGCCTCCTTATATCTGTAGTATATCATACCATACCGGAAGACCGAGGGCGTGACGATTTTGTAAACTGCGCGGGCAGAAAAAAATTTGCCGCACCGTGTCTATTTTTCTTGCATTTTCTTGAAAGTTAGATTATCCTAACATTTAGAATCCAACAGGGGAAGGAACTACAACTTATGACGCTTGACGAGCTTTCCGTCGGACGCTCCGGCGTGATCACCGCGGTCGGCGGCGAGGGCATCCTCCGATGCAGGCTGCTCGACATGGGCCTCATTCCGCACACGCGCGTATCCGTCAGCAAGATCGCACCCATGGGCGACCCCATGGAGCTGTTTCTGCGCGGCTATACGCTCACGCTGCGCAAGGAGGATGCGCGCAACATCACCATTGAGGAGGACGCAGGATGATCTTTGCACTGGCAGGCAATCAGAACTGCGGCAAAACGACGCTATTTAACCAGCTGACAGGCTCGAACCAGCACGTCGGCAATTTCCCCGGCGTGACGGTCGACCAGAAATCCGGCCCGGTGCGCGGGCAGAAGGACTGCACCGTCGTCGATCTGCCGGGCATTTATTCGCTCCGCCCGTACACGGCGGAGGAGATCGTCACCCGCGATTTTATTCTCAAAAGCAAACCGGACGGCATCATCAACATTGTCGACGCGACCAATCTCGAGCGCAATCTCTATCTGACGCTCCAATTATTGACGCTGCGCGTGCCGACGGTGCTGGCGCTCAACATGATGGACGAGCTGACCGGCAACGGCGGCAGCATCGACACGGACGCGCTCTCGCGGCAGCTGGGCGTCCCCGTCGTTCCCATCTGCGCGGCCTCCGGCGACGGGGTCGAGGCGCTGATCGAGACGGCTGTGCGCACGGCGGAGGAAAAGCGCCTGCCCGCCGTCGTCGATTTCTGCGCGCCCGGCCCGGTTCACCGCTGCATCCACGCCGTCTGTCACCAGATCGAGGATCACGCGCAGCGCGCGGGGCTCTCCGTCCGCTTTGCGGCGACATGGGTCATTGACGGCGATGCAGCCGTTCTGGAGCAGCTGCACCTCGATCAGAACGAAAAGGAACTCATCGAGCATTCCATCGTCCAGATGGAGCTCGAGCGCGGGCTCGACCGCAACGCGGCCATCGCGGACATGCGCTATACATTCATTGAGGCGCTGGTCAAGTCCTGTGTCGTCAAGCCGCACGAGAGCAGAGAACGCCTGCGCTCCGTCCGGGCTGACAAGATCCTGACCGGAAAATATACCGCGATCCCGATCTTCATCGGCGTGATGCTGCTGATCTTCTATCTGACGTTCCATGTGATCGGACAGGGGCTGAGCGATCTGCTGGCTGATGGGATCGACGCGCTGACCGTCGTGGTCGACCGGGCGCTCACGGCCTACGGACTGAACCCCGTCGTACAGAGCCTTATCATCGACGGCATTTTTCAGGGTGTCGGCGCGGTTCTGAGCTTCCTGCCGATCATTGTGACGCTCTTTTTCTTCCTGTCCATTCTGGAAGATACCGGCTATATGGCCCGCGTGGCGTTCGTGATGGACAAGCTGCTGCGGCGCATCGGATTGTCGGGCAAGTCCGTCGTGCCGATGCTCATCGGCTTCGGCTGCACGGTCCCGGCCGTCATGGCAGCCCGGACGCTCCCGTCCGAGCGCGACCGCACCATGACCATTCTGCTCACGCCCTTCATGAGCTGCTCGGCAAAAATTCCGATCTACGCGTTCTTCTCGGCGGCATTCTTCCCGGACTATGCCGCGCTGGTGATGATCGGGCTGTATGTGCTCGGCATCCTGTTCGGCATTCTCTCTGCGCTGGTGCTCAAATCCGCCTTCCGCGGCCGGCCGGTGCCGTTTGTGATGGAGCTGCCGAATTACCGCCTGCCGAGTGTCAAGAGCGTCGCGCTCCTGCTCTGGGACAAGGCGAAGGACTTTATCGAGCGCGCCTTTACGGTCATCTTCCTCGCGACCATCGTCATCTGGTTCCTGCAGAGCTTTGACGCGCATCTGAATGTCGTGACGAGCAGCGAGCAGAGCCTGCTCGCCGTGGTCGGCCGCTGGCTTGCGCCGGTCTTCGCGCCGCTCGGCTTTGGAGACTGGCGCTGCGCGACGGCGCTGATCACCGGCTTTATCGCAAAGGAATCCGTCGTCAGCACGCTCCGGATCCTGCTGGGCACATCCGCCGTTTCGGCGCTCTTTACCACAAGATCCGCGCTGAGCTTCCTCGTCTTCACGCTTCTCTATACCCCGTGCGTGGCGGCCATTGCCGCCATCCGGCGCGAAACGCGCTCCGCGCTGCGCGCCGCGCTCATCGCGCTTTCTCAGTGCTGCATCGCGTGGCTGGCCGCGTTTGCGCTGTACCAGCTGATCCTGCTGCTCTGAACCGGTATGACCGCAGCCCCTCCGCCGTTTTCCGGCAGAGGGGCTGCTTTTTTTGCAACAGTTTTCGGTTTTCTGCGACTATATAGGTGAGACGTCTCAAAACAAACGCATCGGGGAGGGATGGATACGGATGACAAGACCATTCTGCGGCGGCTGAAGCGGGGCGACCCGGCAGCGCTGGAGGCTGCTGTCCGGCAATACAGCGGATATGTATCGGCTGTGATCGGCAATCAGCTCGGCCCGTGTGCGGCCGCAGAGGACATTGAGGAGCTGGCCTCCGACGTGTTCGTCGCGCTGTGGCGCGCGCAGCAGCCGCTCCGGACGGAGCATCTGCGCGGCTGGCTGGGCAAGGTCGCGCGCAACCAGGCGATCAGCTTTCTGCGCCGGCAGCATCTGCAGCTCGTCCGGGACGAGGACTGCATTCTCGTCGACGACCGCGACGCGCAGAAGCTGCTGGAGGCGAAGGAGCGCAGCGCGCTTTTAAGCGCGGCGCTGGCCGCGCTCACGCCGGCGGACCGGGAAATTTTTCTGCGCCGGTATTACTACAACCAGACAGCCGGCCAGATCGCGGAGGAACTGCATATGAACCCCAGCACAGTCCGCAGCCGCCTTTTGCGCGGACGGCAGGCGCTGAGGACGGAATTACAGAAAGGAGACGTGCAGATTGAAGATCTCTGTGCAGAGTCTGTTTGAGGAGTATGAGGAAAACACCGTTTCGCTGAGCCGGGACGCGGACGCGGAGCGGATTTTGGAAAAAACACGAGCCAAGCTGCCGGGGGTGAAGCGGAAGCGCCCGCTCGGTCTCGTGCTGATCGCAGCGGCGGCCGTCGCAGTTTTGTGCGGCGCGGCGGCGATCGTGCATTACGCGTCGGTCCGGGACGGTGCGGGAAGCTACATCATGCCGGACACGCTCCGCTATGACCAGGAAAACAAAAAGACGATCCTGGTGGATACGCCGTTTGAATGGAACAACCCCATCAGCTTCGACACCGAGGGCCGGACAGACGGAAAGGTCTGCGGCATGCGGCTCGGCTGGCTGCCGCAGGGCTTGGGCACCGGCGGCACCTCGACGGCCTATGACAGCATTGCCGCGCAGGATCCCGCGCAGGCCGAATTGCTGACGCAGGAGGAACGTGAGCTGGTGGATTATACCTATAACTTCTATACCGTGCAGGACGAGCGGAAGGAGTACAGCATCCAGTGTCTTTCCGCCGACGTGGTCGCCGGGTGCGACTTCCTCTGCGGCGGTACGCGGACGGAGATCACAAAGCAGGGGACGATCGGCCCCTATGACGCAGCGTGGGTCGAAACACACTGGCAGGCCTCGAATCCGGATGCTGACGCGCCGGAGGAACAGTCCATGCAGCTGATCCTGCTGTACGACCGGGAAAAGCTCTGCGTCGTCATCATCAGCGCCGACTGGGACGACGCGGAACGGATCGCGGAGCATCTGGAGATCGTGGAGACCTCCGTCGACGCCCCGCAGCCCGACCTGACAAACGGCCGCGGCTTCCGCTGGATCGGCGGTGTCGGATAAACCAGACGCACGCAAGCGTATACAAAAGCCCCAGCAGGGCCATGAGGCCCTTTTTCCGGCCGATCAGCAGAAGCAGCGCCGCAAACACGCTGAGCAGGCCGAGCAGCACCGGCGCGCGGTTATAGTTCGGGACAGAGATGACATACGGCTGCCCCGCATCGTCCAGATCGAGGCGGACGACGATCTTTGTGCCGATCTCCAGCCGGCGCTTCTGCGTCAGCTTGCATTGTAAGTTCTTCATGGATTCTCCTTCAGGAAGCACAGTTTATAACTGACGGGGGACTGCCCCGCCGGATGATCCGGCGGGGCAGCTTTGTAACATTGGATGCGCTCAGCGCTCGAGATAGCGGTGGATGATCGCCGCGACCTGTGCGCGCGTGGCGTTGGCCTTCGGGTCAAGCTTGCTG
>CAKUND010000134.1 GCA_934668295.1 uncultured Oscillospiraceae bacterium
TCTGCGCGGCTGCGGCGCGGGCGCTGCGGTGGGGCGGGCGGTTTTTTCTGGTTCACAAGCCGGAGCGGCTGGTCGATCTTCTGACCGGCCTGCGCACGGCGCGGCTGGAGCCGAAGCGTATTCGCTTTGTCCGGCACAGGGCCGAAAGCGGCGTGAATCTTGTTTTGATTGAAGCGCGCCTCGGAGGAAAACCGGGGCTGCAATATGAGCCGGATCTGATTTTATACGCGCAGACCGGCGAGCTGTCTGCCGAGGGTCGGCGCATTTATCATCTGCAGGAGTGAAGCAACTATGGCCGGTATCCTATATCTCGTGCCGACGCCCATCGGCAATCTGAACGACATCTCTCCCCGCTGCGCCCGGACGTTGGCGGAGGCTGATTTTATTGCGGCGGAGGACACGCGCGTAAGTCTCAAGCTGCTGAACCATCTGGAGATCAAAAAAAGCCTTGTGAGCTACCATGAACACAACAAGGCCGAAAGCGGCGGGAAAATCCTCACGCGGCTGCTGGCGGGCGAGACATGCGCGCTGGTGACGGACGCGGGCTCCCCCGCGATCTCCGACCCCGGCGAGGACTTAGTGCGGCTGTGCGCGGAAAACGGCGTGACGGTCTGCGCGATCCCGGGGCCGTGCGCGCTGGTGACGGCACTGAGCATTTCGGGCCTGCCAACGGGCCGGTTCACGTTTGAGGGCTTTTTGTCTGTCAATAAAAAAAGCCGCCAGGAGCACCTGACGGGACTGAAGGACGAAACGCGGACAATGATCTTCTATGAAGCGCCGCACAAGCTGCTGGCCACGCTGCGTGATCTGGCGGAGGCGTTCGGAGCGGACCGGCGCATTTCCCTCTGCCGGGAGCTGACGAAGCTCCACGAGGAGGTTCGCCGCATGACGCTGGGCGAAGCGGTAAGCTATTACGGGGAAAACCCGCCGCGCGGGGAATTTGTGCTGGTTATAGCGGGTGCGGAGGAAAAAGCGGAGGAGGGCTGCACATTTGAAGCGGCGCTCGATCTCGTCCGCGCACGCATGGCAGACGGGCTTTCCACGAAGGACGCTGTGAAGCAGGTCGCAAAGCTGACGGGGTTCGCGAAGAATCTGCTGTATGATGCGGTCGTGAAATGACGGGGCTGCTTTGTAGGGGTCGATGCCCACATCGACCCCTACACCGAAATGAGCGGTGCATACGTATATGCCGCAGTTTTTCGCCAAAACAGCTGCCTTCTGCCGGGCGGACAGAGTCGTCCGCCCCTACGAAGCAGAGCGATATCGATCATGATCGGACTTTTTTGACACGTTGGGCTCCCCTTGTGCCCAAGGTGAGCCTTAGGGCACGGAGGTTTGTGCGGTTTTATATTGGAGAAACAAAAGCGGCGGATTTGGAAATCCGCCGCTTGGTTTTTTATTTTTCGACGATCTCCAGCAGCTCCATGGGACATGCTTTGACGCAGATGCCGCAGGCGGTGCATTTGCTGGAATACGGGGTGGCCTCGTCCTTAACGATGAGGCCGAAGGGACATGCTTCGACGCACTTGCCGCAGCCGGTGCAGAGCTTGCGGCTGATCATCCAGACGCCCTTGGGGTTCTGGGTGATCGCGCCGGAGGGACATGCTTCGGCGCACTTGCCGCACTGGACGCAGACCATGGGACGGACGTTCTCGCCGCGCTGGACGATCTTCAGAGCAGCCTTATCGGGGTGGAATTCCTTATAATACGCGTTGGAGCAGGCGCGGACGCACTCCAGACAGGCCATGCACTGCACGCCTTTTTTGATGGACAGCTTTTTCATGAGCGTTCTCCTTCTCATTTTTTATCTTTGTTTCATTATACAGCATAAACGAAAACTTTCAATATGTTCGTATCGATTTTTATTGATTCCTGCCCTGTAAAAAACTCACAGCATACAGTGTGCGGCGCTTGCAGAAACTAGCCTCAGCGATACGATTCGCAAAAAAAGGAGGAATTTCTCATGAAAAAAGGCTTGATCCTGGTGCTGGCCGCGCTGATGCTCGCGGCGTCCCTGACCGCGTGCGCGGCAACACAGCCGTATTACGACGGCTATTCCAACGTTTCCACGACCCGGAACGGCTATGTCAACGGCACAAACGGCTACGGCGGCGTGTATAACGGCACGAACTACAATCCCGGCTACAACGGCGCGGGCTATGGCCAGAGCGGCACCGCAAACGGCAGAACCGTGACCGGCGGCACGTCGGGCACCGCGATGCGGTAAAGAGGTGCGCATATGACAGTACGGGGCTTCTTTCTGACCATGGGCGCAGGCGTCGCCGTCGGCGCGCTGGGCGCGATGATGCTGCCGAAGAACAGTGATGCGTACCGCATAACGAAGCAGGCCGCCAAGGCCATCCAAAACGAAGCGGAAAAGGCTGTGGACGCGATCTCCGCAGCCATGTAAGCAGCAGAAAACAGACCCGCGATCTGCCGTGCGGCGGGTCGCGGGCCTTTGTTTCGTTCAAAGCAGAATGCAGATCATGCCGCCGGTGTTTTCGTTGATCATGCGGCCGAGCGTTTTGGTCAGCTTCTGCCGCGCGTCGTCCGGCATGCGCATGATCTTGGCCGTGACGCCCTCGGAGACAAGCTCGTAGAGCGATTTGCCGAAGATATTGCTCTGCCAGAGCTTGTCGGTGTCCTCCTCGTATTCGCCGAGCAGATAGTCAATGAGCTGCTGCGATTCCTGCTCGCCGCCGACCATGGGGCTGATCTCCGTTTCGATCTGCGCGCGCATCATGTGGATGGACGGCGCGCTGGCACGCAGCTTGACAGCGTAATTGCCGTTTTTCTTCACGATCTCCGGCTTTTCGAGCTTCAGCTCCTCCGCGCCCGGCATGACGATGCCGTAGCCGGTCGCCTTGACCTGTTCGAGCGCGGTCTGCACCTTGTCGTAGAGTTTTTTCGTCTGCGACAGCTCCCGCAGCATCTGCATGAGGGCTTCGTCGTCGGCAATTTCCACGCCTGCCTGTTTGGACAGCTCCTCATAGAACAGCGTCTCCGGCAGGTGCAGCTCACAGGTGACCGTGCCGGTTCCGAGATCGACCTCCCGCACGCGGAACGCATCGACCGGCTCGAGCTCGCGCAGTGTGCCCATGACGTTTTCCGCTTCGCTGAGGCTCGTGAGCCGCGCCGCGCGTTCAAGCATCGCGTCATACAGTGCGGCCTTGACCGGATGATCGTCCGGCAGCGCCCGCACCCAGCTCGGCAGGAAGAAGCGCAGCTCCTCGACCGGGAAGGCGTACATGACCGCCTCGAGCAGCCGCGCGATGTCCTGGGTCTGCATGGCGGCGCAGTCCATCGTCAGCGCCTGCACGCCGTATTCGGCCCGGATCCGGGCACAGATCGCGTCCGCCTGTCCCCTTTTCGCGTCCTGCGTATTGACGACGACCACGAACGGCTTGCCCGTCTTCTGCATGTCCGCGATGGCGCGGGCTTCCGCCTCGCGGTAATCCTCGCGTGGGATATCCGTGACAGTCCCGTCTGTTGTGACGACCACGCCGATGGAGCTGTGATCCTCCATGACCTTCTTGGTGCCGAGCTCCGCCGCCTGCGCCATGGGAAGCTCCTCGGAGGCCCAGGGCGTTGTGACCATGCGGGGCTTGCCGTCCTCCGTGTCGCCGACCGCGCCGGGGATCATATAGCCAACAGAGTCGATGAGCCGCACCTGCAGGGTCGTTTTTCCGTCCGGGCTGATGCGGGCGGCCTCGTTCGGGACGAATTTCGGCTCCGCCGTCATGATCGTCCGGCCGGAGCCGGACTGCGGCAGCTCGTCGGTGGCGCGTTCGCGCTCATAGACATTTTCGATGTTCGGCAGCACAAGCTGCTCCATGAACCGCTTGATAAAGGTGGATTTTCCCGTCCGCACGGGGCCGACGACACCGATATAGACCGTGCCGTCCGTGCGGTCCGCGATCTGCGCGTAGATCGAACGTTGTTCCATATTCCCGCCTCCCGTCTCACATGGGGATCAGCAGCAGCCGTCCGGCGTCTGCCTCCGGCTGCGTCAGATGATTGGCCTGCTGGATCGACTGCGCCGTCGTCCGGTACTGCCGCGCAAGGTCCCACAGCGCGGCATTTTCGCTCATGCGCCGGATGACGACCGACGGCCGCTGCGTGTTCTGCTGCTTTGTCAGGTTGAGCGTTCCGCCGGACAGGTTCTGCAGCTTCTGCCGGGAAAACGTCTGCACCTGAAAGACCGCGTCATAGCGCAGCTCGACCGCGCCGCTGCCTGCCGAGGCATATCCCTCTGGCTGGAGCGCGAAGACGGCCTCGCAGAGTCCGTTTTCGTTCAGCGCCGTATGGCAGCTGACCTCCGTGCGGAACGTCTCGCCCTGCACCGCACCGTCAGCGTCGGTGTACACGAGATCCGCGCGCAGCGGGACGTGGACGGTGACGCCGTCGTCCGTCCGCTCAAGGCTCTGTGCGTCCGGATAGACCCGGCAGTCGAGCACGGCGGCGGCCTGCGCCGGGAACGAGGCGCGGACGGGTTCGCGCAGCGCCTGCGCGTCAAGGCGCATTGTCTGCTCCTGCTCCGCCCACTGCGGCTGGAACTCGCCCTTTGTCGAATACGCGTCCTCGCAGAGCGTCAGCGTCTGCGGCTGCACGACCATGCACTGCGCGAGCAGACCGGCGCCGAACAGCAGCTTCTGCGACTGCTCCGACGCGACCGGCTCCAGCTGCACGCCGGTCACAAGCAGCGCCGATTCAAGCGTTTCGTCCTGATCGTAGTCGCCCTCCATCTGGCAGTACTGCGAAAACGGCACGGAAAAGCTCAGCGTCCGCAG
>CAKUND010000135.1 GCA_934668295.1 uncultured Oscillospiraceae bacterium
TTGCCGCGAAGGGCATCAAGGCTCAAAAAGTCCAGTGTTTACGGGCTTTTTTCGACCTATGAAATTATTCCCACTCGATCGTTGCGGGGGGTTTGCTGGTGATGTCGTAGCAGATGCGGTTGATACCGCGGACCTCGTTGACGATGCGGACGGAGATACGGTCGAGGACGTCGTAAGGGATGCGTGACCAGTCGGCCGTCATGAAATCGCTCGTATTGACGGCGCGCAGAGCCAATGTGTAGTCATATGTCCGCCCGTCGCCCATGACGCCGACGGAGCGCATGGAGGTCAGCACGGCAAAGTACTGGCTAAGACTGCGGTCGAGTCCAGCCTTCGCGATCTCGTCGCGGAAGATAAAGTCCGCGTCGCGCAGTGTGTCGAGCTTTTCCTTTGTAATATCGCCGATCACGCGGATCGCAAGACCAGGGCCGGGGAAGGGCTGACGCATAACCAGATACTCAGGCAACCCCAGTTCGCGGCCAAGCTGACGCACTTCGTCCTTGAACAGCATACGCAGCGGCTCGATGATCTCCTTGAAGTCGACATAATCCGGAAGCCCGCCGACATTGTGGTGGCTCTTGATGACGGCGGATTTGCCAAGACCGGACTCGATCACGTCCGGATAGATCGTGCCCTGCACAAGATAGTCGACTGCGCCGATCTTCTTGGCTTCCGCTTCAAAGACACGGATGAACTCCTCGCCGATAATTTTGCGCTTCGTCTCCGGGTCGGAAACGCCAGCGAGCTTCGCAAGAAAGCGTTCTTCTGCATTGACGCGGACAAAATGAATGTCCCACTTGCTGAACGCAGCTTCGACCTCGTCACCCTCATTTTTGCGCATCAGACCATGGTCGACAAACACACAGGTGAGCTGGCTGCCGATGGCCTCTGCCATAAGTGCTGCCGCGACAGAAGAATCCACGCCGCCGGACAGCGCGAGAAGCGCACGTCCAGAGCCGACCTTTTCACGGATGGAGCGGATCGCGGTCTGGCGATAATCCGCCATCGTCCAATCGCCGGACGCACCGCAGACGGTATAGAGGAACCGGCGGAGCATTTCGCTGCCCTGTACAGTGTGCTGCACCTCAGGATGGAACTGCACGCCATACAGCTTTTTCTCCGGGCAGGCCATGGCTGCCGTCGGGCAGACAGCAGTCTTCGCCGTGACGGTGAAGCCGTCCGGCACCTGAGAGATATAGTCGCCATGGCTCATCCACGTTACGCTGGACGCCGGGAGGCCCCGGAAAATTGCGCTGTCCGTGTCAAACTCGGTCATCGTCTTGCCATATTCGCGGGCGGTCGCTTCCGTCGCTGCTGCAACGGTGCCGCCCAGCGAATATGCCATGAGCTGGCATCCATAGCAGATGCCAAGAACGGGGATCCCAAGCGCAAAAAGTGCCGGATCCACGTGCGGGGAAACAGATTCATAAACGCTCTGCGGGCCGCCGGAGAGAATGATGCCGATGGGGGCGATCTTCTCGATCTCGGCAGGGGAGATGGAGCAGGGCTTGACCTCGCAGTATACATTCTGCTCACGCACACGGCGTGCGATCAGCTGACTGTACTGCGCACCGAAGTCCAAAATCAGAACCGTTTCCATTACGCTTCCTCCCGGAAAACGATCTTGCCCGGCTCTGCGCTCTCGATGATGGCAAGCGAGTGCAGGTTCACGCCCGCCGCGCGCAACTTATCGCCGCCGCCCTGGAAGCCCTTTTCCACGGCGCAGCCGATGCCGACCAGCTCGGCTCCCGCAGCCTGTACGATCTCGCACAGACCGCGCAGCGCTTCGCCGCGCGCCAGAAAATCGTCGATCACGAGCACACGGTCGCCGGGATGGATCCACTCCTTGGAGACAAGCAGCGTGACCTTTTTCTTGTAAGTATAGGAAAAAATCTCACTCTGATACAGGCCGCCTTCGATGTTGTCGCTCTTGGCCTTTTTCGCATACACCATGGGCTTGCCGTACCGATACGCACAAATCGCGGAAAGGGCAATGCCGCTGGCCTCTGCGGTCAGAATGAGATCTACGTTGTCTAGATCAAAATATTTTTTGAATTCATCAGCGATGCGTCCCATAAACGCACAGTCGACGCGGTGATTGAGAAACCCGTCGACCTTTACAATGTTTCCAGGCAGAATCTTGCCCTCCTTGACGATGCGATCCTTCAGCTCCTGCATAGCTTCCTCCAAAAACATAATAAAAATAGACAGCGGGAAAACCTGCTGCCAATGATAAAAAGCCGCGCGCAGGACAGCAAAGCCCTGCGTGAGCGAACTTCCAATAGTCGCAGCTTTGGCGCTGCGGTAGAAACATCCGGGCCGTACATCCGGAACTATATTGGCAACGATATAAACTTCGTGCTGGACATTTTGTTTTTTTGCTATTATAATCGGAATTGGGCAATAAGTAAAATAGATGTTTTTAATCATTGCTATTAGCTTCATAAATATAAGTAATGACAGGAGGCAGCTATGGCTGTTAAATTAGAGCTTTACCGCGTCTTTCAGGAGGTCGCCCGCATGGGCAATATTTCTGCCGCGGCACAGAATCTGTTTATTTCCCAATCGGCAGTCAGCCAGTCCATCAAGCAGCTGGAGGAGCAGCTGCAGGTCCGGCTGTTTTCACGCAGCACGCGCGGCGTCGTCCTGACGAGCGAGGGAAAGCTTCTTCTCGACTATGTTTCGCATGGGCTGGGCCTCATCCAATGCGGAGAGGAAAAGCTTGCGCAGTCGCGCCAGCTGCTCACGGGCGAACTCATCATCGGCGCAAGCGATACGGTCACGAAGACCTATCTGGTCTCGCGTCTTGAGGCGTTTCACCAGAATTATCCCGCCATCCAGATCCGGATCCTGAACGGTACAAGTCAGATGGTGCTCGACTATCTGCATGCCGGTCAGGTCGACATTGCCTTTGCCAGCGAGCCGAAGGACAAGGATGCGTATTCCGTCCGCCACTGCTTCGACACGCACCAGATCTTCGTCGCCGCGCCGAATTACGACTGCGATTTTGACCACGTGCATACCATGCAGGAGATCGCGGCCTTCCCGCTGATTTTGCTGGAGCGCAAGGCCAGCTCCCGCGTCTATGTCGAGCAGTTTTTCCAGCAGCACGGCGTGAGTATCAAGCCGGAGATCGAGCTCGGCTCCCACAATCTGCTCATCTCGTTGGCCCGCATCGGCCTTGGCGTTGCCTGTGTGACGGAGGAATTCTCGCAGTCCGGCCTTAGCCGGGGCGTGATTCTGCCGCTGCATACCGATTTTGAGATCCCGCCGCGCTCCGTCTGCATGTGCACGCTGCGCGACGTCGCGCCGACCTCCGCCGCAAACCGGTTTATGGACTTTATCTCCGAAAGCGATAAAATGACCTACGATCTGGGGCATTCCTATCATTTTACGAATGTTTGAATAGAAAACATGGGCCGTTTCGGAGGCTGGTCAAGCCTCCGGCGGCCCTAGCTTTTCCAACTTGCCGGAAAAGCTAGGGGAGAAAAGGGGCGCTGGGGTACGGTTGGTGCATCCTGCGGGTGCTATTCAGGCGGGTATCTTTTTTTAGTCGTTACAAACACACATAGTCACCCTACGGGAGATATGGTACGCGCCGCCTGTTACGGTACAACTGGATTTGTGAGTAGTTGCGTTTAAATCACTGCAGTGAATCAGCTTTGCTGTTAAATTTTGCAGGATTGTGCGGATTCGCCGAGACGTTGTAGGCGTGCGTTTGCAATTATCAATCTTCCTCGCCGTTCATATCCGTCAGGTGATACTTCCGGTGCGGGCGGCTTCGGGCTGCGTTCATGTCCTGAAGGGAGGAATGGCGTTCCTCCTGTCCGCGCAGGCAGTTCATATCATCCAGCGCGCAGGTGCGTGCGTCGTCGTGGGACAGGCCGTTCATGTTTTTCAGACTGAACGGCTCTTTTTTCTGTTTCTTGTTCATGGAAAAGCCTCCTTTTTTGCATAGCTTTCCGTGAACAGCGGGCAGATATACAAGCCCCGCCTGCACGCTTGCGCATACAGGCGGGGGATGGTGTGTGTCAGTCCTTGCGGCAGTTCATGTTCGTGATGCTGCAGGCCATGTCCGACTGCTCGTTTGCTGCGTTCATATCCTGCAAAGACGCAGTCTGCTCCGGCTGACCGGCGCGGCAGTTCATGTCGTTCAGGGCACATGTGCGCTTGTCGTCTGCGGACAGACCGTTCATATTGTGCAGGCCGAGTGTGTTGGGGGTTGTTTTCATGATGTATCCTCCTATAATAGAAATAATAATTATTACTAATATTATTATATACAAAGGCAGCATTTTGTCAAGCCCCAAAATAAAAAAACCTCTGCCCAAATTGGGCAGAGGGAGATAAATATTGATTACGCTGCGCCGTTTTGCCAGCTGAGCGTGATAGAATCCGGCAGAACAAGATAATCCATGTTGAGCGTTCCGCCTGTGACGTAATTGACGCTTTCCAGACTGCTGACATAAGCGCCGCTATAGGCGATCCCGTTTTGATCGAAGACGGCCAGTGTGAAGCCGCAGTTGTCGAAGTATGCGCCGTCCGGCGTGATAAGCGCCTCAGTGCTTCCGGCAAGATAGCCTTTTGTGTAATTATCATAGTTTACCAGGACTGTCTCGTCGTTGTTGACTATGGCAAGCCGGCTTCCGTCAAAGGCCATCGCGCGGACAGTCGCGTATACCGGTGAATA
>CAKUND010000136.1 GCA_934668295.1 uncultured Oscillospiraceae bacterium
CAAACCGGATGGACTGTCATCAGTGTGCTTGACTGCGCACCGTTTACCGCAGCGATCGACCAGAGACTTTTGATCAGCCTGAGCATTTCCGCCCTGTCATTTCTGATTGCATTTGCCTTTGTTGTCATAATCACATCGCATCTGACGCAGTCTGTTGAACATACCTGCAATACAATCACAGAGCTGACTGCCGGTAATTTCAGTGCGCGTATGGATCTGCGGCAGGAGATGTCACCGGAGATCCGAACGATCGCAACGGGGCTGAACAGGCTGGCTGATAAATTGAATGTCCTGATTCAATCGGAAAAGGATTCTGCCGAAAAAGTGAAAAACGCCGAGATCGCGGCACTGGAGGCGCAGCTGAACCCACACTTTCTTTACAACTCGCTGGACACGATCAACTGGATGGCGATTGAGCAGGAGCAGTATCCGATCTCCAATGTGGTCAGCGCCCTCGGGAAGATCCTGCGATATGGAATCGATAACTCGAACGGGATTGTGACGATCGCGGATGAGCAAAATTGGCTGAACCAGTATCTGTTCCTGCATCAAAACCGCCTGCGCAACATGCTCCAATGCGATGTGCAGATCGAGGAGGACACGCTTGGACGGCATATTCACAAGCTGCTGCTTCAGCCGTTTGTGGAAAATGCAATCATTCACGGCTTTTCTCAGGATCAGGAGTTGTGCCGCCTGCGCATCCATATTTTCCGTGTAGACGAGCTTCTGCAAATCGAGATCTCGGACAACGGGCGCGGAATCCCGGCAGAGGTTTTGGACCGTCTGAGTCTGGATCGCGATGCGATCCAGAAGAACAAACGGTATCACGGAATGCAGAATGCGATCAATCGTCTGCGCCTTTACTATGGAGAGCGCGCATGGATCCAGGTAGAGAGCAGTCCGGAATCGGGAACCCATATTACCATTCGGATTCCGCCGGAAAAGGAGGGATAAGTCATGCGGATCGTGATTGTGGAGGATGAAGTCCAGACACGCGAGGGGCTCAGCCGCCTTATAGAGAGAATTGATCCGCGATACCGCGTTGTCGGAAGCGCAGCAAACGGGCAGAAAGGGTTGGAGCTGATTTGCGATAAGCGGCCTGATGTTGTGATCACAGATATCCGTATGCCGCAGATGGACGGTCTTGAAATGATTGAGTCGCTCGCACGGCTTAATGTTACACCAAAATATATTGTAATCAGCGCCTTCTCAGAGTTTTCCTATGCACGCCGTGCAATGTCCTTCGGTGTCAGCGAATACCTGTTGAAGCCGATCTCCATGATGGAGCTGAAGCAGGCAATGGAAAAGCTGGAGCTGCAGCTTCAATCGGAGCGGATGCACACGAACGAGCAAACGCTGGAGCAGACCATCGCAGCAATGGTGTTGGGGACGGATGGAACCAATTCGGAAGTTCTGACAAAAATCGCAGAAAAGTACCGTCTGTCGCCAACGGAACCGATGGCGCTCGTCTTGTTCTATCTCGGAGTTCAATATGAGGAACGCAAGAATTCCATTGTCCACTTAAGCTATCCCAAATTTCAGGTGGAGTGCGCCCAGATAAGCACGGTGTACCTTTCAAGCAAGCGATCTGTGCTGCTGGTGCTATCCGGATTGAGCCGTCCTGACGAATTTTCAAAATGGTTGCAGAGCATCGTGCAGATCCATTCCCAGATGATGTGGAAGGATATAGATATATCTTACGCAATGTGCCATGGGCTGCCGGAAATTCACAGCACCGCAATGGATCTTCTGAAGATCGCGCCGTGGAAAATCTCTCTGCCGGGGCAAAAGCTCCTGTGCTATCCGGATGTCCTGCAAACGCTGCACACACATTGCGCGTACCCAAGCGACATTGAAAACGGTATGCGCGTGGCTATCTGTGCGCAGAATGCAGAAAAAGTGCAGCAGTACTTTGAACAATTTGAAATCTATTTTTGCGGACGGCAAGTATATCTGCCACAAGAGATCAAAGACTCTTATACACGCTTTCTTTGGAGCGTGACCAACGTTTCGAAAGAAGTTGGACATGTTTCTTCCACGGAAACAAGGTATAAACAGATGGTCGAACATATTTTGCAGGCACAGAATCTGGGTGAGCTGAACAAAGTCCTTCATTCTGTCGCAGAAGATTTATCTGCCCGGATGAAGCACGAAGCAGCAGAGCAGGAGAATCTGACAGTTAAGCGCGCAAAAAGCCTGATCCATGAATTTTACAGCGACGGGATCACGCTGGAGGAAATCGCGCATAAGCTCGGAATAACGCCTGAATATCTCAGCACACAGTTCCGGAAAGAAACCGGAAACACCTTCAGCAACTACATTCGGGATTATCGAATCAAGAAGTCAAAAGAACTGCTACTGGGAACGCAGCTGAAGCTCCACCAGATCTCTGCGCAGATCGGGTATTCCGATCCGAAGTATTTCAGTCAGGTTTTCAAAAAAGTAGTAGGTCAGCTCCCGGCAGATTATCGGAAAACACAAAAATGAGCAAAAGCGGAGGGCCGCAAAGCCTCTCCGCTTTTGCTGCAAGATGACCGATTTTGCAAAATCACATTAGAAAATTTAACCTTTCTAAATTATTCCGAGTTTTCATCTTTCTGCGTTTGACCTATGATGAACGTACAAACGACGGAATGACGTTTGAATTCAAATCAAAAGGAAAGGACACACACCAATGAAAAAGTATATCGCACTTCTGCTGGCGATCGTGCTCTGCCTGACCGTTCTGGCCGGCTGCGCATCACAGCAAACACCGGATGTTTCCGAGCCTGAGGATACCGCTCCGGAACAGACCACCACGCAGACAGAAACCCCCGCTGCTGACGAAACTGCTGAAACGCAGGATGTCGAGCTGTGGTACTACTGGGAGACTGAATCTCATCAGATCACCCTCCAGACTGCAATCGATGCCTACAATGCATCGCAGACTGCTTACAAGGTGACTGCCAAGTATGTCCCATTCGCAGACTTCAAGAAGCAGCTTTCCATCGGCGCTGTTGCAGAGGCTCTGCCGGATATGGTCATTCTTGACTCCCCGGATCACGCTTCCTACGCATCCATGGGCATCTTCGCTGACATCACCGGCAAGATCGACGTTTCCGGCTATTTTGAAGGCCCCGTCAACTCCTGCACCTATGACGGCAAGCTCTACGGTGTTCCGTTCGGCGTTAACTGCCTTGCAATGTTCTACAACAAGGATATGCTGGCAGAGGCTGGCCTCGAGGTTCCTACGACTTGGAGCGAACTCAAGGATGCTGCTGTAAAGCTCTCCGACGGTTCCCGCTACGGCTTTGCATTCTGCAGCGTGCAGAATGAGGAAGGCACGTTCAACTTCATGCCGTGGGTCTGGTCGGCAAAGTCCGACTATGCAACCATTGGCGATGAGAACGGTGTCAAGGCACTGAGCTTTGCGAAGGATTTGATCGACTCCGGTGCGATGAGCAAGGAGTGCATCAACTGGACGCAGGGCGACGTTATGAACCAGTTCATCTCCGGCAACGTTGCCATGATGGTCAACGGCTGCTGGCAGATCCCGACCATGCGCAGCGAGGCTGCCGATCTCAACTGGGGCGTCAGCCTGATCCCGATGTGCGATGACGGCGAATATGCCTCCGTCATCGGCGGCGAAAACTACGCTGTCATCGAAGGCGGCAACGTCGACGGCGCGCTTGATTTCCTGAACTACATGACCAACGAAGATGTTGTTGTTGAGCTCATGAGCGGCTTTGGCTACATTGCCGGCATTGAATCCATTGCGCAGAATCAGTTCAGCGGTGATGAAGACTATCTGAAGTTCGTTGAGCAGATGACTTACGCCAAGGCCCGCGGCCCGCACGAAGATTGGCCCTCCATCTCCGACGCGATCTCCCTTGCGTTCAATCAGGTCATGACCGGCTCCGCAGCTCCGGCGGATGCAGCGGCTGAAGCGCAGGCAACTGTTGACTCCATTTTGAAATAATTGCTGCTAAACCCGGGGAGCCTCGACAACATCGGGGCTCCCCATTTTTACAGGAGGTACCGCGTGAAAACATTGAAACAGTTTTTCCGATATGAACGTGCAGGATGGCTGTTTGTCCTTCCGGGTCTGCTTTATATGCTCGTATTCGTCGGATATCCAATCATTTATAATATCGTCCTGAGTCTTCAGGATGTCACACAGAAGAATCTGA
Source organism: uncultured Oscillospiraceae bacterium (assembly GCA_934668295.1). Classification (GTDB taxonomy): domain Bacteria; phylum Bacillota; class Clostridia; order Oscillospirales; family Oscillospiraceae; genus CAG-170. Next base: position 4,170 of record CAKUND010000136.1, read on the forward strand.
TCTCAGGCGAACGTCATTTTGTCGCCCTGAAAAACTATATCGCGCTGCTCCATGACAACGTGTTCCTGCATTCCATTGGCAACACACTGCTCTACACGGTTTGCTGCCTCGTACTGCAATTTGTGATCGGTTTTGCACTGGCGCTCTTTTTCACAAAGAAATTCTCTTTTTCCAAACCGGTTCGCGGCCTTCTCATGATGCCGTGGATGATCCCGATCACAGTCACGGCGCTGATGTTCAAATTCATTTTTGGTACGGATGTCGGCATTCTGAATTACATTCTGAAAAGTCTCGG
>CAKUND010000137.1 GCA_934668295.1 uncultured Oscillospiraceae bacterium
GCGCGGATGCCCGCGATATTTTCAGCAATTGTAGACATATCAGTTGACGACCTTTCCATCGTATAGATTTTTCGCGTTGATGATCAGCTCGTCGCCCGGCCAGAGGTTGTTGGTCGAGCTGGTGTCGAGCATGACGACATAGCTTTCGCCGGTATCGTGGAGAATGGTGATGGGTTTCCACTTGGCGAGCGTCCCTTCGAGGATATACACGCCCGTCTGACCGTTTTCGACACGGACGGCGGACTTCGGGACGCGCAGACCGGAGTAAGACGTGAAGACGATCTCCGCCGACTGCTGCCGCAACAGCGTCACGTTCTGCAGCGCCCGGTCAGACGACAGCACCAGCAGCCGGGAGCCCGCTTCATTTCCGCCCAGCCGTGCCACGCGCATGGAGACCGGCTGGTAATAGTCGCGGGCGAAGGTCAGCGTGGCGCGGTCGCCCTCCTCCACGCCGGAAAGCTCGTTCGCGGGCACGATGCAGGCGTAATACCACGTTGTGGAGGTGACGAGCCTGCCGATGGCGTTGGCATCCGTCTCCTCCGGCTGAACGGCTTCCAGCTCCGCGACGGTCATTTCCATCAGCCGTTCCGGCGTCAGCACGGCTTCATAGCCGTCGACGGCGGCGGAAAATGTTCCGGCCTTGCCTGCGAGGATGGCGCTGGTGTCGCCCGCGGACTGCGCCTCGAGCGTTTCGAGCTCCGCCTGAAGCGCGCTGATGCGCGATTGCAGGGAATCGCTGTCCGAGCCGCTTCCCGTGCGCCGCAGGATCAGGCCCTTCAGCTCCGGCGAAAGATCGGAAACAGAATTCATGTCGCGCAGCGCCAGATACCGGCTCAGCTGCGCAAGATCGCCTGCGATGTCCGCGTCCAGCGCGGCCTGATCGTAAACGCTTGCCGCAGCGCCCCACGCGTACTGGAGCTGCGCGATCTGGCCGGACAGCTCATCGATGCGCGTCTGGCGGTTCCTTGCGTCCTCAGAGCGGTAGCCGGTGGCGACGGTATCATTCGCGGCCACATGGACGCCCTCGGCGCAGTTCAAAACGGTCGTGCCATACTGCGAATACAGAATCTCCTCCTCACGCACGACAAAGCCGGAGGCGTAGTAGCCCGCCCCGGCTTCGTATGGTGTGACGGTGGCCGTCATAAGTGGTGCATAGAGACTGCTCACCACGTGATAGCCGAAATATGCGGCAATGGCGGCGAGCAGGATCCAGAGGATGACGGTAAAATAGGATCTGCCTTGTTTCATAGCGCTCCTTCAGGGTACCCGGCGGGAGCCAAGGCGGTGCTCAGCTCTGCGTCAGGTGGACGGGCACGGCGGGCGTCATGGTAGACACGGCGTGCTTATAGATCATCTGCTGCCGTCCGTCGGACTGCAGCAGGATCACAAACTGGTCGAAGCCCGTGATGACGCCGCGCATCTGAAAGCCGTTCATCAGAAAAACGGTCAGCATCGTGCGGTCCTTACGGGCCTGGTTCAGAAAGATGTCCTGATAATTCTCTGTTGTTTTTTGCATGGGTATCGGCTCCTTTTTATATGATCTGATACCCATATCGTACCATATTCAATGCGCGGAAAAGGGAATATTCTGTCGAGCGGCGGAAAGAACCTCCGAAAAATCTTCCGCGCCCGTCAGCCGCAGCCAGTGAATGTCCGGATCGCGCCGGAACCAGGTCAGCTGCCGCTTTGCATAGTTGCGTGAGCGCTGCTTGCAGAGCGCGGCGGCTTCGTCCAGCGTACACGCGCCGTTTAAATAGCCGAAAAATTCCTTATAGCCGATGGCCTGCATGGCCGTCGTATCCGGGCTGACGCCGCGGGCGAGCAGCGCGCGGATCTCATCCAGCAGTCCGTCTTCCAGCATGTTATCGACCCGCTGATCGATACGCCGGTACAAAACAGCCCGGTCGATATAATCAAGCCCCAGCCACACGGGACGGTAGCGCGGGGGAATGGCCTGCGTTTCCAGATTGTGCTGTGTGATGGTCTTTCCTGTTTCCTCGTAGACCTCCAGCGCGCGGACAATACGCTTTTCATCCGCCGGATGGAGCCGCGCGGCGGCCTCCGGGTCAATTTCGCGCAGGCGCGCGAGCATGGCCGCGCCGCCCTTTTCGCGCAGCTGCGCCTCAAGCGCTTCGCGCCTGCCGGTCTGCGGCACCGGTGCAAACGACCGGCCCGCGATGAGACTGTCGACATACAGTCCCGTACCGCCGGCAATGACGGCGGTTTTTCCGCGCGACAGAATATCCTGCACGCAGGCATCTGCCAGCTGCACATATTTCCCGACGGAAAAATCCTCTCCGGGCTCAACCATGCCGATCAGATGGTGGGGAACCCCGTCCATTTCCGCGTTTGTGGGCTTGGCCGTGCCGATGTCCATGTATCGGTAGATCTGCATGGAGTCGCACGAGACGACCTCGCCGTCGTACAGCTTCGCAAGCTGCACGGCAAGCTTCGTTTTGCCGGAGGCCGTCGGGCCGACGACACAGATGATCCTGTCCATGCTCAAACCCTCTTGAACTGCTTTTCCAGCTGCCGCTTTGTGAGCGTCACGCACACGGGGCGGCCATGCGGGCAGTATTTGATGTCGTCACGCGTCAAAACCTCCTGCACGAGCCGCCGCAGCTCCTCGCCGGATGTCTGCCAGCCGGCCTTGATCGCCGATTTGCAGGCGATGGTGTGCAGCAGATTGTCGCGCAGGCTGTCCGGGGCGAGCGTTTTTCCGGCCAGCAGATCGCCTGCCAGCTCCTGCAGAAGCGCTCTCGCGTCCTCCACATCCACGTCGGACGGGATCTGCCGGATGAGCACGTCTCCGCCGCCGAAATCCTCCGTCTCGAACCCGCAGCGCTCCAGAAGCGCTTTGTTTTCCAGCACGGCGGCGGCCTCCTCTCTCGAAAGCTCCGCCGAAACGGGAGCCAGCAGCAGCTGGGCCATGATGGGGTGGTCTTCCTTTTTGAGCGCCTCAAAGCGGATGCGCTCGTGCGCGGCATGCTTGTCGATGAACAGAACGGACTCGCCCTGCTCGACAATGATATACGTGTGCAGCGCCTCACCGATGATACGGAAGGGCTCCTCCGGGACAGGAAGCGTCTGCTGTGCGTCCGGCTCTTTGACCGGCTCGGGCTTCGGCTCGGGTCTGACCTCGGGCTTCGGCTCCGGTTTCGGCTCCGGCCTGACTTCCGGCTTTGCCTCCTGCTTCGGAAGCGTGAAGGTCTGCTGGACAGGTGCGGGCTCGGAGCGCGGCAGCTGCACCGGCGAGGCCAGCACAGGCTGCGCCTGCTTCCCGGCGAGCTGCTGCGAAGCCTGACGGCGGTATTCGGATGCCTGCATGGTCTGATAGAAGCCGGGCTTCGGCGGCTGGACGATTTTGGGCTGCGGCTGCGGAGCTGGCTCCTGCTTTTTCTCCGGCGTTTTCCATTCCGGCCGGCCCGCCGCTCTGGAAAGCGTGGACAAAACAGCGTAGTGCACCGCGTCGAAGACCTCACGCTCGGATAAGAACTTGACCTCCGTCTTGGCCGGGTGAACGTTCACATCCACGGCCTGCACGGGCATATCGATCTCCAGCACGCAGGCCGGGAAGCGGCCCACCATGATCTGGTTGCGGTACGCCTCCTCCAGCGCGGCGGAGAGCAGACGGGATTTGATATAGCGGTTGTTGACAAAAAAGCTCTGCCATGCGCGGTTGCCGCGCGTGGCGGTCGGCTTCGTGACGAAGCCGCGCACGCGGAGCTTTTCCCAGCTGCCGTCGACCGGCAGCATGCTGTTGGCCAGCTCCCGGCCATAGATGGCGTAGATGGCCGCCATGCGGTTGTCCTGCCCGTCGGTGTGCAGCTGCTCCTGTCCATCCTTGATAAAACGGAAGGAGATCTCCGGGTGCGCAAGCGCCTGCTGCTGGATAGCGGCAAAAACGGCAGAGGATTCCGCCGCGTCGGATTTCATGAACTTCATCCGCGCAGGCGTGTTATAAAACAGCTCCCGCACTAAGATCGTCGTGCCGCACGGGCAGCCGGCAGGCTCCTCAGACAAAACCTGTCCAGCCTCGAGATGCAGCCGGACACCGTTTTCCGCGCCCTGCGCCCGCGTGAGCAGGTCGATCTTGGACACGGATGAGATCGCCGCCAGCGCCTCACCCCGGAAGCCGAGCGTGCCGATGCAGGCAAGATCCTCTTTTTTGCGGATCTTGCTCGTCGCGTGGCGCAAAAACGCCGTGCGGGCGTCGACCGGATCCATGCCGCAGCCGTCGTCGGTGATGCGCAGGAAGGTCATGCCGCCGTTTTGTAATTCTATTGTAATGTTTTTCGCGCCCGCGTCAATGGAATTTTCGACCAGCTCCTTGACGGCGGACGCCGGGCGCTCAACGACCTCGCCTGCGGCGATGAGATCCGCAACATGGCGGTCGAGCTGGATGATCTTCGGCATAAAATCCCTCCGGAT
>CAKUND010000138.1 GCA_934668295.1 uncultured Oscillospiraceae bacterium
TCTGCCAGATAGACCATCGCCCGCGCGATATCCTCCGGCGTGCCCAGCCGCTCGATGGGCGTCTGCTGCCGCAGGCCTTCCATGACGGCGGGGGCCACATGCGCGCACATGTCGGTCTGAATGACGCCCGGCGCGACGGCGTTTACGCGGATGCCGGACGGCCCCAGCTCCTGCGCCAGCGCCTTGGTCAGAGCGAGGAGCGCGCCCTTCGTCGCCGAATACGCCGCCTCGCACGACGCGCCGACCTGCCCCCACATGGAGCTGACATTGATGATGCAGCCGGATTGCTGCTGCAGCATATGGGGGAGGGCCGCGCGGATGCAGTAAAACGCACCGTCGACGTTGACGGCAAACAGTCTGCGCCAGCGCTCGGGCGAGATCACATTGATGAGATCATAATCCGCGATCCCCGCGTTGTTGACGAGAAGATCCACGCCCGGGAGCTGCGCGAACGCGGCGTTCACCGCCGCCTCGTCCGACACATCGCAGCGGATGGCAAGCGCGCCGGTCTCGGCGGCGACAGCCGCCGCCCGCTCATCTTCCTTTTCATAGAGAAATGCGGCCCGGTCGCCGCGCGCGGAAAACGCGCGCACAGCCGCGGCTCCGATGCCGCGTGAGCCGCCGGTAATCAAAACATTCATAAATAGCTCCTCGCCCCGGCGCGGCTGACCGCTCCGGGGCGTTTTCTGGTTAGCGTTTTCTGGTCTTGGTCTTATGGTCGGAATAGGCGCGGATGGAGGACATTTTGCTGTCGGACTCAGACATGAACTGCTTGAGCATATCGTCGAACGATTTCTGCTGCGGTGCGGACGGCTGCTGCCGGTTCGGCTGCGGCTGACGCTGCTGGAAGCTGCCGCGCGGGCGCTGGGTCTGCTGCCGCGTGGGCGCAGGCAGAGTGCGCTTGATGGAAAGATTGATCTTTCCGCCTTCCAGTCCGATGACCATGACCTTGACGCTCTGGCCCTCGGTCAGATACTCGTGCAGATCGCTCACATAGGCGTGCGCGACCTCGGAAATGTGGACAAGTCCGGTCGTGTTTGCGTCCAGCGCGACGAACGCACCGAATTTTGTCAGGCTCTTGACGGTTCCTTCAACAATTTCTCCAACCTTCAACTGCATCTTTCTATCCTAGTCCCCCATTTTGTTAGTCACCGACGTCTTCAAAGACAATCTCGCCCTCTGAGACCATGCCGAGCTGGTCGCGCGCGACCTGTTCCAGCCCTTCTGGCGTATCAAGTGCGTCGATCGAGCTCTGCAGACGGTCATTTTCCTGCTGTGTGCCTGCGATGGAGCTTGTCAGTCCGGCGGCCTCGGCTTCCTTTTCGTTGATCTGGGAGCGAAGGCGCACCAAGGTAACAGTGGCGTACACAACGAGGATCAGAATCACCAGCTTGACCAGCAGAGACGACTTGACGAATTTCATTCCGGCGTCTGCTCCTTTCCAGTTGTGCGTGTTTCCAATCGAGAATATGCTTACAGGTCATTGTACCCCATTTTCGGAAGCTTGCAAAGAGGGTTTTTGAAATTTTTTTGAGAAATTTCAAGAAAAAGCGCAGCGGCGCGAGCAGCGTCCGCAAGATCCGCCCCAGCAGACGGAAAAACGCCCGGAACACGCGCAGCACAAGCGGACTGAGCGTCAGGAAATACAAAACAGCGGTCAGAAATACGGCAAGGAACACATACAGCCGGAACTGCCCCTGTCCCGCCGTGAGCGCAAAGGACAAAAACGAGGCTGCGAGCAGCACTCCGAACAGCACATCCGCCGCAAGCCCTGCCTGCGGCCAAAGCCGCCGCAGCGCCCGCAGCAGATCGTATGCCAGACACAGCCCAAGCCCCAGCAGCGCCCCCTGCGCAAAGGTCAGCGCCTGCGCCGAGACAGGGAGCTCCATCAGCCGAATAACCGGGCGAAAAAGCCGCCGCGCGGAGCATCGTCCTCATACGAGATCGCGTCGACGCTCCCGTCGACCAGAATCTGCCCGCCGTCGATAGACAGCTGCTGCAGGTGCAGCCCCTGTCCGCGGATGGACATGGGGCCCCGCGTGGAGGTCAGTAAAATCTCCGTGTCGTCAAAGCTTTCGACCTCCAGAACGCCTGTGATGGAAAGACGGCTGCGCGAGTCGAGCGTCAGCCGGTGCGGCTGCTGGGCAAGATTCGTTTCGATCAGCGCCTGCTGCATGGTATCATCCTTTCTTCTGTCCGGGTATGCCGGCTTCTCCCTACATATATACGCAGGAAACAGGATCGTATGCAGCAATATGATCCGCTATATTTCGCGGTACATGGCCGCCGCATCGTCCTTGCGCACAGCCTCAGCCACGGCGAGCACCTCGACCGTAACGGTCCGCGCGCCGAAGGCGATGGCAATATGATCGCCGACCTTCACGTCATAGCTGGCCTTGGCCGGCCTTCCGTTGACCGTCACGCGGGTATTGTCACACGCCTCGTTTGCGACCGTGCGGCGCTTGATGAGGCGGGAAATCTTCAGATATTTATCGAGTCTCATGATAATGCCTTTCTGCCGGATTCTCCGGCGGTGCGTTTTTGTTATCATACCGCGAAGCAGGCCCCCATGTCAACTGCGCCCCCAAGGCTTCCCTTGGGCACAAGAGAAGTTGGCCCGGAGCGCCTGAGAGGTCGCGGCAGGCAGCTGAAAAGAGCAGCGTTTTTAGGCGAATCCGCATGCACGTTCCTGATTGGTTGTAGGGAGGAAACTGCGTTCGGTTTTTGCAGCCCCCTTGACAAACGCAGTCTAATGCGTTAGACTGCAATTAGAGTCTAACGCGTTAGACAAGGAGGGAACGCCCTATGTCCACCCCGAAGATTTTTGAAAGTGAGTACCGGTTCTGTCTGATTTTATGGGAGCACGAGCCGCTGCCCAGCGCGGAGCTGGCGAAGCTGTGCAAAGAAAAGCTCGGCTGGAGCCGGACGACGACGTATACGGTCATCCACCGGTTATCCGCGCGCGGCGTCGTGAAAAACGAAAACGGCCTCGTCTCCTCGCTCGTCTCCAAGGACGAGGCGCAGGCGGCGGAGCTGGACGAGCTGGTCGAGAAGACGTTTGAGGGCTCGCTTCCCGCGTTCGTCGCGGCGTTCGCGCGCAAGACAAAGCTCTCGCAGGACGAGGTCGACCGGCTGCGCGCCATGATCGACGGCTATGAGGAGAAGCGGCCATGACAACTCTTTTTCTCGGCTTTCTCAACCGCAGCCTGTCTGCGGCGGTGCTGATCTTTGCGGTCGTGCTGGTGCGGCTGGTGTTCAAAAAGGCGCCGCGGTGGCTGCTGTGCGCCCTGTGGGCGCTGGCGGCGGTGCGGCTGGTGTGCCCGGTTTCGATCGAAAGCGTCCTGAGCCTCATCCCGAGCGCGGAGCCGGTGCAGCCGGAGATCGTCTATTCCGCCGCGCCCGCCATCACGAGCGGCATCCCAGCGGTCGACGCCATTGTAAATCCGCCCCTGCAGGCAGCGTTCACGCCCAGCCCCGCGCAGAGCGCGAACCCGCTGCAAATTCTGACGTGGCTTGCCGCGTGGGTCTGGCTCGGCGGCTGTGCGGTGCTTGTCCTGTACGCGGTCGTTTCCGCGCTGCGCCTGCGGCTTCGCGTGCGCACGGCGGTGCGGCTGGAGGGAAACGTGTTCCAGTCGGAATTCGTTCCGTCGCCGTTCATCCTCGGTGTACTGCGGCCAAGAATTTATCTGCCCTTCAGTCTGGAGCCCGGCGCACAGGACATGGTTCTGGCGCATGAGCGCGCGCATTTAAGGCGCGGCGACCAGTTCTGGAAGCCGCTGGGCTTCCTGCTCCTGACAGCGTACTGGTTCAACCCCGTCTGCTGGCTGGCGTATGTTTTATTCTGCCGCGATATCGAGGCGGCCTGCGATGAAAAGGTCGTGCGCGAGCTGGGAGACGGGTGCAAGGCGGCGTATTCCCGTGCGCTGCTGCAATGCAGCGTCCCGCGCCGGATGATCACAGCCTGCCCGCTGGCCTTCGGCGAAACGGGCGTGAGGGGGCGCATCCAGTCCGTTTTAAACTATAAAAAGCCCGCGTTCTGGCTCGTGCTGGCGGCGGTCGTCGTGTCCATCGCCGTGGCCGTGTGCTTCCTGACCGACCCGAAGCAGGACACAGAGCAGACGGAAGAAGAACCGCCTGTATCATCCGCCGTAGACGGCCCCGCGGAGGAGGACAGCGCCCCGCCGACAAGCATGGTCTTTTCCAGTCTGGAGGACTACGCCGACTATCTGATCGGGCAGACCATTTTGCTCGAGCCGATCGAATACAAGGTGCAGACCGACGGCGGATTTGAGACTGTAACAGATACGGTGCAGGACGCGCAGATGGTGAACCTCGAGCAGCTTGCATCCC
>CAKUND010000139.1 GCA_934668295.1 uncultured Oscillospiraceae bacterium
AAATTCGCGGATACCAGCGGCGAACCAAAAGCTCCAGTGCGCTCTTATCTCCGCCTTTGATCCCGCGCACCAGTTCGCGATCGCTATATTCCACTGCCTCACCGCCTTTTCTGTCAGTATAACGAACGAGAGTACCCAAAGGGATGAAAGATATTTTATAAAAATTATAACAGGTTCTTGCGTGTGTTTCCAACTGCAATATTTGAGCGCTTTTATATTTTAACACCGGAGCGCAAAATCTGCGCCGCAGTAACCAAAGAATAAGGATTTTCGATGTGTGCAGAACCGGATAAAAATATTCCGATCTTCCGAAAAAATCAGTAGACTTTGTGCCGGTTCTGTGGTAGTTGTTTGTGCTACCACAGAAGGAGGTACAAACATGGCAAAGAAACGGGCAAACGGTGAAGGCAACATCCGCAAGCGCAAGGATGGACGCTGGGAAGGGCGGTACACAGCCGGATATGATGAAAAGACCGGAAAGCGGCTAATCAAGAACGTCCTCGGCAAAACGCAGGCGGAGGTAAAAGAGAAACTGGCAAAAGTGGTCGCGGAAGCGGAAACTGTCGATGTACGACGCGCAGATGAGTACACGCTCGGCACATGGCTGCAAACGTGGTATGAGCTATACGCAAAGCCACACCTGAGATTTTCCACTGCAGAGTATTATCGGCGCGGCATCGAACTGCACATCACGCCGCGTATTGGCGATATTCCACTCAAAAAGCTGACCGGACGTGACCTGCAATGGCTCTACAAGGAGTTACAGGAGCACGGGCGGCTCCGCGAAGCGCAGAAGGGGAAACAGCCGGGGTTGAGTGATTCCACGATCCGCGGCATTCACACGATGCTGCACAACGCGCTTGACCGCGCGGTTAAGGAACGCCTGATTGTGCGCAATCCGGCAGACGACTGCATCCCGCCGAAAATCCCAAAGCATGAAATGAAAATCCTGCCGCCAGAACAAATCAAGTCCTACCTGACAGCCGCCGACCAGCGCGGTGTTCTGCCTATGTTCTACCTGGAACTCATCAGTGGTCTGCGCAAGGGCGAGCTGGTTGCGCTGCAATGGTCGGATTTGGATATTGAAAACAAGACGATTTTCGTCAGCAAGCAGGCGGGACGCAACAGCGTAGGCGAACCCGACATCACTCGTCCGAAAACAGAAAACTCGATCAGAAAAATCTCCATCCCACAGGACGCCGTCGATCTGCTGGTCGCAGAACACCAAAAGCATCCCGGCAGCCCATGGATGTTCCCGTCACCCAAGACAGGCGAGATGTACCACCCGGACTCGGTGGTCAACATCCACAAGAAAATCCTGAGGGACGCGGGACTGGAACACCTTAGATTTCACGACTTGCGACACACATTTGCGACGTTGGCATTGCAGAATGGCGTGGATGTGAAAACTGTATCGAGTATGCTCGGCCATTTCGACGCAGGCTTTACACTGAGGACATACACCCACGTCACACGGCAGATGCAGGAAAGTGCCGCGGAGAAGATGGGCAATTTTATGGCGCAAGTCATGTAAAAAAGACAAAGAAAAAAAATAGAGAGCGGCGGAGCGAATGACACGATCATCCTCTCCGCCGCTCTCTGGACATTTCGCCGTGTGGGTCACGGTTTGGGTCAGGCAAATTCGCCACCTGAAAAACCAAACAAATAAAAGAGAAAACCGGCGAAAATCTCACGATTTTCACCGGTTTCTGGAGCTAGTGGCCGGACTTGAACCGGCGACCTGCTGATTACGAATCAGCTGCTCTACCGACTGAGCCACACTAGCATCCCGATTGCCTGAATAATATAGCACGTTTTTTCCGCCGCGTCAATCCCTTTTTTCTCGGGCGCGTTTATTTTTGTGCATGTCTTTGCAATATGAACAAATGTCCACGGCAATTTTCTACACTGCAGTGTAGCAATTTAAATTGATTAAGAAGCTGGTTTATGGTATAGTAAGCCCTGTACTTTTATATTCTGAGAAGGGAGAGAGGACGCCTATGAGGCGTCCGGAAAGGAGAACTATGGAAGCTATCATCAATTTCTTCACGGGGACTTTGAACACGGTCGCATGGCTGTACATTTTCCTGCCATGTACCATCGTCGGCGGTCTGTATCTGACCATCCGCAACCGCGGGATCCAGTTCACGCGCTTCGGCTATGCGATGAAGAACACGGTCGGCAAGATGTTCCAGAAGCAGGAGGCAGGCACCGGCGCGGTCACGCCCCTGCAGGCCGTTACAACGGCTCTGGCCGCGACAGTCGGCACCGGCAATATCGTCGGTACCTCGCAGGCCATCGCCCTCGGCGGCTACGGCGCGGTGTTCTGGCTGTGGCTGGCGGCGCTGCTCGGCATGATGATCAAATATTCCGAGGTCACGCTGTCTATCCAGTACCGTGAACGCGATGCAAAGGGCGACTGGGTCGGCGGCCCGATGTACTACGTCAAAAACGGCCTCGGCAAGCACTGGCAGTGGGTCGGCATTCTGTTCTGCGTTTTTGCAGCCATCGCCTCCTTCGGCATCGGCAACATGTCGCAGGTCAACTCCATCGTCGGCTCCCTGAACGACGCCATCGACGCCTTCATCCCGGCAGCGGAAGGGGAGCGGAAGCTGCTGAACTTCATCTTCGGCGTTGTGATCGCCGCGCTCATCGGCGTGATCCTCTTTGGCGGCATTAAGCGCATCGGCGCGGTAGCGGAAAAGCTCGTCCCGGTCATGAGCATTTTGTACATTATTTTTGCACTCGTTGTGATCTTTGGCCATGCCGGCAATATCGGCCCGGCCTTCGGCAAGATCTTCGCAACGGCCTTTACGCCCAAGGCGCTCGGCGGCGCGGCCAGCGGCATTGCGCTCAAGCAGACCATTGTCTGGGGCCTGCGCAGAAGCGCATTCTCCAACGAAGCCGGCCTTGGCTCCGCAGCCATCGCGCATGCGGCGGCTGACACCAAGAGCCCTGTCCAGCAGGGCCTGTACGGCATTTTTGAGGTCTTTGCCGATACCATCGTCATCTGCACCCTGACGGCCCTGACCATCATCTGCAGCGGTGTGGACATCACCTTCGGCCACAAGGTCGGCTCTGAGCTCATCACAGCTGCGTTCGCGACCATGTTCGGCCAGAAATTCGCCGCTGTCTTTGTTGCGCTGGCGCTGATGCTCTTTGCGTTTACGACGGTGCTCGGCTGGTCGCTCTACGGCAGCCGCTGCGTGCAGTATCTGTTCGGGATCAAGGTCTCGAAGATTTATCAGGTGCTGTTCATCATCGTCGTCGTGATCGGCGCGGTCGCGTCGCTCGACGTGGTGTGGGACGTTGCGGATACGTTCAACGGCCTCATGGCGATCCCGAACTTCATCGCCCTGTTCGCCCTGTCCGGCGTTGTGGCAAAGCTGACGAAGGAATATTTCTTCGACAAAAACAAGCTGGCAAAATAAAATCGAAAGCCCGCAGGCCGGTCGAACCGGCCTGCGGGACATTTTCACGAAAGGGGAGAAGCGGCCTGCAGCAGCTTCAGATCGGGCGGGTCTACCGCCATTTCAAGGGTGATTACTATCTGGTGGAGGCGCTCGCAAAGGACTCCGAAAGCGGCGAGTCCTGCGTGATCTACCGGAAGCTCTACGGCGACGGCGGCCTGTGGGTGCGTCCGCTTGCCATGTTTTTAAGCAAGGTCGACCGGGAGAAATATCCTGACGCGGAGCAGGAATACCGCTTCGCGCTGCAGGACATCCCAAGCGCAGCCGGACATTGACAGGAAGCGCATACGAATGCGCCGGAAATTCCCGGTTGATCAAGCCTTGCCGCCGGGCGGACAGAGTCCGCCCCTATGGAGCAGATACATATCGATCACACGCGGGCTTTTTCGGCACACACGGCTTGGCGGAGTTTACTCCGCTAAGCCGTATTTTGTTTTGATCCTGTCCAGCTTTTCCAGCATCGGCTCTGCGCCGAGCCAGAGGAAGATGAATGTGGCGGCGGCCCGCACCAGATCGACCGGAAGGCCGGTGATGTAATAGCTCAGGACGATCTTCCAGTTGACCGATTCTGACCACATGAGCGCTGACGCGGGATTCATAATGCCGCCGAACACGACGGTCGAGCAGATCACGCCGAAGACGCAGAGGCTGAGCTTCGACCGCCGCAGAACGCCCTTGCGGTACAAAATTCCTGCCAGCCAGCCGATAATGCCCATCGCAAACATCTGCCACGGCGTCCACGGGCCTTGGGAGAACAGCATATTCGAGACAAGCATGGTCATCCCCCGACAAGGTAATGTCATCAACTTAAGCCCATCATTTCAAAGTGTCAAAAAGCGGGCGTAAATATTAGTGAAAATGCCAATTG
>CAKUND010000140.1 GCA_934668295.1 uncultured Oscillospiraceae bacterium
ATCGGCGGCATCGGCGAGAGCAAGGCCAAGGTCTATATGGAAAAGTCCACCGGCGTCACGTTTGCCGACGTCGCCGGTCAGGACGAGGCAAAGGAATCGCTTGTCGAGATCATCGACTTCCTGCATAACCCGCAGAAATACGCAGCCATCGGCGCGAAGCTGCCGAAGGGCGCGCTGCTGGTCGGCCCTCCGGGCACCGGAAAGACGCTGCTGGCCAAGGCCGTCGCGGGCGAGGCGAGCGTTCCGTTCTTCTCCATTTCCGGCTCCGATTTCGTGGAAATGTTCGTCGGCGTCGGTGCAAGCCGCGTGCGCGATCTGTTCCAGCAGGCGGCGAAGGTCGCCCCGGCTATCATCTTTATTGACGAGATCGACGCCATCGGCCGCACGAGAGATTCCAAGTTCGGCGGCAACGACGAGCGCGAGCAGACGCTCAACCAGCTGCTGGCCGAGATCGACGGCTTTGACTCGAGCAAGGGCGTTGTGATCCTGGCTGCAACGAACCGGCCCGAGATCTTGGACAAGGCACTTCTGCGCGCGGGCCGCTTTGACCGCCGCATCATCGTCGACCGGCCCAATCTCGCCGGCCGCTACCAGACGCTGCGCGTCCACACGAAAAATATCAAGCTGGCCGAGGATGTTGACCTGCATAAGATCGCGCAGGCGACCGCGGGCGCGGTCGGTGCAGATCTGGCCAATCTTGTCAATGAAGCGGCGCTGCGCGCCGTGCGGCAGGGGAGAAAGGCTGTCAACCAGCAGGATCTGCTGACGTCCTTCGAGCTTGTCATTGCGGGCACGGAGAAAAAGGGCACCGTCCTGACCGACACCGAAAAGCGCATCGTGTCCTATCACGAGGTCGGCCACGCGCTGGTCGCCGCGCTGCAGAAGCACTCGCAGCCGGTTTCCAAGATCACCATCGTCCCGCACACCTCCGGCGCGCTGGGCTACACCATGCAGATGCCGGAGGAGGAGAAGTTCCTGTCCAGCAGGGAAGAACTCATCGTGGAGCTCCAGACCATGCTGGGCGGCCGCGCCGCCGAACAGGTCGTCTTCGGCATCGCTACGACCGGTGCGTCGAACGATATCGAGCGCGCGACGGAGCTGGCCCGCAAGATGGTCACGCAGTACGGCATGAGCGACAAGCTTGGCCTTATGGCGCTGTCGACTGTCTCGAACCCGTATCTCGACGGCAGCACGATGATGAACTGTGCCGACTCCACGTCCTCTGCTGCGGACGAGGAGATTCACAAGCTGCTTATGGACTGCTATGCAGACGCAAAGAACATCCTGATCGAGCACCGTGCGCTGCTTGATGAGATCGCGATGTACCTGCTGAGCAAGGAGACGATTACGGGCGACGAATTCATGGCCTACGTCAACGCCGACAGCAAAAAGCTGACAGACGGCAGCGAGCCAGAGGAAGTCCCCGCGCAGGACGAAGCACCGTCGGAAGCCGATTGAACCAATCGCGCCCCTGTTTCCCCGAACAGGGGCGCAGCACGTTTTTCAGAGCGGCCCCTACAGGGTGCTGCGCAAATTTGCGGCTGCCCATCGGGCGGAGCAGATCTGTCAAGCCCCTACAGGGGTTTACCGAAAACGCGATATATGCGTATATTCCGGAGGTCATCATGCTTCTTTCTTCCGTTCTTGACACGACTGCCATCGACGAAAAGCAGGTGCAGTCGTTTTTCTCAAAGCTGACGCTCGAGAAGCTGCTGTATGCGGCGGTGCTGCTGGTTCTGTGCGCGGTGCTCATCAAGCTGATTTTGAAGGCGGCGGACAAGCTGTTTTCGCATTCGAAGCTTGACCACACCGTTTTCGGCTTTCTGCGCACGACGGCCAAGGCGATTCTGATCTTTATCGCCGTCATGCTCGTGGCCGGAACGCTCGGTGTCGATACAAGCTCTCTGCTGGCGATTTTGAGCGTCGCCGGTCTTGCTGTTTCGCTCTCGATGCAGACGGCCCTGTCCAATGTCGCGGGCGCGCTGATGATCCTGACGGCCAAGCCCTTCCGGGCGGGCGATTATGTCCAGATCGGCGACAAGGCCGGGACCGTGCAGACCATCGGCGCGGTCTACACGAGCCTGCGCACCTATGACAACCAGATCATTTATCTGCCCAACAGCCAGATCACGGCCGGCAGCATCATCAACGTGACGAGCGAGGACGTGCGCCGCGTCGACGTGAATGTTTCGGCGTCCTATGACGATGCGGTGGATACCGTCCGCGCGGCCCTCTGCGCCGCTGCCGCGGCGCATGAAAAGACGCTCCGCGACCGTCCCATCGAAGCGCATGTCGTCTCCTACGGCGACAGCGCGATTCAGTATGTCCTGCGCTTCTGGACGCGCACGGCGGACTACTGGACGTGCTATAACGATGTGCTCGACGGGCTTCAGGAAACCTTTTCCTCGGCTGGCATCACAATGTCCTATCCACATATCAATGTTCATATGGGATCATAAAAAAAGGAATATCCGGATATCACATATCATTTTCTGCATAAAATCAGAATTATCGAGGAATCTGTCGATAATTCTGATTTTTTATTGCACTTCGATTTTAATATCTTCGTAAATCTGAATTTCTGCCGATCCCCCGCAGGGGGTTCGCATCGGTTGACTTTCTTCGGGCTGCTTGATAAAATAGACGCAAGCTATAAGAGGCGTATTTTGCTGCTTTTTGGTTTCGGAGCGCATATACGTCTGCTCGGTCTGTCCGGGAGGATCGGCCGCCGCTCCCCGTCCGGCTCTGCGTCCGGTGTACGCAGGCCGGTTCAGAACATATTTTAGGAGGATACATCATCGATGGATTGGGATCGCTTAATCACAGTTGAACAGATGGAAGCAGCGACCAACGAATTGCTTGAAACCGGCAAAAAAGTTGGCGCGGATTCCTGGCAGCAGCGCGTCAAGAATCAGACGCCGCACTGCGGCTTCGGCGAAGCCGGCACCTGCTGCCGCATTTGCTCCATGGGCCCCTGCCGCATCACGCCGAAGGCCCCGCGCGGCATCTGCGGCTGCGACGTGCACGGCATCGTCGGCCGTAACTACCTGCGCTTCACCGCAGGCGGCGCAGCCACGCACTCCGACCATGGCCGTCAGATCTGCCACACGCTCTATCAGGCGAAGGAAGGCGGCTCGTATCAGGTCAAGGACCCCGAAAAGCTGAAGCGGATCGCTGCCGAATGGGGCATTGCGTCTGAGGGCAAGGATATTTATGATCTGGCCCATGAGGTCGCCGAAACTGCACTTATGGAATATGGCAAGCCCTTCGGCGTGCAGCGCTTTTTGAAGCGCACGCCCGAGCACACCCAGAAGCTGTGGCACGACGCCGGCATCGAGCCGCGTGCCATTGACCGCGAGGTCTCGCAGTCGCTGCATATGACGCATATGGGCTGTTCGTCTCTTCCCGAGGCGCTCATCAAGCAGTCCCTGCGCGCCGGTCTGTCCGACGGCTGGGGCGGCTCCATGATGGGCACCGAGTTCTCCGACGTTCTGTTCGGTACGCCGCGCCCTGTCGACACCACCGCCAACATCGGCGTCATGGAAAAGGACATGGTCAACATCATCGTCCATGGCCACGATCCGTCTCTTTCCGAGATGATCGTCATGTATTCGCAGGATCCCGAGATGGTCGTGCTGGCCAAGTCCGTCGGCGCAAAGGGCATCAACATCGCGGGCGTCTGCTGCACCGGCAACGAGGTCGCCATGCGTCAGGGCATCCCGATGGCAGGCAACTTCCTGCAGCAGGAAAACGTCGTTCTGACGGGCGCATGCGAAGCCATCGTCGTCGATGTGCAGTGCATCTTCCCGGCCCTTGGCCCGCTGTCCAAGTGCTTCCATACCAAGTTCATCACGACCTCTCCCATCGCCCGTATGCCGGACTCCGATTTCATCGAGTTCCATGAGGACACTGCGGCGGACAACGCCAAGGCGATCATCCGCATGGCGATTGAGAACTTCAAAAACCGCAAGCCCGAGCTTGTCAACATTCCGAACCTCAAGACCAAGGCCCGCGTCGGCTACTCGGTCGAGGCCATCAAGAAAGAGCTCGACGGCGTCTGCAACTCCCACGTCGACGCACTCGGCACGCTGAAGCCGCTGGCTGACGTTGTCAAGGCCGGCGTCCTGCGCGGCGCTGTCGCGATGGTCGGCTGCAACAACCCCAAGGTCCGCCCCGACACCGCACACATCGAGCTCATGAAGAAGCTCCTCAAGAACGATATCATCGTTATCGTCTCCGGCTGTTCGGCACAGGCTGCGGCCAAGGCCGGCCTCATGGATCTCGACGCCGCCGAATACTGCGGCGAGGGCCTCAAGCGCGT
>CAKUND010000141.1 GCA_934668295.1 uncultured Oscillospiraceae bacterium
GAGACATTCTGGCTGACGCAGGTTGGCATGGCAGAATTGTTTGACTCCAGTAAGTCCAATATCAGCGAGCATTTGTCACACATTTTCGAGGAGGAAGAACTGGACAAAGGATCCTGCATGAGAAAATTCGGAATTTCCGAATTTTCTACGAAGCCCACCAATTTTTATAACCTCGACGCCATCATCGCCGTGGGTTACCGCGTGAACTCCAAGAAGGCCACACGCTTCCGCCAGTGGGCGACAAAGACGCTGAAGGAGTACATTCAGAAGGGCTTTGTGCTCAACGATGATCTAATGAAAAACGGCCGTCCGTTCGGTAAGGACTACTTTGACGAGCTGCTGGAGCGCATCCGGGAAATTCGCGCCAGCGAGCGCCGCGCCTATCAAAAAATAGCCGATGTCTTCGAGCAATGCAGCTATGATTACGACAAAAATAGTGAGACGACAAAGGCCTTCTATGCCTTCGTGCAGAATAAGCTGCATTACGCCGTCACCGGCAAGACTGCCGCGGAGCTGATTTCCGAGCGGGCAACGCTGGACAGTCCCACGATGGGGCTTACCACATGGAAAGGTGCGCCGGACGGGAAGATTCTGAAAAGCGACACGCTGGTGGCGAAAAACTACCTGAATGAAAAGGAGCTGTCGCGCTTAAACCGCCTCGTGACCATGTTCATCGACTACGCCGAGCTGATGGCAGAGGATGAACAGCTGATGAGTATGCAGGACTGGCTGAACGAAACCGACCGCTTTCTGACCAACAACCGCCGAAACGTGCTGGACGGAAAAGGGCATGTTTCGCGGGAAGCGGCGGCGAAAAAGGTCGGCGCGATTTACGAGGAGTTCCGCAAAAAACAGGACGCGGCATACATCTCCGAATTTGACCGCCAGACGGAACAATATCTCAAGGGTGAATGAGCATGATTGAACGCTTTGACATTGCGGGGTATGCCCGCATTTCGGTCGATGAGGAGCTTGACCGCGACAATGTGTCGATCGAAAATCAGAAATCCATCATCGAAGATTTTGTAACGACGCACTTTCCAAACAGCACGCTGACGTTTTTTGAAGACCGCGACCGCTCGGGGTACACGTTTGAGCAGCGCGAGGGGTATCAGGAGATGCGCCGGGGGCTGATGAGCCACAAGTACGACATTCTCATCGTCAAGGACTTCTCGCGCTTTTCCCGCCGCAATTCCCGCGGGCTGGTGGAGCTGGAGGATCTGCGCGACGCGGGTGTGCGCATTATTTCGATTGGCGACAATATTGACTTCCCGAATGACGACGACTGGCTCAAAATTCAGTTCCAGTTCTTAATCAACGAAATGCCGGTCACGGACACGTCGAAAAAGGTGCGCAGCGTTGTCAGGCGGCGGCAAGAGGAGGGACGATGGCTCTGCGCCGCGCCGTATGGCTATATTCTGAACAAGCAGCAGGTCTTTGAAGTCGTGCCGACGGAAGCCGAGGTCATCCGGACGATTTTCAAGCTTTACTTAGACGGCTGGGGCTACAAGAAAATTGCCAACTATCTGACAGACAACAACGTGCCCACGCCACGAATGTCCGAGTGTGAGCGCCGCGCCGCCGCGGGAGAACCCGTCCATCGTAAGACGAAAGCCGCGTGGGCGATCGTCACAGTGCAGGGAATTCTGGACAACGATTTTTATATCGGCACGCTGCGGCAGGGCAAGTTCACGCGCGTGAAAATCAACGGCAGCGACCGAAAGCTGGACGAGCGCGAGCACCGCGTCTTTGAGCACCACCATCAGGAGATCATCGACTACCGCACATTTGCAACCGTGCGCGCGCTGCGCGAAAGCCGCTCGACAAACAACTATCGCGGGGTCAAGGTCAACGACAACGTGTACTCGGGGCTTCTCGTCTGCGGCGACTGCGGCAGTCCGATGTTTGCCATGAGCCGGAGTGATCTGGCGCCCGCCTACACCTGCGGAACGTATCACAGGCGTGGACTCAAGGGGTGCACGAGCCACCATATCCGCGTGGAAACGCTCGACGCGCTGGTCAAGGACTATGTGCGCAAGGTGCGCGACAACTCCAGCAGTATGCTTGAACGGCTGAACGCCGATCTGGAGAAGGAGCAGACGGACATTGCGGAGACAAAGCGCGCGGAGGAAAACTTAGAGGCTTTGCTGCTTGACAAGCAGGAGGAGCTGAAAGCGACCAAGCGCCAGCGCATCCGCGACATTATGAAGCACCCGGAGCAGGAAGCACTTTTGGACGAAACCTATGACGAGCTGGAAGCGGAGCTGACGCAGCGCATTGCAGGCATTCAGCACCAGATCGAATTTGCCAGCGACAAGCGCAACACCATCATCCGCATCAACCGCGTGGCGAAAACGGCAATGGATGTATTTCACGACATTCTGGAAAAGCCGACGCTTGACCGCAATGACCTGAATTTAATGATCGAAAAAATCCGGGTCTACGAGGATCACATCGAGGTGCAGCTCAAGGCGGACATCGACAGCCTGCTCAAGACCGGCACGCTCCCGGAGGACGCCGCAAATTTTAATTGGGACACGGAAAATAGCGAATCCCAGCTTGTAGGGGCGGACGACTCTGTCCGCCCGCGGGTCGATGTGGGCATCGACCCCTACGAAACTGAAATTGTCCAAGGTGCGGCGCACCGAAAGGACAAGGTTTTCCGTGTCAGTGTTATCAGCAGCGGTGACCCGCTGGAGATTTATACAGAGAAGGACGGCGAGGTGATCTTCAAGAAATACTCGCCGATGGGAGATCTGGGGGAGTTCGCGGGACAGATCTGTGAATCGATCGGGAAAAACACCGGGTATATCGCGGCGGTCTGCGACCGGGATGCGATCATTGCGGTGCACGGCGTGCAGAAGCGGGAGCTTCTGGACAAGCGCTGCTCGCAGGAGCTCGAGCAGCTGATGGAGCTGCGGCGCAGCTACCGCTATCAGGACGGCGATCTGCCTGTCCGGCCGACGGACACGTCTGACCGCTACCGCGTCGGCGCGGCAGCGCCGATTGTGACCGAGGGCGATCTGATGGGCTGCGTCCTGCTTCTGAGCGAGGACGGCGCGCCTGCGCTCGGCGAGGCGGAGCAGCGGCTCGTGCAGACCGTCGCGGGCTTTCTCGGGCGGCAGATGGAGAGCTGAAAGGACAGGCAGGGATTCGGTTCCCTGCCTGTTTTTGTGGGTGGAGAAAAAACAGTAGCGAAGCGGCGGAAAATCTGTTATACTATGATATAAGGCGAAGTATAGGCCGAGAAAGGAACACCGAACATGGACTTTACCGGCTTTCTGGGAAACGATGCTGTCAAGACGCGCCTGAGCGGCGCGTTTGCCGGCGGACGCGTGGCGCACAGCTATCTGATCTGCGGGCCTGCCGGCTCCGGCAAGCATACACTCACGCGGATCTTATGCGCGGCGATGCAGTGCGAGGGCAGGGGAGAGAGGATCCCCTGCGGCGTCTGCTCCGGCTGCCGCAAGGCGCTCGAGGGCGTCCACCCGGATATCATCACCGTTGACGACCCTGACCATAAGGCCATGACCGTCGATCCCATCCGTGCGGCCAGAAGTGACATGTTCATCCGCCCAAACGAGGGCAGGCGCAAGATCTATATCATCCCGCGCGGACAGGATATGAACGAGTCCGCACAGAACGCACTGCTGAAAATTCTGGAGGAGCCGCCGGATTACGGCGTGTTCCTGATCCTGTCGACCAATGCCGAGCGGCTGCTGCCCACCATCCGCAGCCGCTGCGCAGAGCTGCAGCTCGGCCCCGTGGCGCAGAGCGAGGCGCTGCCGTTTCTGAAAAAGAACGCGCCGGACAAGCCGGACGGCGTTCTGCGCGCGGCCTATCTGCGTGCGGGCGGCTTTCTGGGGCAGGCGCTGACGCTTTTGCAGGATGCGGAGGACGAGCCGTTTGTTCGGCAGTTTGCTGCGGCCTATGCCGCGCGCGACCGGATGGCGCTGCTGCGCGTGCTGCTGCCGATGGAAAAGGCCAAGCGGGAGCAGCTGCTCCCCGCGCTGCAGCAGCTGCGCGCGTGCATCTGCGGTGCGCTGGCCCAACGAGGCGGACTGGACGCCGCGTCGGAAAGCGCCGCGCAGATCGTCGCCAGCCGCTCCGGCTCGGAGCTTCTGCAGGCGTCCGACAGCATTCAGGCGGCCATTGACGCGCTGGCAGCCAACGCGTCGGCGGGCGCAGTCGCCGGATATCTGGCGATGAAGCTGCGCTGAGCGCGGAATTTGAAATTTCACCTTGCCGCAGGCGCTGCGGCAGATTGGAGAGAACCATGCAAGAACAGACCCCCGATACCGTTCTGG
>CAKUND010000142.1 GCA_934668295.1 uncultured Oscillospiraceae bacterium
GCGTATTCCTGCTCGTTGACCGACCCGTCCGAGCGCCGGAACCACCGCGGCGTGGCCGCCATGATCGTGTTCTTCACAATGGCCTGATCCATCCGGTCGATCTGCTCCTGCGCGCCCTTGCCGATATCAATGTAGCCGTACCCGCAGACCGAGCCCTCGATGGGAAACAGCCGGTCAAAGATAAACGGATAGTCCCCGTCGTCGTACAGCCCCCGCTCGCACGCCGGCGCGCGCACCGGCGTCTGCACAAAACCCATCTCGCCCGTCTCCGGGTCCCGCGCCTCCCGCGTGACCGACGGCACAAACGTGTCGTTTTCCGTCGCGTACAAAACCGTCTCGCCTACATACTTGCAGTAGTGCAGCACCGTCCTTCCGCCCACGCGCTTTTTGTAATACCAGTCCACCACCAGCGTCTTCTCCGAAAGATCGACCGCGTCGTCCGTCCGGTAGCGCGCCAGCACCGCGCTGCTCCCGCCGAGCTTCCCCGCCAGCTGCGGATATTCCGCCAGCAGCGTCTCGTTGTCCTCCAGCTCCAGATAAAACACATTCTGCGACTTCTGGATATCCGTCACGCCTGGCTCCCAGAACAGGTTCAGCACATTCACGGGCCGGATGGCGATATCCCCCAGTCCGCCGAGCTTGTCCTGATCCCAGTACACGCCCCACACGCCCGTGCCCTGCTTCATCTTCTGCCAGCACGTGTCGGAGTAGACCTCCTCAAAGTCGTTCTGCTCCAGAATGCACGGGATGATCGACGAGAGCATCTGCGCCTCCTGCCGGTCGTCTGGCTCGCGCGGACGGATGACCGGCCCCGGATAGGCCGCGATTGCGTCGGCGTGCTTGCCCATGATGACGTTGAACAGCCACCCGGACGCGGGCCGGTCGTCGTTCGGATTGCCCTTGTCCGAAAACTGCCGCCACTGCCGCAGCTTCCACCAGTCCTCGTCGGCGATGATGCGCCGCTCCAGATTCTGCTTGCCCTGCTTGTAGCGGCGCAGGATATCCGCCGCCCGCCGCAGCTCCCGCTCCCCGATCACGGGAACGCCTGTTGTCCGTACCTCCATTGCTTCCTCCTATCTTAGTTGATCCAGCGGGTCTGACCAGACCGCCGCCGTCTGCGCCTGCACCATCGGCTTCACCGGCCGCGACATGCAGAAATACCGCCATTCGTCGCACACATGATCCTCCATCGCCGTGTCCAGATCCTCCGGCCGCGTCTGCGAATACAGCATCAGCGGCACCGTCCGGATAAACGCTTTGCAATTTTTGAACACATACATGCGCGGATACCCGTTCTCGTCGAACTGCAGCCGGTAATGGCACTGCATCCAGCCCGCGATGCGCTCGTTGTCGCCCGGCGTAAAATACACGCCGTACCGCGCCGCCGTCTGCGCCACGCTCTCCCCGCGCGACGCGTCCCAGATCGCCGGATCCGCCACGCCCGTGATCTCCCGGCCCTTGAGCCACGGATGCTCCGTCTCAATGCGCCGGATCTCGGCAAACTGCCTATCCGGCGTCCACTTGACGCCCTCGTTCGGCGTCCGCGTGCACCCGTAAAGCTCCAGAATGCGGTAGATCACGCCATCGTAATCGACCGCCCACCACGCGCAGGAAAACGGCTTTCCATAGCCAAAGTCATAGCTCCGGCAGACTGTCCACCCCTTGTCCGGCGCAAACGGCTCGATCACATGTGTCCACTGCCGGTCCGCATAATGCTCCGGCACATCGCGGAAATCCTCAAAAAACTGCCCCTCATACACATCCCACGACCCATACAGCCACGCCTCGCGCAGCTTCGGCGGCAGCGTTTCGAGCTGCTTTAAATACTCCGGCTGCATCCGCATCAGCGCCCGGTTGTCCGTCACAAGCGCCTGCACAAAGCTGTAATTTTCCGGCTCCTCGCCCGTCTCGAACCGGCGGTCGATGAACAGCCGCTTAAAATACCCATGGCTCGGCCCACCGGGGTTCAGCGTGTAATACGTCCGCTTCGGCAGCCCGTTCGTCCCGCGCACGCAGGCATTGATCGCATCGATCCACGCCTTCTGCAGCTGCCCGGCCTCGTCGAGAAACACTACGTCGTATTCCGCGCCCTGATACTGCCCCATGTCGCCGTCGCACGCGCAGTAGCCGAATGTGATGGTCGACCCGTTTGGAAATTCGAACCGCTTGTCCGTCGCCTTATACTTCGCGATCCCCGTCAGCTCCCGCTGCAGCGGATCGATATGGTTGTTCTGCAGCTCCCGCAGCGTCCTTCGCACGATCAGCAGCTTGATCCCCGCGTACCGCAGCGCCAGCAGCTTTGCCTTCGTGCGCACCGCCCAGCTCTTTCCGCCGCCTCTGGCGCCGCCATAGGCGATGTGCCGGTGGCGGTCCAGCAAAAACCGCCGCTGCTTTTCATTCGGTGCGTCCATGCGCAGCTCCGTCATTCCGAAAATTCCTCCGCTTCCCGCTCGAATACCACGCGCACGCCCGTCTCCTGCCCGCCGGGATCCTCCTGCAGCTCCTGCCGGATCTCGACCGCCTGCTTCATCATCTTCGCCAGCTCGCCCAGTTCCCTGCTCGGCGTTTCGCCGTCTTTGATCTGCTCCAGCAGCCGCTTTGAGATCGTCTCCAGCGCCTTTTCCAGATTCCCGGACGCCTTCCCGATGGGATCCTTCCGCGTCCTTGCGCCCCGTTCCTCAGTCATCCGCATACCTCGCGTTGATGGCCGCGTAGAGCTCGCATTTTTCGCAGTTCTTCGTCCGGCAGAAGATCTCCATCTGCTGCCGCTTCGCCCGGCCCGAGCCAAACGTCAGCCGCAGAAAGCTCTCGTCCGTGATCCCCTCGCAGTAAATGCTCCTGCCGCTGTCCTCCCGGTAAAACGGGCACCATACCGGCTCAAAGCCCTTCTCCCCGTTCTGCATCCATCTCCACCTCCCGTCTGTGTTCATATCCCATACGCTCCGCCAGCGCCTCCACCCCCACCGCCTCCAGCAGAAGCTCCTCCATGCACGCCGCATGCACCGCTGTGCCGTCCATCGCTTCATACCGCTCGTCCACCTCCGTGACAGCCTCGCCGCACCACCGGCAGACACAGCCGCGCATCATCCTCCCCACCTCCCGGAATCATATTTTTATGCGATACGCGGTTGACAAAACGCGCCGCGCCGGATACAATAAAGCTGTCTGAGTCTCCGGCTGCGGCGCTGCTCCTTCTGTGTACCTGGAGCGCGGGCCAGCATCTTTCCGGCCCGCAGCGCTTCCGCATTGCCCCCTGAGCATATCGCATTTATGTGCGATTGTCAAGGGGAGTATTTCGCACTTTTATCCGATTCTCTATTTTGCACAAATCTGAGGTGGCTGTTTTGTTTATTTATAGCAGATTCGAAGCACTGATCCACGAGACGGGCGTGACCAAGGCGTCCATCGCCCGCCGCATCGGCCGCACGCCGACCGTCTGCCAGGATTGGAAGGCCGGCAAATCCGAGCCCAGCGCCGACCAGCTTCAGATCGTCGCCGCCGCGCTCGGCACAACGCCCGCCTACCTCACCGGCGCGACAGACAAAAAAACGCTCCCCACCGGCGCACCGTCCGGTGAGGAGGATCCGCTCGACGCGCAGCTCAGGGCGCTACTTTCCCATGCTGACGATGATCTGAAGCAGGCCATGATCGCGTTTTTAGAGCGTTTTCAAAAAAAGTAAGGGCTTGCTGCTTTTCTTCCCGGCTCAGCGCCGCAAACAGCCGGACGATGCGCTCGTCCGCCGTTTCCCATTCGTTCTGTCTGTCTGCTCGGTGTTTCGTCATCCTGCATCCACTCCTAAAATTCCGTTCCATTCTTCCGGCAGCTGATATATGAGGCAGTGTTTGTATATTAAAACATTTGTTTCATTTTTGCAATATGGCAGAACATACAAAGAATCGGTGAAATTTTCTATCTGCCCGGACGCAGTGCTGTCCCAAAAACAGGACGTTTACGCATTCCAGCCCTTTCCCGCGCCTTATCCGGATTTCTGTTCTTGACGCGCCCGTCATTCAGTGCTAAAATATTCCCGCCTGCCGGTGTGGTGGAATGGCAGACACAAGGGACTTAAAATCCCTCGGCGTAACAACCGTGCGGGTTCGAGCCCCGCCACCGGCACCAGCTCAGAAACGCCCCTTACGGCACGAATCCCCGCCTTGCGGCGAGGCTTCTTAGCCAGACGGGGCGTTTCTTCGCTTCTGCATCGTGACCGCTTTGCTGGGTCACGATGCAGGGTTACGATGTTCGCATTCCG
>CAKUND010000143.1 GCA_934668295.1 uncultured Oscillospiraceae bacterium
GTTGCAAACCGCGACGCAGTTGGGTATAATACGACTATAAAATATACACAGGAGGTCATTTTTATGGCTGCAAAGATTGAAAAGACCACCATCATCGGCGATGTTCTGGATATCGCGCCCGAGACCGCTCCGCTGTTCATGGCCATCGGCATGCACTGCCTGGGCTGCCCGTCCTCCCGCGGCGAGACCGTTGAGGAGGCCTGCATGGTCCACGGCGTCGACGCCGACGCATTCCTGGCGCAGGTCAACCGCTTCATCGAGGCTTCCGAGGAAGCCGAGAAGGCAAAGTAACAACCTGAAAGGAAAGGGCGGCCTGCCGGCCGCCCTTTTGCGTGAAACGATGAAAGTTCCGATCTCCAACCGGCTGCTGCTGTGCGCCGAATTCGTCCCGCGCGCATCCCGCGCCGCCGATATCGGCACGGATCACGGCTATCTGTCCGTATATTTGCTGCGCGAGGGCATCTGCCCGTTCGTCACGGCAGCCGACCTGCGCGAGCAGCCGCTGCAGAAGGCCCGCGAAAACGCCGCGCGCTTCGGCGTGTCCGAGCATATGCAGTTCCTTCTGTCTGACGGCCTGCAGAGCCTCCCGCCCGATGCGGCAGACACGATCATCATGGCCGGCATGGGCGGCGATCTGATGGTGCGCATTTTGGCGGCTGCGCCGTGGGTCTGCGATGACCGCTATACGCTCATCCTGCAGCCGCAGAGCGCCGGGCAGGCGCTGCGGCAGTATCTGGCGGAGCACGGCTTTGCGATCGAACGCGAAGCGCTCGCAAAGGACGGCCACTTTTTCTATACTGTCCTGCGCGCGAAAAAGGGGCATATGCCCTCATTGACGCCGGGGCAGCAATACGCCTCGCCGCAGCTGCTGCGGGAGGGCGGTCCGCTTTTGGGGCCGTATCTGGCCCGGCTCGAAACGGCCCTTGCGGGCACGGTGCAGGGCCTGCAAAGGGCTGACGAGCCGGAAAAGCTCCGCTATTATGAAACCGCGCTTGCGGAAATCAGAGAAATGAGGAAGCACCATGACGACTGTTCGTGATCTTTATAACGCCCTGTTTGCCTTTGCGCCCGCGTCCATGAAAATGGACTGGGACAACGTCGGTCTGCTCTGCGGGCGGTTCGACGCGCCGGTCGATACCGTCCTTGTCGCGCTCGACCCGATGCCGGACGTGATCGACGAGGCAAAGGCGGTCGGCGCGCAGTGTATCGTGACGCACCACCCGCTGTTTTTTGACGCGCCCAGGGCCGTCAACGACGCGAGCTATGAGGGCCGCTGCATTCTGGAGCTGGCCGAGGCGAAGATCGCCGCGATCAATCTGCATACGAATCTCGACGTCTGCCCCGGCGGCGTCAACGACGTGCTGGCTGAGACACTGGGACTGACAGATGTATCCGTTCTGAATCCCATCGGGCAGGACGCACAGGGCAGGCCCTACGGCCTCATCCGCACCGGCACGGCAGCGGAGCAGCCGCTTGCCGAATTCGCCGCGTCCGTAAAGTCGGCGCTTTCCTGCCCTGGCCTTCGGTTTGCGGATGCCGGAAGACCCGTGCGGCGCGTGGCCGTCGGCGGCGGAAGCTGCGGCGGCGCAATTGACGACGTGCTGACCGCGGGCTGCGATACGCTCGTGACGGCAGATCTCAAATATAATCACTTTGAGGAAGCAAAATACCGCGGCCTGAACCTCATTGACGCGGGCCACTTTGAGACGGAGAACCCCGTCTGCGCCGTTCTGGAGCGCATTGTGCGCGAAGCGCTGCCGGAGCTGACCGTTCTGCGGGCAAAAGCGCACAAAGATGAGACGCAATTTCTATGAAACAGTTGACCTCTGCCCGTTCTCTGTGATAAAATGACAAAAGATATTGTAACGAAGGGAAGAACACCTCATGTCCGGACATTCCAAGTGGCATAACATTCAGAAAACCAAGGGCGCGCAGGACGCCAAGCGCGCGGCAGCCTTCACGAAAATTTCCAAGGAAATGATCGTAGCCGTCAAGGAGGGCGGCGGCATCGCCGATCCCGCGTATAACTCCCGCCTCGCGACCGTCATCACCAAGGCCAAGGCCGCCAACATGCCGAACGACAACATCAAGCGCGTGCTGGAAAAAGCAGCGGCGTCCGGCAGCGGCGACAACTACGAAACCATCACCTACGAGGGCCACGGCCCCTGCGGCGTTGCCGTGATCGTCGAGACCATGACCGACAACCGCAACCGCACCGCGGGCAGTGTCCGCCACCATTTTGACAAATACGGCGGCAGTCTCGGCACCAACGGCTGCGTCAGCTGGTCGTTCGACCGCAAGGGCGTCATCGTCATCGACAACGAGGACGAGGAGCTGGACGAGGACACCGTCATGATGGACGCGCTCGACGCAGGCGCGGCCGATTTCCAGCCCGAGGAAGGCTGCTTCACCGTCTACACTGACCCCGACGACATCAACACCGTCGCCAAGGCGCTCGAAGACAAGGGCTACAAGTTCGATTCCGCCCAGATCGAGATGGTCCCGCAGACCTATCAGAAGCTCGACAAGCAGGAAGACCGCGACAACATGGAAAAAATGCTCGACCTGTTCGAAGAAGACGACGACGTACAAAACGTCTGGCATAACTGGGATCAGGAAGAATAAGACACTGAAAATTACACACAAAAGGCAGAGGGGATATTACCCTCTGCCTTCTTGTTTCATGTGATTGATGTTGGAGAAAATCGATGACGAAACGCCTCGCAGGACCAGCTATGCTGTTCTGCTTTTTTTCGTTTCTCCTGTCGGCGTATTTGTCGATCTGGCATTCCCAACCGCTGTTCTTCATAAAGTTTGGACATCCGTATCAATATCCATTTTCTGTTGCGGCATAAGAAGCTTGTTCGTATGTGAAGCCCTCATATTCAAGCTGTTCGATTAGGCTTTGACGAGAGAAAGACATTGTGCTTAGGTACTGCTCCGCAGATTTAACCGCTTGTTCGTTCCAGTCCGCACCGCAATTATCTGCTGCATATTTCGCTTCAGAATCAGAATATCCTTCGTACTCAAGCTGTCCTATAAGTCCGGTGTAAGAGAAGGGCATACTATTCAAGTATTGCAGCGCAGACTGTAGCGCGTTTTGCTCGCCAACAGTTACCGAACCGGAGTTTGAAGAATTTGCGGATGCAGAGGCATCTGAAGTCGATGAATAAGCTTGTTCTGCTCCATAAACAGCCTGTTCATGCGTATAGCCTTCATACTCTAATTGCTCGATCAATCCATCTTTCGAAAAAGACATCGTTTTTAAGTATTGCTTTGCAGATAAAACTGCCTGTTCATTCCAATTTGCACCGCAATTCTTTGCAGCGTATTCAGCTTCTTCAGCGGTATAGCCTTCATATTCCAGTTGGTCAATCAATCCAGAATAGGAAAAAGCCATGACGTTAAGATATTGCTCTGCGGATTTAAGTGCATTCTTTTTCCCAGTGGATACGCTATCTGCTGGTGCAGATGATGGACGTGAAGTTGAGGTATTCTCTTGAATTGTTACGGTGCTGCCTGTGCTGGAAGTGCTGTTTTTTATTGAGCTGGCTGGAGAAGTATTGCTTGAAGCATTTGTACATCCACAAATAGAAGCAATAAAAACTGCGCTGATAAGAAAAATTGCAAGAAGTTTTCTTAACATTTCATCAATTCCTTTCTATTATTTTGCTGATATTTACAATATAACACAGCTATAGCAAGATATCAATTAAACTGTGTATCTAATGATAATTAAATATCTTGTTATGCAAATTATACTATCATCAGAGGTGATGCTATGATTTGCGATACGATCAGAGAACTCAGGGAGCGGGCAGGGCTGTCCCAATCCGCATTGGCGAAGAAGATTGGCGTGACCCGTTCGGCGGTCAATGCGTGGGAAATGGGGCTTTCGATACCGACAACACAATACGTTGCTGAACTTGCGCAGCTTTTTGATGTGCTGCAGAAAAATCGGGCGATTTCGACTTGCTGCGGCACGGTTCGGGGGCGGGGAGCATAGAATGATCCGGGAACAGATGTTCCCGGATCATTTTTGGAGGGATACAAAATGGCTTCTTCCTGCAATGGCTGCTTCAGCGGCCTCACGTTCCCGGACTTTGTCCAGCAGCGGTGCTGCAATCCCTGCTGCAAGCAGACGACCGG
>CAKUND010000144.1 GCA_934668295.1 uncultured Oscillospiraceae bacterium
GCGGCGGCAAGAGCGCGCGGCAGCGACGTCATCATCTGCGACACCGCGGGCCGCCTGCACAACAAGCAGAACCTCATGAACGAGCTGAACAAAATCTCCCGCATTCTCGACCGTGAGCTGCCCGGCGCCAGCAAGGAGGTCCTGCTCGTCCTCGACGGCACGACCGGTCAGAACGGACTGCTGCAGGCAAAGCAGTTTCAGGAATGCGCGGGCGTTACCGGCATTGTCCTGACCAAGCTCGACGGCACGGCCAAGGGCGGCGTGGTCATTGCAGTCGCGCAGGCGCTGCATATCCCGGTCAAATTCATCGGCGTCGGCGAGCAGATCGACGACCTGATGCCCTTTGACGCGAAAAGCTTTGCGGAGGCGCTCATATGAAGGTGATCTTAGCCAGTCAGAACCGGCACAAGCTGGTCGAGCTCTCCGCGATCTTGTCTCAGCTCGGCTTTGAGATCGCGCTTGAATCGGAATACGGTCTCCACGTGGACGTTGACGAGACGGGCACGACGTTTGAAGAAAATTCGCTTTTGAAGGCAGCGGCCGTCATGAAGGCCAGCGGACTGCCTGTTCTGGCCGATGATTCCGGCCTCATGGTCGACGCGCTGGACGGCGCGCCGGGTGTCTATTCCGCTCGCTACGGCCACAAAAGCTCCGATGCGGAGCGCATTGACTATCTGCTTGAAAATCTGAAGGATGTCCCGGCGGAGCGCCGCTCGGCGAAGTTCGTCTGTGTCATCACCTGCCTCTGGCCGGACGGCCGGAAGATCGCCGCGCGCGGCGAGTGCCCCGGGCAGATCCTGTTCGCGCCCAAGGGCACGGGCGGTTTCGGCTACGACCCGGTGTTTTACCTGCCGGAGCTGAAAAAGACCTACGCCGAGCTTGCGCCCGAGGAGAAAAACGCCATTTCCCACCGTGCGCGGGCCCTTCAGGCATTCTGCAGAATCTATCGGGAGGAATTTGAACATGATGACAAGTAAAGAGCGCGCCGAGCTTCGCGCGCAGGCCAATCCGCTGGACGTAACGCTCATCGTCGGCAAGGGCGGTATTTCCGACACGCTGCTGGACGAAGCGGTCATTCTGCTGGACAGCCACGAGCTGGTCAAAGGCCGCGTCCTGGAAACCTCCGGCCTCACGGCCCGCGAGGCCTCCGACGCCATCTGCGAGGCGCTGGGCGCCGAGGGCATCGCCTGCGTCGGCACAAAATTCGTGATCTGGCGCAAGTCCGAAAAGGTCGAGCAGGAGAAGAAAAAGGCCGCGGCCAAAAAGCCGGCCAAAAAGGTCTCCGGCAACTATAACCCCGTCAAGGCCGGCCTTCGCGCCCGCAAGCAGGCCGCCGAGCAGCAGAGAAAGCAGCGCAAGCAGTATTTCCACGACAAGGCCGTCTCCGCCGCCATCGAGCGCAGCCGCCAGCAGAAGGAAGAACCGTAAAGAAAGAGAACGTACAGACGGAGGTGACAGCATGGCGAGGATCGGCATTTACGGCGGCAGCTTCAATCCGCCGCATCTGGGGCATATTTTTGCCGCGCGCAAGGCGCGGCAGCTGTTGGGACTGGACAACATCCTGCTGATCCCGGCTGCCATCCCGCCGCACAAGGCCGTGGCCGAGGGCTCGCCGGACGGCGAAACGCGCCTCGCGCTCACGCAGCTCGCCATAGCGGGAGAGCCGGGCATGGAGGTCAGCCGTATCGAGCTTGACCGTCCCGGCCCGAGCTATACCGTGGATACGCTGCGCGAGCTTCGGGAAAGCTATGCGCAGGACGAGCTGTATCTGCTCATGGGAACCGATATGTTCCTGTCCTTTTTCCAGTGGCGTGAGCCGGAAGTGATCGCGAAGCTGGCCGTGCCCGTCTGCATGGCCCGCGTGCGCGCGGACGAAGCGCTGTCCGAACAGCTGCTGGCCCAGCAGGCCAAAATGGAGGCCGCCTTCGGCGTCCGGCCTGTTGTTCTGCAGAACGACTGTCTGGAGCTCTCGTCGACCGAGGCCCGGCGTCTGCTGTTTTTCGGCATCGCGGACGAGGCCCTGCACCCGGATGTGCTGGCCAGGATCGAACGGGAGAAGCTCTACGGCGTGGGCGGCAATTATAAAGCGCTGCCGTTTGAGGCGCTGCGCCGCGTCAGCCTGTCTCTGCACAAGGAAAAGCGCCGCGCGCACGCACAGGGCGTATCCGATACCGCCGTGCTGCTGGCGCAGAAATACGGCGCGGACGTGACAGACGCCGCCCGGGCCGGGATCCTGCACGATATCACCAAGGCGCTGTCCCCCGCGCAGCAGCAGAAGCTGGTCGATCATTGGCAGCTTCCCGTGTCGCCGTTTGAATACGCGCAGGCGAAGCTGCTGCACGCCAAGACCGGCGCTGCCGCCGCCGAACGCATCTTCGGCGAAAACGCCGCCGTCGTCTCCGCCATCGACTATCATACGACCGGCCGGGCCGACATGACCCTGCTGGAGAAGATCATCTACATCGCAGACTATATGGAGCCGAACCGCAATTTTCCGGGCGTTGACCGGCTGCGCGAGGCCGTCTGGCGCGATCTGGACGAGGGCGTGCTGCTCGGCATCGACATGACGCTCGAGCAGCTTGCAAAAAAGGGCCAGCCTGCCTGCGCCGATTCCCTTGCTGCCAGAGACTGGCTCCTCCAAACCCGAAAGGAACCCTGAATGAAGCTATTTGGCAATCGCCGCCGCGCGGCACATGCGAAAAAAAGCACGCTCCCGCGCGGTGCGCGCACAGCGATCCTGATCGCAGCCATTGTGCTGCTGCTCTCCGGCAGCGCGTTTGCAGCGTGGAAGCTGCTGGTAAAGCCGGTGGAGCGTCCGGCGCTCTCCGCGCCGGAGCCGGCGGAGGCCGAGCCTGAAGCGCCGGAGCCCTCCGTCGTCCACGTGACGCCGCAGGAGACTGAGCCGGAGCAGCCGCCGGAGGAGGATGTCCCCGCCGAGCAGCCCAAAGCCCTGCGCGACGGCGTCTATAACATCCTCATCTGCGGCACCGACGGCGACAGTACCCGCACCGACACCATCATCATCGCCCATCTGGACGCGAACGCGCACACCGTCGCGCTTCTGTCCATCCCGCGCGACACGCCTGTCACGACCGGAAACGGGGGCCTTATGAAGATCAACTCCGTCTATGCGGGCGGCGGTGCAGACGGCATGCAGCGCCTGGCTGCGCGCCTGCAGAGTCTGCTCGGCTTCCCGGTCGACGGCTACGTGCTCGTTGATCTGGAGGCGTTCCAAAAGACAGTCGACCTCGTCGGCGGCGTCGACTTTGACGTGCCGCAGGACATGAACTACGAAGACCCGTCGCAGAACCTGTATATCCATCTGCAGAAAGGCATGCAGCATCTGGACGGCGTACAGGCCATGGGTCTCGTCCGCTTCCGCAAGGGCTATGCCTCGCAGGATATCCAGCGCACACAGGTGCAGCAGCAGTTTTTAAAGGCGCTGGCCAAGCAGTGCCTGTCCGTCAGCAGTCTGACAAAGATCAAGGAATTTGCGGACATTTTCGCCGAATACGTCACCACGAACCTCACGACCGGCAATATGGTCTGGTTCGGCAAGGAGCTGCTGGCCTGCGATTTTGATTCCATGCAGTCCTACACCGCCGAGGGCGAGGGCGCGATGATCAACGGCGCGTCCTATTACCCCCTCTACGCTGGGCGGCTTCTGGAGATCGTCAACGCCGCCTTCAACCCCTATGACGCGCCGATCGCCTCCGGCAGTCTGAACGTGATCACGCCCGAGCAGGCATATACCTATCAGAAGCAGCCCGACCCGGAGCCGGAAGCGCCGGAGGATCCGGAGCAGCCGGACGAACCGGAGACTCCGGAGGAACCCGAAGGACCGGAGGTGCCGCAGGAACCCGAAGGACCGGAGGTGCCGCAGGAACCCGAAGACCCCGAGCCCATAGAAGATCCCTTCCCGGACGGTACGCTCTGGGAAGGACCCGATACAGATCAGAAAGGAACATAAAAACCATGCTCAGTGCAAAAGAAGTGGCCGCGCTTGCGGCAAAGGCGCTCGACGCCAAAATGGG
>CAKUND010000145.1 GCA_934668295.1 uncultured Oscillospiraceae bacterium
CGCAGGAAGAAATTTTTGAATGGGATGATCACAAACGCATACAGCGCGTCGAGCGGCAGCAGATGGCCGCTTTCGCCGCCGGTCAGACGTCCAGAGCGGCTCATGAGCCAGTAGACGGCGAAGATGTGCAGGATGAACAGCAGCAGCTTTTCCGAAAGGATATATTCATGATTGACGAGCTCGGGGCAGCGCGAATCATACTGGTACGGATGCAGTCCGCGCCAGGCGATGCAGCCGGTCACAAGCAGCATGCAGCCCAGCCAGACCCAGCTCTCCCACGAACGCTTCTGCCCCCGGAACAGATACTCCGCCGCCGCGATAAATCCGGCTGCAAACAGCGGCAGTGCCCACCATTGATAGCCCAGATAGAGATATGCCAGCACATACAGTCCGAACGCCAGCAGCTGCTCTCTCCGGTTTGCGGAAAACGGCGGCTTTTTCGGTGTAAGCGCGTCCTGCGCCCATTCGGGCGTTTCCGGCAGGCGGGGGCATTCGTTGTCTTTATGGTCTTCCATCAGAGTCCTCCTGTTGATCGTCCACAAATTCCAGCAGGTCGCCCGGCTGGCAGTGGAGCTCGCGGCACAGAGCCATGAGCGTGGAAAAGCGGATGGCCTTGGCCTTATTGTTTTTGAGAATGGACAGATTCGCGGGCGTGATGCCGACGCGCTCGGCCAGCTCCCCGGCGGATATCTTACGCTTGGCCATCATCACGTCCAGATTCACGAGAATTTCCATGCCGCTCCCCTCCCCTAGATCGTGAGGTCGAGCTCGGCCTTCATGTCGATGGCCTGCTGGAAAATATTCTTGACGATGCGCACGATCAGCGCCATGAAGCCCGCCGCGATGGCGACCGCGATGAACGGCAGATAATACACGCAGCTGACGAGGCACACGGCGCCGGCCCCGACGCAGCACCAGCTGACCTGCCGCAGCAGCTTCACATTCCGCAGGTCGAAGACGAGCTGCATGCGGATATTGTCCAGCAGCTGCCACAGCCGCACGAGCAGCACCCAGCCGAAGCCGCTGCAGAGATAGATCGTAACCATCATCAGTACACCGGACTGCCAGGGCATGAAGCGCAGCCCGATAAACCACCGGACTGCCCAATAGCACCCGATATCGAGCGCCGCCAGCAGGACCATAAACAGCACCACGCACCCGCGCGAGAGCGCAATGGAGCGATCCTTTGACCAGTTCATAAGAAGCACACTCCCTTCCTGTGACTACAGGATATCACAGGAGTTGCCGTTTGTCAATTATAATTTATCGAAAAACAATAAATATTTCTTAATAAACGGAAATCCCGTGGACTTCATCCACGGGATTTTTCGCTGCATTCTCCGGCGTCGGCGCGTTCGGGAGCTGTCATAAAAATGTAAATGCAGGAAAAACATGTGTTTTTTGCAGGGGATTGTTTTTTACACACTTCTGTGATACACTGTGAAAGCTGCGCGGTCTGCGCGGCGGATCGGAGGAGAGAAATGAGTCAGAAAACACATACAAGAAGCACATTTTCCGGGAAGCTCGGCTTCGTTCTGTCGGCGGCGGGCGCGTCCGTCGGACTGGGGAACATCTGGCGCTTTCCATATCTGGCAGCCAAATACGGCGGCGGGATCTTCCTGCTGGTCTATATCCTGCTGGCTATGACGTTCGGCTATACGATGATCGTCGCCGAGACGTCGCTGGGCCGCATGACGGGCAAGAGCCCGGTCGGCGCGTTCGCGGCATTCGGCAAATCCGGCTGGCTGCGCTTTGGCGGGTGGATCAACGCGATCATTCCGGTCCTGATCGTGCCGTATTACTCGGTCATCGGCGGCTGGGTCGTCAAATATCTGGCCGATTATGTGCTTGGCCGCGGCAGCGCGCTTGCCGCCGACGGCTATTTTTCCGCGTTTATCTCCAACGGCGTCTCGGCAGAGGTCTGCTTTGTCGTGTTCGCAGCGCTGACGCTGGCGATCATCTTCGCGGGCGTGGAAAACGGTATTGAGCGCGTGTCGAAATTTATGATGCCGGTGCTGGTCGTGCTGTCGGTCATCATCGCGGTCTATTCCGTGACGCGGCCGGGCGCGCTGGAGGGCGTAAAATATTTCCTTGTGCCGAATCTCGCGCATTTTTCGTGGATGACGGTCGTAACGGCCATGGGGCAGATGTTCTACTCGCTGTCCATCGCCATGGGCATTCTCATCACGTTCGGCTCGTACATGAAAAAAGACATTTCCATCGAGGGCTCAACGCGCAATGTGGAGGTGTTCGACACGGCCATCGCCATCATGGCAGGCCTCATGATCATCCCCGCCGTGTTCGCGTTCTCGGGCGGCGACCCCGACGCGCTGAAGGCAGGCCCGTCGCTCATGTTCATCACGATCCCGAAGGTCTTTGACTCCATGGGTCTCGGCACGCCCATCGGCATTCTGTTTTTCCTGCTGGTGCTGTTTGCCGCGCTGACAAGCTCCATCGCGCTGACGGAGAGCGCCGTGTCCACCTTCCAGGACGAGCTCGGCTGGGGCCGGAAAAAATCGACGGCTGTCGTCGGCGTTGTGATGCTGGTGCTCGGCAGTCTGTCGTCGCTCGGCTACGGGCCGCTGGCAGGCGTGACGGTCATCGGCATGCAGCTGCTGGATTTCTTTGATTTCCTGACGAACTCCGTCATGATGCCCATCGCGGCCATCGCGGTCTGCCTGCTCGTCTCGCGGGTCGCAGGCGTGAGCCGCATCGAGCAGGAGATCCTGCTCAGCGAGCCCAAATTCCGCCGGAAACGGGTCTTCAACGCCATGATCCGCTTCCTCTGCCCGTTCTTCGCCGCGATCATCCTCATCAGCTCCGTTGCAAACGCCTTCGGCTGGATCTCCATGTAAGAGAACCGCCCCGCGCCAGGTGGCGCGGGGCGGTTTTTATGCTGGGATCAATACGCGATGCCCCAGTAGATCATCTTTTTGGCGGGCTTGCCGCAGATCGGGCAGGTATCGCCGAGGTGCTCCTGCTTGAGCGGCATGCAGCGGGAGGACATGCCGCCCTCCTCCTTCATTTTCAGCTCGCATTCGAGCTCACCGCACCACATCGTCTTGATGAAGCCGCCGTGCTCGGCCTGCAGCTGTTTGGCTTCTTCGAGCGAATGCGCTTCGTAGATGTGATCGTCGAGGTTCTGCTTTGCCTTTTCGAACATCCCCTTCTGGACGAGCTCGAGCTGCTCGGAAACGGCGGCTTCGAGATTCTCCAGCGCGACAACGGTTTTTTCTCCGTCGTTGCGGCGGACGAGGACGCACTGTCCGGCCTCGATATCGCGCGGGCCGATCTCGACGCGCACGGGCACGCCCTTCATCTCATACTGCGCGCACTTCCAGCCCATGGAGTTATCCGAATCGTCGAGCTTCACACGAAGTCCGGCCTTGACCAGACGGTCCTTTAGCTCCGCAGCCTTTTCCAAAACGCCGGGCTTGTGCATGGCGACGGGCAGAACGATGACCTGCACGGGCGCGATCTTCGGCGGCAGGACGAGACCGTTGTTATCGCCGTGGGCCATGATGACCGCGCCGATCATGCGCGTGGTGGAGCCCCAGGAGGTCTGGAACGGATACTGCAGCTTGTTGTCGCGGCCGGTAAAGGTCACGTTGTAGGCTCTGGAGAACTTGTCGCCGAAGTAATGGCTCGTCGCGCCCTGCAGCGCCTTGTGATCCTTCATCAGGCACTCGACGGTATAGGTCGCCTCCGCGCCCGCGAATTTTTCCTTTTCGGTCTTCTGGCCGGGGACAACGGGGATGGCGAGGACGTTTTCAAAGAAGTCGGCGTAGCACTTGAGCTGCTGCTCGGTCTCGTGAATGGCCTCCTCGGCGGTCTCGTGGATGGTGTGGCCCTCCTGCCACCAGAATTCTCTCGAGCGCAGGAACGGGCGGGTCGTCTTCTCCCAGCGGATAACGGAGCACCACTGGTTATAGAGCATCGGCAGCTCCCGGTAGGTCTGCAGCACGCGCGACCAGTGGTCGCAGAACATCGTCTCGGACGTCGGACGGAAGGCCAGACGCTCCTC
>CAKUND010000146.1 GCA_934668295.1 uncultured Oscillospiraceae bacterium
TGTCAATTGGCATTTTCACTAATATTTACGCCCGCTTTTTGACACTTTGGAATGATGGGCTTAAGTTGATGACATTAGCTCCGGGGGGAAATCGAAATCCCCCCGGGCGCGTTTTCTTTTTGTCACTTTTTCTTTTGGAGAAGCAAAAGAAAAAGTGAAACTGCACCCGCTAATTTCCAAAAAGAGTTCCTACCTCGACAAACATATCGTCAACCACATAAAAACACTGCGGATTCATCGACAGCTTCCCTTTCATGGGAGCCTAGGGCCGCCGCGGAGAACTTGCTTTTTCGCTCAAACTCTTTCCAGCAGAACCACGCTCTCCACATGCGCGCATCTTGGGAAAAGATCGACGGCTTCGGCGGAGCGGAGGGTGTAGCCTTTTTCTGTGAGGAGCTTCACGTCGCGGGCGAGGGTGGCGGGGTCGCAGGAGACGTAGACGACGCGCGCGGGCTGCATGGCGGCGATGGCTTCGATCACGTCGGCGCTTACGCCCTTGCGCGGCGGGTCGACGACGATCACGTCGGGCTTTTCTCCGCGCTCGGCCAGCAGCTTCGCCGCTGCGCCGGCGTCCATGCAGTAAAATTCCGCGTTGTCCATGCCGTTCTGTGCGGCGTTGAATTTTGCGTCCTCGATGGCCTGCGGGATGATCTCGACGCCGACGGCCTTTTTCGCGTGCTGCGCAAGGCAGAGCGTGATCGTGCCCGTGCCGCAGTAGAGGTCGAGCACCGTTTCTTTTCCGGTCAGTCCGGCAAGCGCGGCGGCTTTTTCATACAGCCGCTCGGCCTGCGCGTGGTTGACCTGATAAAACGCAGGCGCGGAGAGGCGGAACTGCAGCCCGCAGAGCGTGTCGGTGATCGTTCCGTCGCCGTAGAGCGGCAGAAATTCCGTGCCGAGCACGGTATTTCCCTTCTTCGTGTTGGGGGAGAAGACGATGGTCGTGATGCCCGGCTCAGCGGCGAGGAGCGTCTGGACAAGCTGCTTTTTCTTCGGCAGCTGCTGCGTGTTGGCCGTGATGCAGACGAGGATCTGCCCGCTTTCCGCGCCGAAGCGGATATAGATGTGCCGGATATAGCCGGTATGCGCAGCCTCGTCATAGGCGCGAATGCTGTATTTGCGCATCCAGTCCAGAACGGCTGCGCGGATGCGGTCGGCGCAGTCCGGCTGGATGCGGCAGTGTGCGACTGGAATGACCGAGTGCGTCTTTCCCGCGAAGAAGCCCGCTGCGGGTGATCCGTTCTGCTCCTGCACAGGGAACTGCACCTTGTTCCGATAACCGTCGGTCTGCTCCGCACCGGTGATGGACAGAGAAGGGAGCGTCTGACCGCCGATGCGCGTCAGACAGCTATAGACATGCGCACGCTTGAGCTCCAGCTCCTGCGCATAGTCCATATGCCGCAGCGCACAGCCGCCGCATTTAGGGAAATACGGGCAGTCCAGCTCCACCCGGTGCGCTGACGGCTGCTCTACGCGCAGCAGCTCCGCGAAAACCGCCGAGCGCCCGATATGCGCAATGCGGATTTTACACTGCTCGCCCGGCAGTGCGCCGGGTACGAACACGACCTGTCCGTCGACGCGCGCAATGCCGGTTCCATCTACAGTCGCGGTCTCGACCATCACCTGCAGCGTATCGCCGCGTTTGCATTCCTTCATAGCCGTATGGAATGTTTCACGTGAAACATTCACTCCTCCTTCAAAAGCTCGCCGGTGGTCAGATCGATGGTGTAGGCATGCTTGAACTGCTGGTCGCCGCTTTCCGTGGAATAGGAAACGGACAGCGTATAGCTTACAACAAGCGTGCCGTCCTCCTCGGAAATGCTGTAGCCGCCGTTCACGTAGCCGATCGCGCCCTTTTCCTGCGCGGCAGGGTAGACCGTCTCCTGCGCATAGGAGAACACGGTCTGTGAAAGGCCATCAAAGACCGCGTTTGCCGCCGCGGACGCATCATCGCTTTCCAGCGTCAGGTGCGGCAGGGTATAGGTGCAGCTGACGATCTCCTCGAGATCGGTCTGTACCGTCTCCGGTTCATCGAGCCAGCTGGCTTCCAGACCGTCGGATGATTGATTCTGGTTCGGCGTGATGTGGATGACGTTTTCCTGCGTTTCTTCCGGTTCTGCCGGAGTTTCCGGCTGAATCTGTTCCGCCTTGGCGGGCTCGGCTGGCGCTTCCTGCTGTGCGGGCATTTTCACGCAGCCCGACGCGCTGAGGATAAGAACAGCAGCCAACGTGACCGCAAATATTTTTTTCATACAAAACCCTCCTGTATGCTGCGATTTTAACACAGAAACCCGCTTGTGTAAAGCCGGGAAAGGCGCTATACTGGAAGGCAGTCTGAACCTTGGAGGTGCGTCTATGCTGGATTATCGCCGCTGCACACTCTGTCCGCGCGCCTGCGGCGTCGACCGGACGGCAGGGGAGCGCGGCTTCTGTCAAATGCCTGACCACATTCTTGCCGCGCGGGCCGCGCTGCACTATTGGGAAGAACCGGTCATTTCCGGAAGCTTCGGCAGCGGCGCGGTGTTTTTCTCCGGCTGTACGCTGCGCTGTGCATTCTGTCAGAACGGGGTGATCTCGCAGGAGAATTTCGGCAAAGAGCTCTCGTCAAGTGCGCTCCGTGCCGCGTTCGAGCGGCTGATCGACGACGGCTGCCAGAATATCAACCTCGTCACACCGACGCACTTTCTGCCGTCTATCCTCCCGGCGCTCACGCCGAAGCTGTCCGTGCCGGTCGTGTATAACTGCGGCGGATATGAATCGGTCGAGACGCTGCATGAATTGGAGGGTCTGGTCGATATTTACCTGCCGGATTTCAAATATTCCGATGCCGCGCTTGCAAAGAAACTCTCCGCCGCGCCGGATTATCCGCAGACCGCAGCGGCGGCCATTCTGGAAATGTACCGGCAGGTTGGCAGCGCGGTGATCAAGGACGAGCAGATGACGCGCGGCGTGATCATCCGTCATCTGGTTCTGCCCGGCTGCATCGACAATTCGCTCGGCGTGCTGGACTGGATCGCGGATCATTTTCCGAAAAAAGACGTATTGGTCAGCCTGATGAGTCAATATGTCCCCATGGGCCGGGCGAAGCAGCTTCCGCCCTTTGACCGCCGCATCACACAGGAGGAATACGACGCCGTATTATCCTATCTCTATCTTCTGGAGCTGGATAACGGCTACACGCAGGACTTCTCCGCCGCGTCTGCCGACTATATTCCGGACTTTGATCTCGAGGGCTTATAAATTTTAAACAAACGTTTGCATTTTCTCGCAGCATGTGTTATACTGAAGGCATAAGCAGGAAAGGAGCTGCCAACATGGGCCGGACAAGCAGCAAACGGGACGAAATTCTTTGCTTCCTCACAAAATTCACAGCGGAGAACGGCTATGCGCCCTCCGTGCGCGAGATCTGCGCCGCCGTCGGTCTGCAATCTACGGCGACCGTACACTATCACCTGAATGCACTGCGTCAGGACGGATTGATCGAAATGGACGGCATGAAAAAGCGCACGATCACCCTCGCCGATTCTCACCGGGCCGACCGCATTCCCGTCGTCGGCGTGGTCACGGCGGGCATGCCTATTCTGGCAGTTGAAAACATCGAAGGCTATCTGCCATGGGATGGCGAAGCGGGCTGCTTCGCGCTGCGCGTCCGGGGCGATTCGATGATCGGCGCGGGGATCCTTGACGGCGACCGTGTCGTCGTCCGCCCGCAGGCGACCGCAACGAACGGCGAGATCGTGGTAGCCCTGCTGGATGATTCCGCCACGGTCAAGCGCTTCCAGCGCGACGGCCGACAGATCTGGCTCCTGCCGGAGAACCCGGACTACCAGCCCATCGACGGCAATCAGGCCCAGATTCTCGGCAAGGTCAAGGCTGTGATCAGAACCTATTAACCTATTAAATTGAGAGAATAAAACGCTCTTGCTCCAGCATCACTGGGGTGAGGGCGTTTTTTATTGTTGACGATGGATTTATCAAGGGCAAAAACCCTTTTGAACATTTGCGGGT
>CAKUND010000147.1 GCA_934668295.1 uncultured Oscillospiraceae bacterium
TGTGCGAAGTTCAAAAGCAGGATAATACCGTAGACCATGCTGTAGCCAAGTGCCACCAGCGCGTAGATCGAGCCTGTCTGGAGGCCGTTGAACAGCTGCGACAGCAGCAGGGACAGGTTCATATTGATACCTCACTTTCCTTCTCTTTTGCGCCACACCCGATGGCCGGCGCCAAGCGCGCTTGGAACCGTCCATCCGATGTCCGCCGTGGACAGGTACGGAGAAGCACTCCGTACCTGTCCGGCTGGTTCATGCTATATCAGGCAGGAACCGACAAATTCTTACTGATTATAGCGCGTTTCTCTGCTTTATGCAATGGAAATCAGCAGCTCTTAGTACATTTCCTGATAGACCTCGTCGCCGCCGGTCAGCTCGATGATGGCAACGGGCTTGATGGGGTTGTTGTACTCGTCGAAGGAATAGGAACCGGTGATGCCCTCGGTGCCGTTCATGTTCTTGATGGCGTCGATGACAGCCTGCTTGTATTCGTCAGTGCCAGCGGTCAGGCCCTGCTCTTCGGCAGCCTTCAGACCCTCGCAGAGCAGCATGGCAGCGTCGTATGCCAGAGGCGCAAACATGTTGGGGATTTCGTCGACATTATAAGCAGCCTTGTAATCCTCTTCGAACTGCTTGACGGAATCCGTGCCGGGCGCGTAGCCAGAGCAGTAGACAGAACCCTCGAGATCTTCTGCGGAAGCGTAGTTCTTGACAGAACCGAAGCCGTCGCCGCCCATGAAGACTGCGTCGCAGCCTGCCGCACGGGCCGCCGTGATGGCAAGACCGGCCTCAGCGTAGTAGATCGGAGCAAAAACGACGTCGGGATCAGCGGCTGCGATGTTGGTCATCTGGGCCTTGAAGTCCTTGTCGCCCTCGGCAAACGCCTCGGTGTCGACGACTTCCAGACCAAGCTCAGCAGCTTTTGCCACGAACGCGTTCATCAGGCCCTCGGAGTAGTCGTTACCGGTCTGATAGAAGACAGCAGCAGTCTTGGCACTCAGCTTTTCAACGGCGTAGTTTGCCATCTTTTCGCCCTGATAGGGGTCAATGAAGCAGGCGCGGAAGACGTTGGGGCGGACCTCGCTGTTCGGGTCAGCCGGGTCGATGACTGTGACACCGGTGGCAGTCGCGGAAGCGGTGACCTGCGGCATGTTGTCTTCGTAGGTCGCGTCAGCCAGCGCAATGGTCGTGCCGGTCAGCGTAGCACCGAAGACAGCGGTAATGCCGTTGTCACAAGCAAGGTTGTAAGCGTTGACAGCCTCAACGCCGTCGCCCTTGTCGTCGTATTCCAGAACCTTGACCTGCTTGCCGTTGATGCCGCCCTTGGCGTTCAGCTGGTTGATATAGAGCATTGCGCCGTCACGGACGGGCTGTCCATACTGGGCATAGTCGCCGGTCGTATTGCTGATGAGGGCGATGACGATCTCGCCGCCGTCAGAGGAGGCTGCGGTGGAAGCGTCGGTAGAGGGGGTATCGGTGGAAGTGGTCGCATCAGTGGTGGCGGACTTGGAGCCGCAGGCTGTCAGGCAGCCCAGCAGCATCACGACTGCCAGAACGAGGCTTACGAGTTTCATTGCTTTTTTCATTTTCATTTACCTCACTTTGTTCTTTTTGCTGTTTTTGTTATTCAAAAAGCGGTTCTGCAAAAAGCAGAACCGCTTTGAATGCCTGATTGACTCCGGCCCTCAGGCCGCTTCAGGGATCCGAATACTGTCGCTTTTTGCGCTTTTGAACTTGTTCATCATAATAAGCATTCCGTTTACAAGGCCCCATGCCAGTACCAGAAGTACCAGCAGGCCAATAATGGAGAAAACGCGAATGCAAATGGATACAAGCACCAGAATGGAAATAGAAAAGGACACTGCCAGAATGGCAGTGTCCTTGCAGACTGCGGCAGAATCGGCCGTGCATGCGGATGCTGCACAGCAGGTAGCCGGTGCGCAGCTGGACGCATCGGAACAAGCGGTATTCTGCTTTGCCGTGAACTGCATCATGTTGCGCACCTCCTTGAAATGATGGGCCCATTATACCCGCATACTTTAGCGATGTCAAGTACTGAAATATGAAAAATGCCTTAAAATTCGTGTTTTCTTTTGTAGAACTTTCACAAGATCAAATCTTGATTCCTGACAACTGCCCGCGTGTGGAAAACAAATGTATGCAATTTAAGCGATTTGACCGGTTATTTGCGGTTCAGGCTTGCATTTTATGCCGTTGTCTGGTATCTTATAGACATTCTTGGCGGATTTCCGTCAATTAAGGTGTGTGATTACAATGGAAAAGAGAAAACGTCGCTGGGGCGACCGGAAGGACGGCGTGCTGCTGCGCGATCTGGACGGCATGCACTTTATCACGCCGCTGATTTACCC
The DNA here is from genome assembly GCA_934668295.1 of uncultured Oscillospiraceae bacterium. Lineage (GTDB taxonomy): Bacteria > Bacillota > Clostridia > Oscillospirales > Oscillospiraceae > CAG-170. The sequence continues at coordinate 2,367 of CAKUND010000147.1, forward strand.
GAACCGCTGCGACAATGAGGCCTATATCAGAGAGACGATCGACCTCACCAATATGAACGCGTATCTCAAAAAGAAAAATGAGACAGAGACAGAGTTCCCCTACACGATGTTCCATATCATTGTTGCGGGACTTGTCAAAACGATCACGCTGCGCCCGAAGATGAACCGGTTCATTGCCAACAAGAACTTCTATCAGCGCAATGAGGTATCCATGTCCTTTGTTGTCAAAAAGCAGTTTGCAGATGAAGCGGCGGAGGCACTTGCCGTCATTCACGCGAAGGACGAGTCCAACGTCGAATCCATCCATGAGGATCTGCGCCATCAGATCCTCGACTGCAAAGATGTACATAAGGTCGATTCCTCGACCGACAATATGGATTTCTTCAACCATATGCCGCGCTTCCTTGGCAAGTTCCTGGTCTGGATCCTGACGCGTCTGGATATCCATGGCTGGATCCCCGCCAGCATCATTGAGACGGATCCGTATTATACAACATGTGTGATCTCCAATCTTGGCTCCATCAAGCTCAACTGCGGCTATCATCATCTGACGAACTGGGGCACCTGCTCCGTGTTCTGCATCATCGGCGAAAAATCGAAGCGCCCGGTCTATCACGAGGACGGCACGATTGAAATGCGCGAAATGCTCGATCTGGGCCTCACCATTGATGAGCGTCTGGCCGACGGATACTATTACTCCAAGACCATCCGCCTGCTCAAGACGCTGCTGGAAAACCCGGAGCTGCTGGAAACACCGGCCAATCAGGAAGTGGAATATTGATTTCGGTGCGCGCTGCATATGCAGCGCGCATTTTAATCCAGATGCACGACCGGGCTGCAAATAGCCTCCATGCACTGCGCTGTTTCCATGCCGAAATTGCCGCGCCGCGCAAAATCTGCGACGGAGATCATACCGGTCAGCTTTCCGTTCTGCGTGACCGGCAGTCTGCGCAGCTGTGCACGGGACATGAGCCGCGCGGCCTTTGCCGCGTCCTCCCCTGCCTCGACAGACAAAACGCCTGCGGACATGACCTCGCTCACGCGCATCTGCTCTGCTGTCTTCCCTGCTGCGACGCAGCGCAGCACAACGTCGCGGTCGGTCAGCACCCCGCAGAGACGCCCATTTTCCCCCTGAACCGGCAAAAAGCCGAGATTATACCGGCTCATAAGCCGCGCGGCGACGGAAACCGGTTCCTGTGCGCCGACGCTGACGACATTTCTGGACATACAATCCTTGACCTTCATAAGTATCCTCCATTACTTAAAAAGCTCCGGCAGCAAACGCTGCCGGAGCTTCTGCGTTTATGGAAATTGTAGCCAGGACTATCAGCCGTTATACAGCTTATCTGCCCTGCAGCTTGCGGTCGATGGCTTCCGCAGCCTTTTTGCCTGCGCCCATAGCCAGAATGACAGTCGCAGCGCCGGTAACAGCGTCGCCGCCTGCGAAGACGTTTTCACGGGTGGACATTTCGTTCTCGTCGACGATGATGCCGCCCTTTTTGTTCGTTTCGAGGCCCGGCGTGGTAGAGCGGATCAGCGGGTTCGGAGACGTGCCGAGGGACATGATGACCATGTC
>CAKUND010000148.1 GCA_934668295.1 uncultured Oscillospiraceae bacterium
CCTCCAATATGACAGTAACGGAACGTTTCGCAACGTCCCGTTACTATTGTCTCATGCCTGTCCATGCGCGGGGTGGTTTGACGCTTACGTTACTCTGTCCGCAGCGCTACGACCGGATCCTTTTTTGCCGCGAGCGACGATGGGATGAGTCCTGCGAGGAACGTCAGCAGCATCGAGATGGCGATCAATGCCGCGCCAGCCTGCCACGGCAGCTTTGCACCGAGCGAGGCGATACCGGTCAGATGCTGCACAATGGCGTTGATCGGCAGGATCAGCAGCAGTGTCAGCCCGATGCCGATCAGCCCCGCGATCAGCCCCTCAATCAGTGTTTCTGCGTTGAATACGTGGGAAATATCGCGCTTTGACGCGCCGATGGCGCGCAGGATGCCGATCTCCTTCGTGCGCTCCAGCACGGAGATATACGTGATAATGCCGATCATGATCGACGAGACGACGAGCGAGATCGAGACGAATGCGATCAGGACATAGGAGATCGCGTTGATGATCGTCGTGACAGAGCTCATCAGCAGCGCAACATAATCCGTATATGTGATCTGCTCCTCCTCCGACAGCGCGTTGTTATAGCGCTCGATGCAGTCACCGACGGCGTCCTTGTCCGAGAACGTGGAAGCATACAGATTGACCTTCGACGGTCTGGAGCGCTCTACATACCCGAGCGTATCCAGCGTGTCTGTGTACGTCGATTCTGAGTAAGCGGCAGGAACGTATGACTCATAAAGATACTGGATCTGTTCGTCCGTCAGCTCCGCCGCATCCATCGCGGCGGACAGCTGCTCGGAGGAAAGTCCAGCCAGCTGTGCAGAAGCCGTTTCGGCATACTGCGCAGAGATCTGTTCACGCAGCATCTGACGCACATAGTCAAACAGCGTCTCATCGTCCATCTGCGCGATATACCCGCGCACGGTCTCAGGATCGGTTCCCATCTGTCCGGCATAGGAGTCCGTCATCTGCGATTCAATTGTCTCGCGCGTCATGCCGTCCATGGCCTGCTGTACGGCGCTGTCCAGATATTCGCCCGGCGCCTGCTCCGACAGGCCCGTATACATCTGTGCCTTCTCCTGCGTATCTGCGTCCGCCAGAACGGTCTCGACCGCCTCACGCATCTGCTCTGCATCGGGGGGATCTTCTTCGCCGGTCTCGAACGGAAGACCGCTTAAAACATCGGTTTCCGGATCGTCCAGCTGCTGCCGTATGATCTCGCTTTTTGCACCTGCGTCTATCACATACTGTGTCAGTGCGCTTGTATAGCCCAGCGACCCGCGCACCATGCTGTTGGCTGCATCCGGATTCGGCCGCAGTACGCCGACGATCTGCAGCGTCGTGCCGACCTCGTCGGAGCCATACAGATAATCCATCCCGGCTTCGGTCTGACTCAGATCCGTCCAGCTGCCGTCCGCATCCTTGGAATAGACCTCAAAGGGGAGTATCAGCTGGAAGGTATGTCCGCAAAGCTCCTCATAGCTCCAGCTCATATCCGATTTTTCAATCGTCTCCTGCTTCATGGCCGCCTGCATCGCGTCCGTCATCTCCTGCTCGGTCTTAAGGCCCATCGCGTACATGACCAGGTCGGAGATCTCATTGTTTTCGCTCACGACCAGAACGACCTCGTCATACGCCTCCGGCCATCTGCCATAAAGCACATCGTACTGCGATTCCAGAAGCGGAGAGATCCCTGTCCCGTCCTCTCCCGGCAGCAGCTCCTCCCAGACGTCCATAGCGGAATAATAGCTGCCGAACTGCGAAAAATAGCTGCTGTAATCACCGCCGTACATGCTGCTCATCATGTTTTGCAGCAGCTCCATTACGTCAGATTTGACGATGTTCCCGTCCGCGTCCTTTGTGTAGACCGGCAGCGTCAGATCATAGGCGTACTGGATCGAGGTCAGATACTGGTGGATCTCGCTGTCCGGGTTATCCAGGTAACGCTTGAAGGCCTCCAGGTCGTTTGTCTGCGTGCCGCTCTCATTCAGACTCTGCATCAGATCATACATGACGTTGGACGCGTAAACGCGCCCGTCCGCATGCGTCTTTCCGGCTTCCTCACTGTGTACGCCCATCAGCGCTGTCACCATGCCGGACATATCCGCGCTTTCCGCCTCAATGGTCACCGGATAGGACGAAAGCGTGTCCTCCTGCACGTCGTTGATGTAGGTCTGAATGCCGTTGGAGAGGGACAGGATCAGTGCGATGCCGATGATGCCGATGGAGCCTGCAAAGGCCGTCAGGATCGTGCGGGCCTTCTTGGTCATGAGATTGTTGAGACTCAGTCCCAGCGCCGTGAAAAACGACATGGATGTCCGCCGGGCACGTTTTTCCGGCTTCTCCGGCAGCTGTACTTTGTTCTCATAAGGCGCGCTGTCTGCCAGAATGCTTCCGTCGAGCAGACGGACTGTCCGCGTAGCGTATCGTGCAGCAAGCTCCGGATTGTGCGTGACCATAATAATGAGCTTTTCGCCCGCAATTTCCTTCAGCAGCTCCATGACCTGCACAGACGTTTCACTGTCCAGCGCGCCGGTCGGCTCATCGGCCAGCAAAATCTCCGGATCGTTGACCAGAGCCCGCGCGATCGCCACGCGCTGCATCTGTCCGCCAGACATCTGATTGGGCTTTTTATGCAGCTGGTCGCCAAGCCCGACCTTTTCCAGCGCCTGTGCGGCGCGTTTTCTCCGTTCGTCTCGGCTTACGCCGGAGAGCGTCAGCGCCAGCTCCACGTTCTGCAAAACCGTCTGGTGCGGGATCAGGTTATAGCTCTGAAAAACAAAGCCGATGGAGTGATTGCGGTACGTATCCCAGTCCCGCGCGGAAAAGTCCTTCGTCGAGCGTCCGCCGATGACCAGATCGCCGGAGGTGTACTGATCCAGTCCGCCGATGATATTTAAAAGCGTCGTCTTTCCGCAGCCGGACGGCCCCAGCACGGCGACGAATTCATGCGGCCGGAACCGGATGGATACGCTTTTCAGCGCATGCACCGCGCTGTCTCCGGCCTGATAATCCTTTACGATCTGTTTGAGCTCGAGCATTGCGTCACGATCCTTTATTTCAGAATAAACAGAATTAGAATACAGCAGATTTATGAACAAATCTATGAAACCAGAGACGCTCTTTCGTGGAGTTTACAGAAAATTTACTGTTTTCAAAACTTTTTTAGCTGCCCTCATAATTTATTAGGACAAACAGACGAAATTGTAAAGATTTTAAGGCAGAAAACGTTGGTTTTTGGGTAAAATAATACTGGACAGCGGAAGAATAATGCGGTATAATTTAGCAGAAAGTCGTGGGACACACAGTATATTGGCCGGCATCCAGCCGGCAGGTAATAAGGAGGAAATTCATTATGTCTGTTAAAGTTGCGATCAATGGTTTTGGCCGTATCGGTCGTCTGGCGTTCCGTCAGATGTTCGGTGCTGAGGGCTACGAAGTCGTCGCCATCAACGACCTGACTTCCGCCAAGATGCTTGCGCACCTGCTGAAGTACGACTCCACGCAGGGCAACTATGTTGCGCAGGGCCACACCGTTGATTTCCATGAGGGCGAAGGCGAAGACAACTACATCGTTGTCGACGGCAAGAAGATCGTTATCTACAAGATGCCCAACGCGGCTGATCTGCCCTGGGGCAAGCTCGGCGTTGACGTCGTCCTCGAGTGCACCGGCTTCTACACCAGCAAGGCCAAGGCACAGGCGCATATCGACGCAGGCGCCCGCAAGGTCGTTATCTCCGCTCCGGCCGGCAACGATCTGCCCACCATCGTTTTCAACGTCAACCACAAGACGCTGACCAAGGAAGACAACATCATCTCCGCCGCTTCCTGCACCACCAACTGCCTCGCTCCGATGGCCAAGGCTCTGAA
>CAKUND010000149.1 GCA_934668295.1 uncultured Oscillospiraceae bacterium
TCGTAGCAGTATTCGCCGTGCCAGCATTCGCATTTCATGCTGCTCTCGTCGAAGTTGACCTCCTTCTGCGTCAGCATAACGATCGACGGCGTGACGCGGAAGCGGAGCTTTCCATAGCTCCCGGTAAAAATATTGTTGTTTTCAAAGCTGTGCAGCACCGGCAGAAATAACGGTTCCATATGCGTCCGCCCTCCCCTTTTTGTGTATCATATCACAAATTGTGGCGCGCGGCAAGATTGTTTGACTTTGCCCGCGCGATATGCTATGATTGCTAGGATTCTTTTTTACGATAAAGGAGCAAAGGCAATGCACAAGCAGACAAAAGGCAGTATTCTGCTTCTCCTGTGCGCCATGATCTGGGGCGCGGCGTTCGTCGCCCAGAGCGAGGGCATGCAGTATGTTGGACCGTTTACGATGGGCGCGGCGCGGTTTTTCCTGGCAGGGCTCGTGCTGCTGCCGGTCATTGCCGTGCTCGACCGGAAGGGCTGGTCGCAGAACCGGCCGGTCACGCGGGCGGAGAAGAAAAAGCAGCTGCTGTCCGGCGCGATCTGCGGCATACTGCTGTTCGCAGCGACGACGCTGCAGCAGTTCGGGCTTCTTGACACGACGGTCGGAAAATCCGGCTTTGTAACGGCGCTTTACATCGTGTTCGTCCCCATCCTGGGCGCGGTCATGGGCAAGCGGGCCGGGCTGAAGGTCTGGCTGTGCGCGCTGGCGGCAGTGTGCGGCATGTATCTGCTGTGCGTTGGCTCCGGCTTTTCGATCTCGGGCGGCGATCTGCTGACGCTCGGCTGCGCGGTGCTGTTTACGTTCCACATCTGCTATGTCGGCGCGGTCGTGCCGCATATGGACGGCGTCCGGCTGAGCTGCGTGCAGTTTCTGGTCTGCTCCGCGCTGTCCGCGGTCGGCATGCTTCTGTTCGAATCGCTGGACTGGGCTTCGATCCTGCAATGCTGGTGGCCCATTGTCTATGCGGGCGTCTTCTCCGGCGGCGTGGCCTACACGTTTCAGATCATCGGCGAGCGCGACGTGCAGCCGGCGCTGGCGTCCCTGCTGATGAGTCTGGAATCCGTCTTCGCGGCTCTGTTCGGCTGGCTGCTGCTCGGCCAGACGCTTTCCGCACGGGAGCTGTTCGGCTGCACGGTCATGTTCGCGGCGATCATTCTCTCGCAGCTGCCGAAGCGGCAAAAGAAGACTGTATAAAATGACCCGGTACGGTGATCCGTACCGGGTTTTGCTGATTGGAGCAGAGCCCCGCCCCTACTGGGATCGTGTAAAAATTGTTTTGCTTACCCGATCAGGCAGACGGCGTGGGCGGCGATGCCTTCGCCGGAGCCGGTAAAGCCGAGGCGCTCCTCGGTCGTTGCCTTGACGCTGATATTGCCGACATCGGTGCGCATCGCGTCCGCAAGGTTCTGCCGCATCTGCGCGATATACGGCGCGAGCTTCGGCCGCTGAGCGATGATGGTCGCGTCGAGATTGCCGAGGCGGTATCCGGCCTCTGTCAGTCTCCGGCTGACCTCGCGCAGCAGCTCCATGCTGTCCGCGCCGAGATAGCGGTCGTCATTGTCCGGGAAAAGCTTGCCGATATCGCCCATCGCCGCCGCGCCGAGCAGCGCGTCCATGACGGCATGGACGAGCACGTCCGCGTCGGAATGGCCGTCCAGCCCCTTTTCATACGGGATCGTCGCACCGCCCAGGATCAGCGCCCGGCCGGGGACGAGCCGATGCACATCATAGCCATGGCCGATCCTCATGCGTTTGCCCTCCGGCGCAGGATCAGCGCGGCCAGCTCCAGATCGAGCGGCGTCGTGAGCTTCAGGTTCTCCTCATCGCCGTCGGTCAGCTGCACGGGCATGCCGAGTGCTTCGACAGCGCTGCAGTCGTCTGTGAGCACGATTCCCTGCTCCTTGGCGTTCTGCAGGGCCGCGGCAAGCAGATCGCGGTCGAAGACCTGCGGGGTCTGGACAGCGTAGAGCGTGCTGCGGTCGGGCGTTTCGTCGACCGCGCCGCTTGTCGAGACCTTGATGGTGTCCTTAACGCGCACAGCGGGCGCTGCGGCGGCAAACTTCTTTGCCTTGGAAACGGTGCGGCAGATCACTTCGTCGGTCACAAGCGGCCGTGCGCCGTCGTGGACGGCAACGAGCTGCGTCCGGTCAGACACGGCCGCAAGGCCCGCCATGACGGAGTCCGTCCGTGTTTCGCCGCCCGCGACGACCATGCGCATTTTGTCATAGGCCTTGAGATAGCGGCTGACCTTTTCCAGCAGCTCCCGCTGCGTGACGACGATGATCTCGTCGATCATGGCGCACTTGTCAAACACGTCGACCGTCCGGCAGATGACCGGCAGGTTTTCCAGAACCGTCAGAATTTTATTCGTGCCGCCCATGCGCGAGGATGTGCCTGCGGCGACGATCACAGCGGCGCAGTAGGGCCGCCCGATTTTTTCCCTGATCGCAAGCCCCCTGCGGAGCCCTTCACTCAGCTTCATATCCGTTTCTCCTGTTCACAGTGCCTGTACGAGCGATTTATAGGTCTCGCCGCGCACCATAAAGTTTTTGAACTGGTCAAACGCGGCGCAGGCCGGGGACAGCGTCACGATATCGCCGGGAACGGTGTGCTGCTTTGCCAGCCGGACAGCCTCCGCGAGCGTCTGCGCGTGCAGGATCTCGGGCTGACCGGGCTGGTATTCCGGCGCGTTTTTGACCGCCGCTTCGATCTTCTCCGCCGTCGCGCCGCAGAGGATCAGCAGACGCACGTGTGCGCAGATCTCCGGGCCCAGCACGTCGAACGGAATTTTCTTGTCATAGCCGCCCGCGATGAGAACCAGCTTCTGATGGAATGAATGCAGGCCCGCGATCGTGCGCGACGGGCTGGACGCAATGGAGTCGTTATAATATTTGACGCCGTCCAGCTCGCGTACAAACTCAATGCGGTGCTCCACGCCCGCGAAGGTGCGCGCGACCTCGTCGATATCCTCGTCCCGCGCAAGGCCCTCGACGGCGCAAGCGGCGGCCATATAGTTTTCGATGTTATGCACGCCCGGGATGCGGATGTCGGCGGCGGCTATGATCTTTTTTCCGTTCCGGTAAATCACGCCGTTTTCCAGATACACGCCGTTTTCCGGCCTCGCCTGCCGGGAGAAGAATTCCACGGTTCCCTTCGCGTCGGCGGCAAAGCCGCGCGTGATATCGTTATCGTAGTTCAGGACGACCTTGCCGGTTTCGTTCTGATGCCCAAAGACGTTTTTCTTGGCCTGCACATATTCGACCATGTCCTTGTGTACGTCCAGATGGTTCGGAGCAACGTTCGTTACGACTGCAATGTCGGCAGAGCGCTCCATCGTCATGAGCTGGAAGGAGCTGAGCTCGACCACGGCAATATCCGTCGGCGTCATGTCCGCCGCCTGCGGCAGAAGGGGCGCACCGATGTTACCGCCGATCCAGACGCGGTGGCCCGCATGCTCAAGAATTTTCGCGATCAGGGTCGTGGTGGTCGTTTTGCCGTCAGAGCCGGTCACGGCGATGATGCGGCAGGGGCAGACCTCAAAAAATGCTTCCATCTCGCTGGTGAGCTCCGCGCCGGATTCGCGCAGCTGGCGCAGGGCCGGGATATCCGGGTGCATGCCGGGGGTGCGGAAGACGACATCGGCCTGCACATCGTCAAGATAATGCTCTCCGACATGGAGCACGGTGCCCGCCCGCTCCAGCTCCAGAACCTCCGTGTCGAGCTTTTCGCGCGGCGTTTTGTCGCAGGCCAGCACGTGCAGTCCGCGTGCGAGGAGCATGCGGATGAGCGGCCGGTTGCTCACGCCGATGCCGAGCACGGCGATTTTTTTATCAATCAGGGAATCAAAATACTGGTC
>CAKUND010000150.1 GCA_934668295.1 uncultured Oscillospiraceae bacterium
TCGCATTCAATTAAATGCAATCTCCCCAGAACCTCTCAAAAGCCGCCGGACGGCGGCTTTTGTCGTGAAAGGCTTTTATCATGGAATACAACAACCCGCTCCCGCGGCACATTGCCATCATCATGGACGGCAACGGCCGCTGGGCAAAAAAGCGCGGTCTGCCGCGCAAAATGGGCCACGCGGCAGGCTCGGAGACGTTCCGCCGCATTGCGACCTGCTGCAAGAACCTCGGCGTTGAGTATTTGACGGTCTACGCGTTTTCCACGGAAAACTGGAAACGCTCGGCGGACGAGGTGCAGGCGATCATGGCCCTGTTCGAAAAATATCTGCATGAGGCCATCGACGAGATGGAGCGCGACCACATCCGCCTGAAGATCCTCGGTGAGCTCGGCCCCATCAGTCCGGAGCTGCGCGCGCTCATCGAGCGCACAGACGAAATTTCCACGCACTATCAGGGCTTTCAGGCCAACGTCTGCATCAACTACGGCGGGCGTGACGAGATCATCCACGCCGCGCGGCGCTTTGCCGCCGACTGCGTGAAGGGCCTGAAGCAGCCGGAGGAATTAACAGAAGTGGATTTCGCGCACTATCTTTACACGGACGGCATCCCCGACCCGGAGCTCATCATCCGGCCCTCGGGCGAGCTGCGCACCTCAAATTTCCTGCTCTGGCAGTCGGCGTATGCCGAGTATTATTTCACAGACGTGCTCTGGCCCGATTTTGACGAGGCCGAGCTCGACAAGGCGATCGCAGCGTATCGGACGCGCGAGCGCCGGTTTGGAGGCCGCAAATGAAACAAAGACTTCTCGTCGCCGCCGTCGGCGTGCCGCTTTTGATCGTTGTTCTCGTGCTCCTGCCGCCCATTGCGGCGGCGATCCTGACGGCAGCCATCGCGGGCGCAGCCGCGTGGGAGCTGCTGCATACGGCGTGCAGGCAGCCGAAGCCGCTCTATGTGCCGACGGTTTTATGCGCGGCGCTCGTCGTGCTGGTCATCGCATTCGGAACGGCGGTCACGGCGACGCTCATCTACGCGTTTTTCTATGTCATGTTTCTGTTTTACATGGCTGTCAGCACGCACGGGAAGGAAAACGCCATCCCGTTTGCGGATGTTGCAGTCTGCATCGTGGCAGGCTTCCTGTTCCCGGCGATGTACAGCTGTATTGCGCTTTTGCGCAATGTCGGCCCCGCGTTCGTGCTCATGCCGTTTGTCATTGCGTTCATCGGCGACAGCTTTTCCATGCTCGGCGGCATGGCCTTCGGCCATAAAAAATTTGCCCCGCACGTGAGCCCCAACAAGACGTGGGCGGGCTTTCTCGCCGGGCCTGTGGGCAGTGCGCTCGGCATGGTGCTGCTGGGGCTTGTCTCCACGAGGCTCTGGCAGATGGAGCTGCCGCTGTGGTATCTGGCCGTGATCGGAATTGTCGCAAATCTGTTCGGCCAGCTGGGCGATCTGTCCATGAGCCTCATCAAGCGTGAGGCCGGGATCAAGGACTACAGCCACATTTTCCTGACCCACGGCGGCGTGCTCGACCGGTTCGACTCGACGCTGTTCCTCTCGCCCGTCGTGTACGCGATGCTGTTTCTGCTGGAGAAGCTGGTATGACGAAGACAATTACGATCTTAGGCTCTACCGGCTCCATCGGGCGGCAGACGCTGTCCGTCGCGGATGAGCTGGGATTGCGCGTCGCCGCGCTGACGGCGGAGCGCAATGTGGATCTCATGGAAGCGCAGTGCCGCCAATATCGGCCAAAGCTGGCCGTTCTGGCAGACAAGACCGCCGCGGAGGAATTAAAAGTCCGTCTGGCGGATATGAATATAAGGGTGCTTGCGGGCGCGGAGGCACTGTGCGAGGCGGCCGCTTTGCCGGAGGCCGATACGGTCGTGATCGCCGTGTGCGGCTTTGCCGCGCTGCGGCCCACGCTGACGGCCATCCATGAAAAAAAGCGCATCGCCCTTGCCAACAAGGAGACGATGGTCTGCGCAGGCGAGATCATGCAGACCGCCGCGCGGGAATCCGGCGCGGAGATCATCCCCGTTGATTCCGAGCATTCGGCCATTTTCCAGTGTCTCATGGGCTGCCGGGACAAAGGCGAGGTCAAGCGGCTGATCCTGACCTGCTCCGGCGGGCCGTTTTTCGGGAAAACGCGGGAAGAATTGGCCTGCATGACCAAATCGGACGCTCTGCGCCACCCGAACTGGAAAATGGGCGCAAAGATCACGGTCGACTGCGCGACGCTCATGAACAAGGGGCTGGAGATCATCGAAGCCATGCGGCTGTATGCGCTGCCGCTTTCGAAGGTCGAAGCCGTGATCCACCGGCAGTCGGTCGTGCATTCGCTTGTGGAGTTTGTCGACGGGGCCGTATTGGCGCAGCTGGGCGTGCCCGACATGCGCATTCCCATCGGCCTTGCCATGACGTATCCGAACCGGACGCACAATCCAGCCCCGGCGCTCGATCTTCTGTCCTGCGGGCCGCTGACGTTCGACGCGATCGACGAGACGGCGTTCCCCTGCTTCGCGCTTGCAAAGCAGGCAGCGAAGACCGGCGGCACGGCCTGCGCGGCCATGAACGCGGCCAATGAAGAAGCCGTCGGCCTGTTCCTGCAGGACAGGATCGGCTTTTACGATATTGCGGACGCGGTCGCGGCCGCGCTGCAGCTTCCGGTCGTGCAGGAGCCCTCGCTTGCCGATATTTTTGAGGCCGACCGCCTTGCCCGCATCCATACCCGGGAGCGTTTTTCAAAGTAAGGTGATTTTGATTTCATGTATATTCTCTTTGCGATCCTCATCTTTGGCTTTCTGATCTTCATCCACGAGCTGGGCCATTTCCTGACGGCCAAGGCGCTGGACGTACAGGTGAACGAATTTTCCATCTGCATGGGCCCGGCGATCTTCAAAAAACAGAAGGGCGAGACGCTCTATGCCCTGCGCTGCATCCCCGTGGGCGGCTACTGCGCGATGGAGGGCGAGGACGAGGAGTCCGACAACCCCAGAGCGTTCACGTCCAAGGTCTGGTGGAAGCGGCTGATCATTCTGGCGGCAGGCTCGTTTATGAACTTCCTGACGGGTCTTGTCGTGCTGGCCATCATCTATTCCTGCGTCGCGGGCTTCTCGACGGCGAAGATCTCCGGCTTCTTTGACGGCTGCCCGCTGGAGTCCTCTCAGGGACTTCAGGTCGGCGACGAGCTTTATAAGATCGACGGACGGCGCGTGTATATCTACTCCGACGTCGGCACGCTCCTTTCCCGGAACAAGACGGGAAAATTTGATCTTGTCATTAAGCGGGACGGGGAGCTCGTCAGGCTGGATGACTTTGAAATGAAGCAGCAGCTCTATGAGGTCGACGGCGAGCAGCAGTATAAATACGGCCTGTACTTTGGCTATGAGGAAAAAACCGTCGGGACGGTGCTCAAAAACACGTGGTACACGGCGCTGGATTTTGCGCGGCTCGTATGGATGGGTCTCGGCGATCTGGTGTCGGGCCTTGTGTCGGTCAATGACATGTCCGGGCCGGTCGGCGTCGTGTCGGCCATCGCACAGACGGGGCAGAGCGCCGCGACGACGGCGGACGGCATTCTGAACGTGCTGTATCTCGGCGCGTTCATCGCGATCAATCTGGCCGTCATGAACATGCTGCCGCTCCCGGCGCTCGACGGCGGCCGCGCGTTTTTGCTGCTGGTGAACACGGTGTTCACGGCCATTACAAAGAAAAAGATCCCCTCAAAGTTTGAGGGCTATATCCACGCGGCGGGCATGATCCTGCTGCTGGCATTCATGGCGTTTATCACATTTAAGGATATCTGGAAGCTGGTGCGATAAAAATGGAGCGAAAACTCACAAGAAAAATT
>CAKUND010000151.1 GCA_934668295.1 uncultured Oscillospiraceae bacterium
GCCGCCGCATGGAATATGGAAAGCACCTCCTGCATATCGTTTGCAGGAGGTGTTTTTATGCTTTCATATCCGATCACTGGCGTCCGCGAGGGGACGCTTCAGGCCGAGCGGGACGGTCTGTATTGGAACGTCAGCGCCGTATGCAGCAGAGACTGGGACTTCCCCATCCGCCTGCTTGCCGAGACGGACGGTGTCCGCACCGTCCTGGGCGTCCCGCAGCCGGGGCCGGACGGCCTTCGGCTGCAGACAAGGCTCTCCAACCGGAGCTGCCCGTTCTCCGAGCAGACGCGCATCCTGACTGACCAGACGCTGGAGCCCGAGCCGGAACCGGAGCCCGCACCGGCAGAGCCCGACCTGCTCCCGTTCGAGCCGGAAAAGCCGTTTAGCCGCATCCCGGAGTTTTCCGTCATGAACGTTGTAGAACAGGACGGAAAGCCATACTGGAAAACGCCGGGCTGACCAGCTGCAATGCCAGAACACGCATAGAATGCTGCAGCTGCGGCTTCACGTTTTCTTTTGCTTCTCCAAAAGAAAACGCTGTAAAAAGGAAACGAGCCCCGGGGGATTCTGATTTCCCCCGGAGCCCACTTAAAGCGGTCAGAAAAACTGCTTCGGTTTTTCTGGAGCTTTCCCGCGAGCTTTGACAGAGCTCAAAATTTCTGACGCAGTGCGTACGGCATTTGGTGCTGGCGGAACAAGTCCCCGCTGTCAGGGTTCACACTTCCAGCACCGATGGGTATTGCTCCAGCAGGGAGACGGTCGGGAGGGCTGCGCCGAAGCGGGCCATATTGCGCTCGCATTTGCGGCGGATGCCGCAGGCGTCCTTTTCGTCGACCGGAATGTGGTAGACATAATTCTTCTCTGCCGCTTCCAGCAGCAGCTCCCGCGTCTCGGGATGGGACAGGTACTGTCCGTTCCAGAATGCCGCGTCCGCCCGTCTTCCGTGCAGAATGGCGCGGTGGCGTTCCGTGTCGATCTGCGCGTCGGCTGTCACGTAAACGCTCTTTCCGGCAGCAGAGATCCAATATACGGCGTGCGCGATATCCTCCAGCCCCGGAACGGGAATATGCGGAAAGCGGCTGCATTCGACCGTAAACGGGCCGAGCTGCATCATCAGGCGCTCGGGCGTGTCCGGCTGCGGCAGAAAGACCGGCACACCGCAGGCCGCGCGGAGCTGCTCCGCGCGGCTGGCACTGTAATGATCGGGGTGCGCGTGGGTAAACAGGACGCCGCAGACGGCGTCATAGGGCGGCTCACCCGCCAGCATGCTTGCAAAGGTCTCAGGCGGCAGACCGTAATAGCAGCGGAACTGCTTGTTGAGCGCGTCGATCAGGAGCGCGCTTCCGTCCTGCTCCAGCACAAGGCCGCAGCTGCTGACCAGTGTAATCTTCATTGCAGCAGCTCCAGAAATTCCTGCTCGGACAAAACCGGGATGCCCAGCTCGTTGGCCTTTTTCAGCTTGCTGCCCGCGTTTTCGCCCGCGACGACATACGTCGTCTTTTTAGACACGGACGAGGCTGCCTTGCCGCCGAAGCTCTCGATCTTCTCCGTCGCCTCCTCGCGCGTGAAAAGGCTCAGCGCACCGGTCAGGACGAAGGTCTTGCCCGCGAAGCGGGTGTCTGTGATCTGGTTGGTGGACAGGAGGTTCACCTTCGCTTCGCGCAGACGCTCGATGAGATCCTGCGACTGCGGGCTTGCAAAATAGTCGAGAATGTTCTGTGCCGTCGTCTCGCCGATGTCGGGCACAGCGGTCAGATCCTCAAGCGATGCGTTTTGCAGCGCGTCGAGGCTGCCGAATGTAGCAGCCAGCACCTTTGCCGCCTTGCTGCCGACCTGCCGGATACCGAGGGCGCACAGAAGGCGGGACAGATCGTTCTGCTTGCTGGCCTCGATGGCAGCTTCCAGATTCGCGGCGGATTTTTTGCCCTGACCGGGAAGCTCGGCGAACGCGGCGTAGTCCAGCCGGTAGAGGTCGGCGGGATTGGATGCCATTTTCTGTTCGATCAGCTGATCGAGGATCGCGCTGCCGAGGCCGTCGATGTTCATGGCCTCGCGCGAGACAAAGTGCGCAAGATTGCGCGACAGCTGCGCGGGGCACTCCGCGCCGGTGCAGCGCAGGGCCGCGCCGTCCTCGTCGCGCACGACGGGCGCGCCGCAGACGGGGCATTTATCCGGCAGATGATAGGGCTGCGCGCCCTCCGGGCGTTTGGAAAGCACGACCTCGAGGATCTCCGGGATGATCTCCCCTGCCTTGCGGATCTTGACGGTATCGCCGATGCGGATATCCTTGTCGGTGATAAAGTCCTGATTGTGGAGCGTTGCGGCGGTGACGGTCGTTCCGGCCAGATGCACGGGAGCGACGATGGCGCGCGGCGTGAGAACGCCCGTGCGGCCCACCTGCACGACGATATCCTCCAATACCGTCTCCTTGACCTCCGGCGGATATTTGAAGGCTGCGGCCCAGCGCGGGAACTTGGCCGTGCTGCCGAGACGGGCGCGGCCGGCAAGGCTGTTGAGCTTCATGACCGCGCCGTCGATATCATACGGCAGGTCATAGCGCGTTTCGCCGAGGCTCGCGATCAGCTGCTCCGCTTTGTCCATATCGCGGCAGAGCGTATAGGGAATGACTTTGAATTTGAGGCTTCGCAGATAGTCCAGCGTCTCGCTGTGGGTCTGGAATTCCGCACCCTCGGCAAGCTGCAGATTGAAAACCAGAATATCCAGCCTGCGCTTGGCCGCGATGCCGGGGTCCAGCTGGCGCAGAGAGCCCGCCGCGGCGTTGCGCGGGTTGGCAAAGAGCGGCTTTCCGAGCTTTTCCTGCTCGGCATTGAGCGCTTCGAAGCTGGCGCGGGGCATAAAGACCTCGCCGCGCACGATCAGGCGGGCGGGCGCGTGCTCCAGCGTCATGGGGATGGAGCGGATGGTCTTGAGATTTTCCGTCACGTCCTCGCCGATCAGGCCGTCGCCGCGCGTCGCGCCGCGGACGAACTGCCCGTCGACATATTCCAGCGCGACGGACAGGCCGTCGACCTTCGGCTCGACGGAGTATTCCGCGTCCGGCTCCTCCTCGCGCACGTGCGCGTCGAACTCGCGCAGCTCGTCATAGGAAAACACGTCCTGCAGGCTTTCCAGCGGGACGGCGTGCCGCACCTTGACAAATTCGCTCAGCGCCTGCCCGCCGACGCGGCGCGTCGGGCTGAGGGGCGAGGCGTACTGCGGGTACTGCGCTTCCAGCTCCTCGAGCCGGCGCAGCTTGCGGTCATAGTCGTAATCGCTCATTTCGGGGTTATCGAGCACGTAATAGAGATACCCCGCGTGCTCCAGCTCCTGTGTGAGCTGTTCAATCTCCTGTTTCGGTTCCATATAGCTCCCAGCCTTCCGTTGTGGTTAAATGTCCCAGGTTTACATACGTTTCAGGTACCGTGCCGACGATCACAGTCTGCGCGACCATGACGTCGCTGTCCACGTCGACCGTCTCATAGCCGACGGTCGTCAGGATGGTCAGGCTGATGGTGAATTTCACCTTCAGCGTCTGCAGGGTCTGGTTGATCCCGGCGGCGGAAAAACCCGAGAAAAGCTCAGCGTTCGACATGGTGAGGCTGACGGCCTTGACCGGCAGCTCCGGGCCGGTTCCGGCCAGCAGATCGGGCAGCAGAAGGTTGCCGATCGGGATGCCCATCTGCTGCGTGTTGATCTCGTCGATCAGACCGCCCAGAATGTCCAGCACCTCAATTTTGAGGCGTTCGACCTGCGTCATGTCGGTGCGAAGCGCGGTGATATGGCCCTCCACGTCCTTTTCCAGCACGATCACGCGGGAAAA
>CAKUND010000152.1 GCA_934668295.1 uncultured Oscillospiraceae bacterium
ATGCAGGATGCACTGACTACGTTTTTTTCACAATTTGAGCCCGTTCCGTGGCTGTGCTATCTGTTCCCGGTGCTTGCACTGGGGATCCTGATCCGCTGCGCGGTGAGCCTGCTGACGTTCCGGCCCGAGCCGGAGGTCTGGGCGTGGCTCACCACGCCGGACGGCGCGCACATCCCCGTCACGCACTGGGAAAGCCTTGTCGGACGCGGTGTGGGCTGCGATGTGCAGCTCGGCTACCCGACCGTCTCGCGCACGCACGCAGTCCTGACGCGCTACGACGACGGCAGCTGGACGATCTCGGACGCGCACTCCAAATCCGGCGTGTTCGTGAACGGCAAGCAGACGGCGCTGTCCGCGCTGCGCTTCGGCGACGTCATTACGATGGGCGGCGTGAATTTTACCCTTATCCCGCTGACAAAGGAACAGGAGCGCATTCAGGCCGGCACCCGCACCCGGGCCGGTCACGCCGTGCATCAGGTGCCAACGCTGCTGCTTCTGACGCTGTTCCAGCTGCTGACGGCTGTTCAACTGATCCTCGGCGGCTGCGATCCCACGCTGGAGCTGACGGCCTTCGGCGGACTGATCGGGCTGGAATGGGCGCTGTATCTCGCGCTGCGCGCGTTCCGCAGGACAGGCTTCGAGGCCGAGACGCTGGCGTTTTTCCTGTGCACGATGGGCCTTGCCGTCGTGTCGAGTTCCGCGCCGGAAAGTCTGATGAAGGAATTGCTTGCGATCGTCGCGGGCATGTGCGTATTTCTGACCGTCTGCTGGTCGCTGCGCGATCTGGAGCGGGCAAAGGCCGTGCGGTACCTGGCCGCCGTGGCGGGCATCGGCCTGCTGGCATTCAACCTGCTTTTCGGCGTGGAGAAATTCGGCGCGCGCAACTGGATCCAGCTGGGCGGCGTGTCGTTCCAGCCGTCGGAATTCGTCAAGGTCTGCTTTATCTATGTCGGCGCGTCCACACTCTCGCGGCTGATGGCAAAGCGCAATATTGTGCTGTTCATCGCCTATTCCGCCGTGATCTGCGCGTGTCTGGCGCTTATGAAGGACTTCGGCACCGCGATCATTTTCTTTGTCGCGTTCCTTGTCATCGCGTTCCTGCGCTCCGGCAATTTTGCGACCATCGCGCTGGCCATCGCCGCGACGGGCTTTGCCGGCGTTCTGGTGCTGCGGTTCCTGCCCTACGCGCGCAACCGCTTTGAGGCATGGGGGCATGTGTGGGACTATGCGCTCACGACCGGCTATTCCCAGACGCGCTCGATGATGTGCATCGCCTCGGGCGGCCTGTTCGGCCTCGGACCGGGGAAGGGCTGGCTCAAATATGTCGCGGCGTCGGACACCGATCTGGTCTTCGCCTTCGTGTCGGAGGAATGGGGGCTTATCATGGCCGTCCTGATGGTCGCGTGCATTGTGATCCTCGCCTGCTTCGTCGTGCGCTCTGCGCCTGCGGGCAGAAGCTGCTTTTATACCATCGGCGCCTGCGCGGCTGTGACGGTCATGGTCACGCAGACGATTTTGAACGTGTTTGGCATGGCGGATTTCCTGCCGCTCACGGGCGTGACGTTCCCGTTCGTGTCAAACGGCGGGTCGAGCATGGTCTGCGTCTGGGGCCTGCTGGCCTTTATTAAGGCAGCCGATACCCGGCAGAACGCCTCCGTCGCCATCCGCGTCCCGCACGGCGTCACGCCGCTGCCGGAGGAGCCTGACGCTGCGGAGGACACTGCGGACGAGCCTGCGCCGGAGGATCCCGATGCCGTCTGGCAGCGCCCCAACGGAAAGGAGGCGCGCGGATGAAAAAGGTATCGCGCCGCGCGCTGTTCGCGCTGGCTCTGGCCGTCGTGCTCGCCGTGGGGACGCTGGCCTTCTGCGTCAAATATGCGGCAAACGCCGAAAAATGGGTCACGTTTTCCGGCAGCCCTCACGTCTATACCGGCACGAATCTCACCGGCGGAAAAATCTACGACCGGTTCGGTGTGCGCATCCTGAACACGACCGACGGCCGCGTCTACAATGACGACGCGGCTGTGCGCGAAGCGACCGTCCACCTGCTGGGCGACCGCTACGGCTATATCAGCGCGCCGCTGCTGGGCAATTTTGCCGAGCAGATGATCGGCTACGATAAGATCACGGGTCTGAGCGAGGCGTCCAAAGGTACGGCCAGCGCAAGGCTCACCATCAGCGCCGACGTGCAGAAGGCGGCGCTGCAGGCGCTCGGCAGCTACCACGGCGCCGTCGGCGTCTATAACTACAAAACCGGCGAACTGCTATGCGCCGTGACCAGCCCGAGCTACGACCCCGACAACATCCCCGATATTGCGGGCGACGAGACGGGCTCGTATGACGGCGTGTACCTCAACCGTTTCTTTGACGCGGCCTATACGCCGGGCTCCATCTTCAAGCTCGTGACGAGCGCCGCTGCGCTGGAGCAAAACGCATCCGCGCAGACCGGGACCCATACCTGCACCGGAAAGACCATCATCGGCGGGCAGGAGATCATCTGCATGTCGAGCCACGGGACGCTTGCCATGCCGGAGGCGCTGGCACATTCGTGCAACGTCTATTACGGTGAGTTGGCCGCGTCCCTCGGCAAAGACACGCTGCAGGCGGCCTGCGACAAGCTGGGCCTCAACGGGACGCTTACCTGCGACGGCTATACCGCCCGCTCGACTGTCGATCTTTCTGACGCGGACGATGGCAGCGTCGCCTGGGCCGGGATCGGCCAGTATACCGACCAGATCACGGCTGTGCAGTTCCTGCGCTTTATGGGCGTGATCGCGAACGGCGGAGAGGCGGCGGAGCCGTATCTTATGCAGAAGATCTCCCGCGCGGGCCAGACGGTCTACGAGGCGAAAACGAAAACGACCGGACGGCTGCTGGCCGAAGAAACAGCCGAAACGCTCGGCGAAATGATGCGCGGCGCGGTCGTGAACCAGTATGGCGCGTGGCAGTTCGGCTCTTTGACGGTCTGCGCCAAGTCCGGCACGGCGGAGCGCGAAAACGGCCCGGCAGACGCGATGTTCGCGGGCTTCGTACAGGACGAGGCCTACCCGCTTGCCTTCGTTGTCTTCGCTGAGCGCGGCGGCTCCGGCAGCCAGACGGCAGCCCCCATCGCCGCAAAGGTCCTTGCCGCCTGCAAAACCATGCTGGACACCCCGAACCCGAACGACTAAAAAGCCCCTTCGGTTTTTCTGGACTTTTCCCGCGAAACTTGAAGCATCTCAGAATTTCTGACATTTTTCGAAAAAGCTTCGTAGGGGGCGATGCCAGTCACAACCGTTCGCGACGAAGGAACGTTACGGATGTGGGTCTGCCGCTTGCCGGTACACATCGCCCCGCGCAGAATGCAGCTTTTTTACGGTAATTCTCGGAAAATTCGTAACTTCTCATCGGGCCGACAGAGTCGTCGGCCCCTACGGCGAAGCTTCGATGCACTCGTACCCCTGTAGGGGCGGACGACTCTGTCCGCCCACAGAACGCACATCGCACCCGCAGGATGCACCAAACGCGTCCAAGCACTTTTTTCTTCCATATCTTTTTTCTTGCGAGAGAAAAGATATGGCCGTCGGAGACACGTCGGAACCGGCCTCGACGGAACGAGCCGCCGCGCTATGCGCGACGTCTCTTATCCTCTGAGTCCGTTTCCTCCTTTCCAAAACGCAAACGCTTCTCTGGTTTGCGTTTTGGGGCTTGGCCTCGACGGAACGAGCCGCCGCGCTATGCGCG
>CAKUND010000153.1 GCA_934668295.1 uncultured Oscillospiraceae bacterium
TCGCCGGTGTCGACGATCGTTTCGGCGTAGGATTTGATGTTGGTCAGCGGCGTTCGCAGCTCGTGCGAGACGTTGGCGACAAATTCGCGTTTGAGCTGTTCGCTTCTGCGCTGCTCGGTGACGTCGTGGATGACGACGAGCACGCCGCCCTGCGCGTGGTCGGACGAGAACGGGGCCATGAACAGCTCCAGCTCCCGGTCGCCGACGGTCTTCTGCGTCTCGATATACTGCGGTCTACGCAGCGTCAGAAGCGTGTCGAGCTCCGCCTCCTTCGAGAAAATTTCGTCGAAGGTCGTCTGACCGGACAGATTCTGCGCCAGCATCTGCGTGGCGGCGGGGTTGTAGTGGATGACGCTGCCCGCCGCGTTGAACGCGACGACGCCGTCCGTCATGTGCAGAAACAGCGTCGAGAGCTTGTTGCGCTCGTTCTCCGCCTCGGAGATCGTGTCCTGCAGGACCTTTGCCATGTGGTTGAAGTTCCGGGTCAGATCGCCGATCTCGTCCCGGCTGTCGACCGTGACGCGGTTCGCGAAATCCCCCGCCGCGACGCGCTTCGTCCCGACGGTCAGCGCGCGGATGGGCGTGATGAGGATCTGCGACAGCAGGAACGACAAGATCACGCAGATCACCAGACCCAGCGCCAGCGCGCGCAGGATGATGATCAGCAGCTCGCTCGTCAGCGCGTCGACCGTGGCGCGGTTGTCGCGGATGTAGGCGATATACTGCGTGCCGTCCGACTCGACCGGGACGGCCAGATCCATATAATCGTTCGTGACCGAGCTGTTCTGCCCGACCGTGCCGTTCATCGCGGAAAGAATGTTCTGCGTCATCACGACCGCGGAGCGCTGGTTCGAGCTGTCGAGCACAGAGCCGGTCTGGTCGAGAATATAAACGTTTCGGCCCGTGATATCGATGCCGAGTCCGGCCTGCGCCATCAGAAGCTCCTTCATCTGCGCGGGCGCGTTGTCCTCCGCCGAAAGCCTTTGCAGCTGGGCGATAAATTCCGGGGTAAACGTGCTCTCCATCTGCTCATAGAACTGAGAAACATAGAAATTGCCGACGCCGCTCATCAAAAACGCGCCTGTTGTCAGCATCAGGGCCAGGATCAGGATCACCATGATCATGACCATTTTCATGCGCAGGGACCGCATAGCCGCCCCTCCTTTCTCGCGCGGGGAACCGCGTTATCCCGCGAAATAATAGCCGACGCCGCGCCGGGTCAGGATGTACTGGGGCTTGCCGGGATCGTCCTCGATCTTCTCGCGCAGCCGCCGCACCGTCACGTCGACCGTGCGCATATCCCCGTAATAGTCATAATTCCACACCCGCCGCATCAGATCCTCGCGGGAAAAGACCTTCCCGCGCTCGCGGATGAGATAGGACAGCAGGTCATATTCCTTCTGCGTCAGCTCGACCGGCGCGCCGTTTTTCGTCACCTGATACGTCTCGGGGTTCAGACACAGCCCGTCCGCCTCGATCTGCCCCGCCGCACTCTGCGCCGGGGCGTATTCCATGCTGCGCCGGCGGATATTCGCCTTGACGCGGGCCATGAGCTCCTTCATGGAAAAGGGCTTGGTCATATAGTCGTCCGCGCCGGTCTCGAGTCCGAAGACCTTGTCCGTCTCCTCCTCGCGGGCGGTGAGCATGATGATGGGCGTGGTGCGCTTTTCCGCGCGGAGCGTCCTGCAGATATCGAAGCCGTTTAGTTTCGGCAGCATCACGTCCAGTAAGATCAGATCCGGGTCCTTCGTCTGCGCAAGCTGCAGACCGGTCTCGCCGTCAAGCGCCTCGAGCGTCTCATAGCCCTCGCGCTTGAGATTGAATTTCAGGATCTCCACGATCGCGCGTTCATCCTCCACGATCAGGACTGTCTTTGCCATAGTGCATCCTCCTGTTCCTTAACCCGGGCGCCGCAGCGCCTTCGGATAATGATTCTTCAGCTGTCTTCCGTCGCCCTTCGCCCAGCCGAGCGAAAGCCCGTCCGCCTGCACGAGCGTCCAGCCGCGTTTGTCGGACGGCAGCACGTCCCCGGACAGATACCGGGCAAGCATCGGGTCGGCCTCCCCGAACGAGACGCTGGTTTCCAGCGTCTGCAGCCACAGCGCCCACGCGTGCGCGGGCGCAAAGCGGTTTTTCATCACCGCGCCGAGCTCCAGCCCCGCGCGCAGCACCCGCAGCCCCTTTATCTCCGGCAGCGCCTCCGGTACGAGATAGCACACGTCCCCGAACCGCAGCACCTTCCCCTCCGGCAGCGCCGCGCCGGTCTGACTGCGAAATTCTGCCAGCTCTGCCGGCCACTTGGCCGCGGGCTCCGGCAAAAGCTCCGCGGGCGCTTCGTCCCCCGCCCTGCGTAAGACGGCGGCGTAGTGCCCCTCGCCCAAAAGCCTGTGCGGCCAGAGGCGGAACGTAAATTCCAGCCCCGGCGCGGGCGTTTGCACCCAGTCGGGCCGGCCGGGCGAAAAATACGGCGCATCGAGCTTTTCTACAGAAAAATCGGGGTTTTTCCACAAAAAGTCCGAGATCACGCCCTCGTTTTCCACAGGCGAGAACGTGCATGTGGAATAAACCAGCCGCCCGCCGGGCCGGAGCATCCCCGCCGCCGAGCGCAGGATCTCCAGCTGCCGGTTTGCGCAGATGGCGTTCGTGTCCTCGGTCCAGTCGGTGACGGCGGCTTCCTCCTTGCGGAACATCCCCTCGCCGGAGCAGGGCGCGTCGACGAGAATTTTATCAAAATACCCCGCGAACCGCTCCGCCAGCCGTTTCGGGTGCTCGTTCAGAACCAGCGCGTTGGCGATGCCCAGCCGCTCGATATTCCCGGACAGGATCTTCGCGCGCTTGGCATTGATCTCATTGCACACCAGCAGCCCCTGCCCCTGCAGCTTTCCCGCCAGCTGGGTCGATTTCCCGCCGGGGGCCGCGCACAGGTCGAGCACGCGCTCGCCCGGCTGCGGGTCCAGAAGCTCCGCCGGAGCCATGGCGCTGGGCTCCTGTAAATAGTAAAGCCCAGCTGCGTGATACGGCGACAGTCCGGGCCGGGAGGCCGCGTCATAATAAAACCCCGTCGGGCACCACGGCACAGGCGCGAGCGAAAACCGCGCCAGATCGCCCGCAAAGCCGCGCTTGAGCGGGTTCCGCCGCAGCCCGGCGCACAGCGGCCGGTCAAACGCCGCGCAAAATTCCGCATATTCGCTTCCCAAGAGCGCCCGCATCCGCGCCTCAAACCCCGCCGGCACCACCGCACCCGCCTCCTCAATATAATATAATAGTATAATATCATATTATAGTCCATTTCCCCGAAAAAGGCAATGCCCCATCTGCTCCCGCACCCCGCAGCCCGCACCCCTTCAACAGAAATCCCCCGGCAAATCCGCACACACTTCCCCACATAATTGTAGGGGCGGACGTCTCTGTCCGCCCGCAGCCTGCACCCGTTTTCACGAAAACCCCCGGCGAATTCGTAACATCTATCGGGCCGACAGAGTCGTCGGCCCCTACGCAGACCTTGAAAATCCTACATAAAAAGAGGGAACAACAGTTTTTTGACAGGCTTGGCTCCCCCTTAAAAGGGGAGGCAAGAACGAGGGAGCACCCCCTTGGCTCCCCTTTTAAGGGGAGCTGTCAGCGAAGCTGAC
>CAKUND010000154.1 GCA_934668295.1 uncultured Oscillospiraceae bacterium
AGCCACACGGACAGCGTTCCCGCGATCACGGCGGCCAGCTTTTTCTGATACTCCGGCTGCAAGAGCCGCTGTTCTTCCTCGTAATTGGATAAAAATCCGCATTCGACCAGCACGCCGGTGCAGCCGATATGCTCCATGAGATACACGCCGTCCGATTTTTTGCACTGACGGCGGTTGCCCGGCTCGAGGCCCAGGGCCAGATTGGCCTGCAGCTGCTCGGCCAGCGCCTGACTGCCGGGCGTTTTCGCGTAGAAGACCTGTGCGCCGTGGTACTTGCCCTCGGTGAAGAAGTTCTGGTGTATGCTCAGAAGCAGCGCATTTTCCGTCTGGTTCACCGTCTCGGTGCGGTTCTTGATATCCGAGACTTTTTTCTCCGAGATCGTGCGGCAGCCGTCTGAATAGACAGCCGTGTCAGTCTCGCGGATCATGCTGACCCGGACGCCGCACAGGCGCAGAAGGTCACGCAGGCGCAGCGAGATATCCAGATTCAGCGCTGCCTCCGATGTACCGGAAACACCGGTCGCGCCGCCGTCCTCCCCGCCGTGTCCCGCGTCGAGCACAACGGTCGTGCCGCTGGGCTGCATAGCCGCTGTCTGTGCGCTCTGATGCGTCAGAACAGCAAACACACAGAAATACAGAACAGTCACGAACAGCATGACCGGCATCATGATCTCTACCCATTTTTTCATACGATCACCCCATACAAGCGTATGAGGGGCATGAAAAGTATAGCATGGATTTTTCGGTTTGAAAAGGTCGATTATGCGTCCTGAAATATGAGCCGCATATCCTCGCCCCAAAGCTGTGCCGCGGCTGTCTCCACAAAGCCGCGTTCCTCCCGCGAAAACGGTCGGAACTGCGTGATGAGCAGACGTTTTCCGCTGCGCTTCCAGCGGCCCGCGACGACGCCGTGCAGCAGCACCGGCGGCATGACAATGCCGGACAAGCTGAAAATGCCGCGCAGATACTCCGTCGGGAGAAATACGCTCTGTTTTTTCTCATAGCCCAGCATCAGCGGGTCAAAGCCCGCCAGAAACAGGCAGTCTGCAAGTTCCCGCTCCGGCGTTCTGCCGGAATGCAGGCAGAAAAGCTGCTGCCCCTCGCATTCGGCTGCTCCCACAGGAAGCTGGGCCAGCCGCTTTTTGATCTCGGCCTGCGAGGTGCCGAAATAATAGGCCGCGTCCCGGACGGAGGCCGGGCCATAATTCGTGAAATACCGGCGCGTCTGCTCCAGAAGCGCGTCCTGCTCCTCCATCGGCGTGAAAGGTGGGCAGAGGCGGAACGCCTTTTCCTCGCTGACCGTGCCGCAGAGAAAGCCGCGTTCACAGAGCTCCCGGATCCCGCCGCCCCAGGGATGGAACATGCTCTGCTCCTCCGCCTGCGTCATTCCGGCAGCGCGGCAGCGGGCTTTCAGGCCCTCGCGCGTCAGCGGCCCCTGTGCGAGTGCATCGACGATCAAATCGGAGAAATACGCTTGCCGCTGCGGCGTGAGTGCCCAGTCCGGGCGCTGGTTCCAGAAGGATGGGATCGTCCAGTCCCGGCTTCGATAGCGGCAGCCGCTGTGCAGAAACAGAGGAAGGTCAGCTTCGGCAAAAATGTGCATCGTACCGCGGAGCGTCCAGCCTTTTACAATGTCGTCCGCCGCGTATGCTGCGTCATATGCCGTGCTGCGCAGGCGCATGGCATGCAGCGCATTAGAGAGGAACTGCGCCTGAAAGCCGTTCATGGCGCGCAGCACCTCCATCCGCGCTCCCGCGCGCAGCAGATATTGATTGGACAGGCGCGCAAGCGCCAGCTCGGTTCGATCCATGCGTGCTCCTTTTGATAAGCACAGCCCCCGGCGCTCTGCAGGCGGCCCGGGGGCTGGTATGCCATAATTTGATCGTCAGATGATGCGCCGCCCGCACAGGAAGCGGGTCTTGTAATACGATTCGTCGAGCGAGTTGACACGGACGCCTGTGGACGGCGTGGAGGCGTGGACAAAGTTGCCGCCGCCGATGTACATGCCGACGTGGTTCGCATAGCCGCTGTAGCCAAAGAAGACGAGGTCGCCGACCTGCAGGTCGCTGCGGGAAACATAGGTACCCTGGCTCATCTGGTCGTTGGCAACGCGGTTCATGGAGTAGCCGTACTGTGTCAGGACGTAATACATGAGGCCGGAGCAGTCAAAGCCGGTCGACGGGCTCTTGCCGCCCCAGACGTAGCTGTAGCCGACGAAGCCCATAGCGAAGTTCGCGATCTCGCTGGCCTTTCCGGAGCCGGAGACGGTGCCGCCGCTGCCGGAGCCGCTGCCCGGTGTAACAGTGCTGTCCTTCTTGTCGGAGAGCAGATCCGCACGGACATAGGCTGTAATGCCGTTATATTTGATGCGGTACCACTGGTGTCCGTCAGAGGTCGTGGTCGTGATGCCGGTAACGGTGACGGTGGCGTTGTAGCTCAGCTCGCCGACCTTCGTGCTGCTGGTCGTCCACGAATCGCGGACGTTGATGTAGCCTGTCTGGCAGACATACATGGTCTTGCTGACGCTCGTTACGGTAACGTTCAGGTTGATCTGATCGACAACGACCGTCGCGCTCTTGATGTTTTCGTCGTAAAACCACTGGATGGTCTTATAGCAGCGCAGAAACATCGTCATGGCTTCCTGCCGGCTGGCATTGCTCTTGGGGTTCAGATAGGTGCCGCTTCCGAGCTTCGTGCCCTGTACATAGGAGTAGCTCACGCAGATCTGCGCAGCCTCCTTCGCCCAGGAGGAGACCGATCCGGCGTCAGCAAAGCCGTTCAGCGCACCATCGGTCACTTTTGGAGAAAACGCGGCTGCCGTGCAGAAGTTTTCAATGAGCTTGAAGAATTCCTGCCGTGTCAGAAGCTGATTGGGGCGGAATGAGCCGTCCTCGTAGCCGTTGACAATGCCGTACAGATGTGCCTTGACAATGTCTTCATCCGACGTATCCGTAAAGCCGCTGAACGATTCGTTTGACAGATCGATGTCATTGCCCGTAGCCTTTTCGAACGCAAAGACTGCCAGCTCGCACATCTCTCCGCGCGTGATGTTCTTTGTCAGATCCAGGCCATTGAATGACTCCGGCATCAGGCCAAGCTTGCTGATCTCGTCATAGTTTGTTTGGAACCAGCTGCTGTACTTGTTGTTTGCGCCAAGCACGGACGCGCTCATGGACAGAAGTATCCCGGCGCACAGCAGCAGACACAGAAATTTTCTTGCCTTTCGCATGGTTTACAGACTCCTTTTTCCCGTTCCCAAACCGGAACGGCGCGTTTTCGAAACAATTCGACTGCATTATATCAGATTATGACAACCATTACAAGCACAATTTTGTAAATCTTTCGTAACCAGTTGAGTTTTGCGGAAAAATATGATATAAGATGGACATGAAATTACGAGTGATGACCGCAGTGCTTGCCTGCAAGCTCTGCAGGGCCCTGATCCGCCTGCTGGGCAGAGGCGGCACGGATTTTCCCGGGCGCGTAGCGCTCAAGCTCTGCCCGAACCTGCTGGGTGAACTTGCAAGGAACGTGACGACCGTGATCGTCACGGGCACCAACGGCAAGACCACGACCTCGCGCATGATCGAGCAGTCGTGGCAGG
>CAKUND010000155.1 GCA_934668295.1 uncultured Oscillospiraceae bacterium
TGGAAGACGGTCGATTTCCCGACGCTCTTTGCCCGCACGGGCATTGCGACCATGAATTTCAACACCGTCTACCAGCTCTACCGCCGCAAGCGGCAGGGCGACCCCGCACTGGACGCGGCCGAGACGATGCTGATGCTGCCGGACCTGCTGGGCTTCTTCCTGACGGGCGAGGCAAAGACGGAATACACCAACGCGACGACCTCCATGCTCTATAACCCCACCACAAAGGACTGGGATTGGCAGACGATCGACGCGCTGGGCCTGCCGCGGAAAATCTTTACGAAGCTTGACCGTGCAGGCACGCTGCGTGGAACGCTCCGCCCGGAGCTGGCCGCGGAGCTCGGTATCAATCAGGCGCATTTTGCCGCCGTCGGCACGCATGACACGGCTTCCGCCGTCGCTGCTATCCCCGGCACGGGCAGCTTCGCGTTCTGCTCCAGCGGCACGTGGTCGCTGTTCGGTGTGGAGACGGACGAGCCGATCCTGTCCGATGCCGTGCGCGACGCGAATTTCTCCAACGAGGGCACGATCCAGGGCGGCTTCCGGCCTCTGAAAAACATCATGGGCCTGTGGCTCATCCAGGAATGCCGGAGAGACTGGCAAAAGGCCGGCATGAGCCTCAGCTGGAACGACATTGTCGAGGAAGCAAAGAAGGCCGAGCCCTTCCGCTCCATCATCGATCCCGACTACGGCGAATTCTTCGCCGGCGGCCGGATGGTCGAGAAAATTCAGGACTTCTGCCGCAAGACGAACCAGCCGGTTCCCGAAACCGTCGGACAGATCGCGCGCTGCATCTATGAATCGTTGGCGCTCAAATACCGCTGGGCGCTCGAGCGTCTGGAGGAGATCAAGGGCCAGCGCATCGACACGCTGAACATCGTCGGTGGCGGCTGCCAGAACAAGCTGCTCGATCAGTTTGCAGCGGATTCCATCGACCGTCCCGTCATCACCGGCCCGGTCGAGGGCGCGGCCATCGGCAATCTGCTCGCGCAGGCCATGGCGCTGGGCGATATCACGACGATGGACGAGCTGCGCGCCGTCGTGCGCCGCTCCGAGGCCGTCAATACCTACGAGCCGCACCACACGCCCGAATGGGAAGCTGCGTATCAGAAGCTGCTGTCGTTCGGCAAATAAACTGCGCAAAACGCCGGAAGCGACTGCTTCCGGCGTTTTAAAAAAGGAGAACCGATATGGACATTCAAGAGCTTGTCCGCGCACAGCGGGACTATTTTCTCTCCGGCGCAACGCGGTCCTGCGCGTTCCGGATGGAGCAGCTGAAAAAGCTGCAGCGAGCGCTGCAGGCAAACGAAGCGCTGCTGGAGCAGGCCATGTATCAGGACTTCCGCAAGGCCCCGATGGAGGTCTACATGTGCGAGACGGGCATGGTTTTAGAGGAGGTGCGCTTCCATCTGAAGCACCTGAAGGGCTGGATGCGCGAGCGCACCGTTCCGACGCCGCTGGCGCAGTTCCACGCAAAAAGCTTCGTCTCGCCGGAGCCGTATGGCGTCGCGCTGATCATTTCGCCGTGGAACTACCCCGTCCAGCTCTGCCTGTCGCCGCTGGTGGGCGCGATCTCCGGCGGCAACTGCGCCGTTGTAAAGCCGTCAGCCTATGCACCCGCGACCAGCGCCGCCATTGCAAAACTCATCGCGGAGAATTTTGACCCCCGCTATATTGCCGCCGTCGAGGGCGGGCGCGCGGAAAACAGCGCGCTGCTGTCGCAGCGCTTTGACACCATTTTCTTCACCGGCAGCGTCGCCGTCGGCAAGGTCGTGATGGAGGCCGCAGCAAAACACCTCATCCCCGTCACGCTCGAGCTCGGCGGCAAAAGCCCCGTCATCGTGGACAAAACCGCCGACGTGAAGCTCGCCGCGCGCCGCATCGCGTTCGGCAAGGTTCTGAACGCCGGTCAGACCTGCGTGGAGCCGGACTATCTGCTGATCGAAAAATCGGTCAAGCCCGCGTTTGTCGCAGCATACAGGCAAGCGCTGCAGGAATTCTTCCCGGACGGCACGACGGAGGAAATGCCCGTGATCGTGTCGGAAAAGCACTTTGCCCGCGTGACAAAGCTGCTGGAGGGGCAGACCGCCGCAGTCGGCGGGACATTCGACGAAAAAACACGCTTCGTCGCGCCCACGCTGCTGGACGGCGTTTCGCCGGACAGCCCCGTCATGCAGGAGGAGATCTTCGGGCCGATCCTGCCCATGCTGGAGTTTGAGCGGCTGGACGAGGCCATCGGCTTCATCCGCAGCCGGGAAAAGCCGCTGGCTTTGTATCTGTTCACGTCTGACAAGACCGCCGAGCGCCGCGTGCTGGATACCTGCTCCTTCGGCGGCGGCTGCATCAACGACACGATCATCCACCTTGCCACCACACACATGCCCTTCGGCGGCGTGGGAAACAGCGGCATGGGCAGTTATCACGGCAAAAAGAGCTTCGACACGTTCACGCACGCGCGCAGCATCGTCAAAAAATCCACCTGGCTCGATCTTCCGATGCGCTACCACCCGTATTCGGAGAAAAAGCTCGGACTGGTGAAGAAGTTTATGAAGTAATTCCACACACCCCAAGGCTCCCCTTTGCACAAAGAGGAGCCTTTCTGCGCTGCTGTAAAAGCTGCTGTAAAAACAAAAAATTTTGAAAACCCTATTGACAAACAGGCTCCTTATCGTTATACTATAACCGTAATGATAATTATTATTAATATTAATTCAGAAGGAGTCCTGCCTATGTCCACTGTCCGCAAGCACAGCCACAAGCGCGACGCGATCCTCGAATGCCTGCGCTGCACGACGAGCCATCCGACGGCGGAATGGGTCTACACGCAGCTCAAGCCCACCATCCCCGATCTGTCGCTCGCGACGGTCTATCGGAATCTCGCCATGTTCAAGGCCGAGGGCAGGATCGATTCCGTCGGCGTCTACGACGGGCTCGAACGCTTTGACTTCCGTACCGACCCGCACGCGCACTTTATCTGCCGCGTCTGCGGTGCGGTCAGCGATATCAACTGGCTCGAGCTTCCCGGGGATACCCTCACCGATGTCGAACGGCAGACCGGCGCAAAGGTCGAAAGCTGCCGCATCGCCGTCACCGGCGTCTGCGCCGACTGCGCGAAGAAGGACGCGCACTGACATTTTAGTTCCCTATCATTTTATTATAAATATAATTAACGGAGGAATTTATCATGAAGAAATTTGTTTGCAAGGTCTGCGGTTACATCTACGAAGGCGAAGCTGCCCCGGCGGAATGCCCCGTCTGTCATGCAAAGAGCAACATGTTCGAGGAAGTCAAGGGCGAGCTGACCCTGGCTGCCGAGCATGAATACGGCGTCTACGCCAAGACCGTCAAGAATAACCCCGACATCTCCGAGGCTGACAAGAAGTACATCTTCGACCAGCTGAAGGCCAACTTCAACGGCGAATGCTCCGAGGTCGGCATGTATCTGTGCATGGCCCGCATCGCCCACCGTGAGGGCTATCCCGAGATCGGCCTGTACTGGGAAAAGGCCGCTTACGAAGAAGCGGAGCACGCTGCCAAGTTCGCCGAGATGCTCGGCGAGGAGCTCGAGCCCAACATGAAGGCCACCACGAAAGACAA
>CAKUND010000156.1 GCA_934668295.1 uncultured Oscillospiraceae bacterium
GGCTGTCAGCAGCACAGGATGACCGGGCAGCCGGCGCGGCCGGAGAGGCAGGACAGGAATTGGAAGGCCGCGCACACACCGCAGCAGGCGCGGCTCAGGTCGACGTGCTCGAAGCCGAAGCCGGATTGCCGGCTGTGGTAGACCGTGCCGCTGCGGCCGATCTGGTCGCGGGCGGCGGCATATTCCGCGTTCGCCGGATCCATGGCGCAGGCTTTTGTGATCTGCTCGTAGCCGAGCACCCGGTTGCCGAGATTTGTGTTCGCGACAGCAGCAAGATAATACCACTGCGCCGTGCGCTGCGCCTCGGGCACGGTGTTCAGCTCGCGCAGCGCGCGCTCATATTCCTGCACAAAGATGTACCGCCGCGCGGATTCCATCGGGTCGGCCTCTGACCACGCGCCCTGATAGCTCTGCCGGTACCAGCCCGCGAAGGGATCGTCCTGATAGCTCCGCTGCTGGGTGTTCACGCGCGGCTGCGGGTTTTTGATCTGGTCATAGGCGGCGTTGATGCGGTTCATCATTTCCGCCGCGTGCTGGTCGCCCGGGTTCATGTCCGGGTGATATTTTTTGGCCAGCGCGCGATAGGCGCGCTTGACCTCCTCGTCGCTTGCGTCCGGCGTCAGGCCGAGCACGCTGTAGGGATCGTCGATCATGTTGGTTCCTCCTGCTTCGTCCGGAACGCTGCTTCAAAGCGCGTCCAGACGCCGGAATATAGAATGTTCTGTAATATCGCTGCATCCTGCACGATGGGCAGGCGCTCAAACGCCTCCGCCGCGTCGCCCGCCAGAAGCGTCAGCTGCGGGCGGAAGTCCGCGCCGCTCCGCACGCCCAGCAGCGCCAGCGGATTATATTGGTTCGCTCTGCGGTCCTCCTCCAGATCGCAGGCGGCGTCCATAAAATAGATCAGCTTGCCGAGACTCCGGCCAAACTGCCGCAGAACCGGCGTCCATCGATCCGCTCTTACCGCAAACAGTTCCGCCATCAGATCGCCGAAGGCGTTGGCCGGCGTCTCGGAATAGACTGCGCGGTCTTCCTCTGCCTGCGTGATCGTCTGAAGCGCGGCGCGGATGGCGGCAGCCTTTTCCGGGTACTGCGCGGCGGCCCGCTTCGCGCCGGGGCCGAGGAGCCCCGCGGCTGCCGCGGCGGAGAGCTTTCTGTCGTCGTGCCAGTCGTCGCGGCGGTTCTCATAGGCAAGCAGGCAGTTCATCGCGGCTGCGTAGCCGGTAAACTCCGTCTGCGTCCAGCGCTGCGCCTGTGCCGGATGGCGCAGGCAGCGCGCCGCGCCCGATTTTTCATCCGGCTCATAAAGCGCGGACAGAAACAGCGTCAGAAACGCCATATCATAGGTCAGCGCCAGCGCCGGGACCGGGCCATAGCCGTGATACAGCGCGCGGCACAGCCCGCAGTAGAAGCTCTTGTAGCGCGTCTGCTGCCCCGCGTCCAGCCGCGCAAGGTCGGCGATCACGTATCCGAACATTCCGGTTTCTCCTTCGGTGTTTTCCAGTCAAACAGCGCGTGGTTCAGAAGCGCGCCGTAAAACAAAATGGAGATACACGCATACAGCCACAAAAGCATCAGAAGCAGCACAGATAAGCTCCCATAGAGCGCCGAGGCCTTGGCGATGTGATTGACATACCACGAATAGATCTCCGAATAGATCACCCACGCGCAGGCGGCTCCCGCCGCGCCGGGCAGGACATGCACAAGCCGCTGCCGCCGCGCGGGCAGCGCCAGAAAAACGCCCGTAAACAGCGCCGTCAGCAGAACGAGCGAATACAGGTGCAGGTTCCGCAGGATCGGCTCGAGCACGGCGGCAAGGGAAAAGCCCCGCGCCAGCAGAAACGCCAGCAGCGCCTGTCCGCCGACATAAAGTCCCAGCGTCAGCAGAAGCGCCAGCAGCATCCCCACGGTATACACCACGCACAAAAGACGCCTGTGCAGATACCGCCGCGTCTCGCGCACCTCCAGCACGGCGTTGAGTCCGTAAAGCAGACTCAGCATCCCCTTCGAGGCCGACCAGAGCGTCAGCACGGCGCTCACGGAGATGATCGCCGCCGAGCTTGACCCATAGAGCGTCCGGATGAAATATTCCAGCAGCCGAAGAAGCCAGTCCGGCGCGAGCTGCGCACACAGGCCGAGCAGATGCTCGACCGTCAGCGGCGTGTAGGGAAGCAGCGACAAAAGCAGGCTCACGATCGGAAACACGGACAGCAGCAGGAAAAACGACGCGTTGCCCGCGTAAATGGGGATCTGCATGGCCGCGATGCGTGAAGACAGCTGCGCCAGTCTCTTTTTCAGCTCCATCCGCTTCCCTCCTATACCCGAAAGTTTTCGACAAAAGCCGCTCCGGCCTGTACAGTTTCTCCAAAACGCGGGGTATTTTCCTGTAAAGATCAGCAAAAATCCCGATGGTCTTGTCGAATTACGCGAAAAGTTTTTGTTTGCGAATCGCGGAAGATATGGTTCAATAGCCCTGGGAGGGAGAATACCATGAGAAATAAAAGCCTGATTCACATGAAAGACGTCAAAACCCAGGAGGGCACGCCGCTGCATCTGGAGTATTATCTCATCAACGACAGCGTGCTGGGCGGCTGTGCAGAATGCTACGGCGTGGAGATCCTCGCGCAGACCGGCGAGGCGCAATGCTACGCAGGGATCCCGCGCATCACCATGCGCGGCACGAGTATCTTCACGCTCATCGACCAGCTGGCCTACTTCGCCGTCACGCCGGATTCGCTGAACGATGTGATCCAGGACTGGCTGTAGATATAGAAAAGAAGTAGACAAGGCCTCTCTTTTTTGCTACAATCATAACAGAAAATGGACAGATGCGCAAGATGCGCGTCCGCCGGATAGAGAGGAGTTTTCGCCATGAAGTGCCCGTACTGCGGCTATCAGGAGAGCAAGGTCGTCGATTCCCGTCACTCGGACGACGGGGTCAGCATTCGCCGCCGCCGCGAATGCCTGCAATGCCAGAAACGGTTTACCACCTATGAGACGGTTGAAAGCCTGCCCATCGTCGTCATCAAACGCGACAGCAGCCGGCAGCAGTTCGACCGCAACAAGATCCTCAACGGCATGCTCCGCGCATGCGAAAAGCGCCCCGTACCGCTGGCCGAGCTGGAACGCGCCACCGACGAGATCGAACAGGCCATCCAGAATTCGCTCGACCGGGAAATTTCCACAGAGAAGATCGGCGAACTGGTCATGGAACGCCTCAAGCCGCTCGACGAGGTCGCCTATGTCCGCTTCGCGTCCGTCTACCGTCAATTCAAGGACATCGACAGCTTCATGCGTGAGCTGAACAAAATTCTCGAGGAACGATAAAACACTTCGCCCCGCTGGCACCAGCGGGGCGGTTTTTTCTTTAAAGCGCCTGCGAAAAGCAAAAGCACGATGCAAACTTGTAGGCATCGGCCCCTACAACCGCATAAGAAAATACATACGAATTCGCCGCAGATTTTACCAACTGCTTCTGCTGTCCGCGCCTACATCACATTTTCCACCATCGGCAGCTCCATGCGGCGGACGTGCTCGAGGCGGGCGGTGAGTTCGCCGCAGGCGGCGAGGTAATCGTCCAGATCC
>CAKUND010000157.1 GCA_934668295.1 uncultured Oscillospiraceae bacterium
GCAAGCACCGGGAACAGATAGCACAGCCACGGAACGGGCTCAAATTGTGAAAAAAACGTAGTCAGTGCATCCTGCATGCGAAATTCTCCATGAAGCAGCGGTTTATCAGGATCCGGTCTTTTGCTCCTCGCCGGGCAGCTCGGCGACCTCGCTGATAGGGCCGTAGGCCGCCGTGTCGGTGGTCAGGTTCTTTTTGCGGAGCTTGTTGTTGACAGAGTCGGAAATGAGCAGATAAATGATCGCGAACACCGGCACGCCCAGGATCATGCCCGCGAAGCCAAAGAGGCTGGCCGCGATGGTGATGGACGCGAGCACCCAGAAGCCCGAGATGCCGACGGTGTTGCCGAGGATCTTCGGCCCGATGACGTTGCCGTCCACCTGCTGCAGGACGAGAATGAAGATGACAAAATAGAACGCCTGCAGCGGATTGACCAGCAGAATGAGGAACGCGCACGGCACAAGACCGATGATCGGTCCGAAGAACGGAATGACATTCGTCACACCGATGACCGTAGCGATGAGGGCCGGATACGGCATTTTGAGGATCAGAATGCCGATGTAGCACAGAACGCCGATGATGGCCGAGTCGACGATCTTGCCGATGACGAAGCCGTTGAACACACGGTAGATATTGCGGCCGAGATAGAACACGTGATCCGCGCCCTTCGAGGAAAACAGCGCAACGATGATCTTCTTGCTCTGCGCCTGAAACGTCTCCTTCGACCACAGAATATAGATCGACGCGACGAAGCCGATGAGGAAGTTCAGAAAGCTCTTGACGATCGCGACCACGGAGCTTGTAAGCGTGGTCAGGAGCTTCTGCACATCCTGCAGGAACGTCGTGGTGATCCAGTTGTTGATGAACTCATAGATCTTGCCGAGCGCCGTGTCGACGTAGCTCTGGATCTCGGGGTTGTCCTCGAGAATGTTCGTGACCCAGCGGTTGATGCTGGTATAGTAGTTTTCCGCATTGTCCACGATCCCGACGACGCTCT
The DNA here is from genome assembly GCA_934668295.1 of uncultured Oscillospiraceae bacterium. Lineage (GTDB taxonomy): Bacteria > Bacillota > Clostridia > Oscillospirales > Oscillospiraceae > CAG-170. The sequence continues at coordinate 996 of CAKUND010000157.1, forward strand.
CATACAGCTGCGGCAGCAGCATGGAGAAAAAGGCGTACAAAACCAGAACAGCTACGACGACGCCGACGAAAATGCCCGCCGCGCGGCTCAGATTGCGGATGAGCGTGGGCTTGAGCTTCGTCTTCTGCTCCAGCAGCGGCAGCAGACGGCTGTCGACGAAGCGCACGATGGGGTTCAGGAGGAACGCGATCACCACGCCGAAGATCAGCGGCTCCAGAATCGTCTCCAGCGCAGTCAGAACGCCGAAAAATCCCGGCAGATTCGTAAAGATCACGACGAGCAGAATGCTGATAAAGATCACGACCAGCGCCGTCAGGCCCCATTTGACATATGGCTTATCCCGGTGTTCGTTCATGTGCGGTTCTCCTTTTTCTATTTGCAATTATAAAGTATCATATCCGACGGAAAACGTCAATCAGGGGTTCTCCAGTGTCCGCAGCAGCGCAAGCTCCTGCGCGTAGCCCGGCAGCTCGTTCGGCGTTTCAAGGATCATGGGCAGCCCCTGCAGGGCCGGATGGCGCAGGATGCGCCGGAACGTTTCGAGCCCCAGATAGCCCTGCCCGAGCTTTTCGTGCCGGTCCTTGTGCGCGCCGCAGGGGTTTTTGCTGTCGTTCAGGTGCAGCGCCTTCAGGCGCTCAAGGCCGATCACGCGGTCGAATTCCGCCAGCACGCCGTCCAGATCGTTTGTAATGTCATAGCCCGCGTCCGACACATGGCACGTGTCGAGGCACACGCCGAGCCGGCTCCAGCAGCGGCAGGCGTCAAGAATCGCGCGCAGCTCCTCAAACCGCCCGCCGACCTCGCTTCCCTTGCCGGACATCGTCTCGAGCAGGACGGTCGTGTGCTGCTCCGGGCGGACGACTGCATCCAGACACGCGGCGATCAGCTCGATCCCCGTCTCAATGCCCTGCCCGACGTGGCTGCCGGGATGAAAATTGTAGAAATTTCCGGGCGTCAGCTCCATGCGCTGCAGGTCGTCTGTAAAGACCTCACGGGCAAATTCGCGCGTCCGCTCGTCCTTGGAGCAGGGGTTCAGCGTATACGGCGCATGGGCCACGAGCGGGCCGAGCACCCCGTCCTCCTGCAGCTGCACGAGCGCGGCTGCGTCCGCCGGGTCGGCGCTTTTTGCCGCGCCGCCGCGCGGATTGCGCGTGAAGAACTGAAAGGTGTTCGCGCCGATGGAGAGCGCGGTTTTCCCCATTGCGGCATAGCCCTTCGACGAGGACAGATGGCAGCCCAGATACAGCATAAACGGCCTCCTAGAATCAGTTTTTTGTATTTTATCACAATTCCGGAAAATCCGCAATTCCACTTGCTCCCGGCACGGAAAATCTGTACAATAAATATACCACTACTGACAGGAGGCGCGGGCGATGGGACGGACGGAAAATCAGAAGCTGAAGCTGCTTTATCTGAAGGAGCTGTTTGAGCGGCAGTCGGACGAGGAGCATCTGCTTTCCATGCAGGACATTCTGGACGCGCTTGCCGCGCGGGGCATCCGCGCCGAGCGCAAGAGTATCTACGACGATATTCTGTGCCTGCAGCAGTTCGGCATGGACATCGTGACGGTCAAGGGAAAGCACGGCGGGTATTTTCTCGGTTCGCGCACGTTTGAGCTGCCGGAGCTCAAGCTGCTGGTCGACGCGGTGCAGTCGAGCAGGTTTTTGTCGGAGCGGAAATCCATGCAGCTGATCGCCAAGCTGGAGACGCTTGCAAGTGGGTATGCCGCCGGGAGCCTGCGGCGGCAGGTCACGGTCGCAGGGCGCGTCAAGACCATGAACGAGAGCGTCTACTATTCCGTCGATCTGCTGCATGAGGCTATCCAGAAAGACAGCCGCATCACGTTCCGCTATTTTGACTATGATCTGAACGGCTCCCGCCGCTACCGGCCGGGGCTGTATACTGCCAGCCCCTATGCGCTGTGCTGGCAGGATGAGAATTATTATCTTGTCGCCCATTCCGAGCGCCACGGGCTGACGCACTACCGCGTGGACAAGATGTCCTCGATCAATTTGACAGGCCAGCCGCGCTACATGGACGCGCAGACGCGCGACCTCGATCTGTCCGAATACGGCAAAAACGTCTTCGGCATGTTTGCCGGCAGCCGGGAGCAGCTGCGGCTGCGCTTTGACCGGACGCTTGCAGGCGTTGTGCTCGACCGCTTCGGGCGCGGCACCCTCTGCGTCCCGGATGGGCCGGACAAATTCATCTGCACGGTCGAGGTCGCGGTGTCGCCGAACTTTTTCGGCTGGCTCGCCTCGTTCGGCGCGCGGGCGGAGCTCCTCTCCCCTGCCCCCGTCCGGGAGGCATTCGTCGCGTTATGCCGGGAGGCGGAAGCGGCAAATACCTGATCCGGCAGCGCGGCTGCAAAAAAACTGTTTTTTTCAGAAATACCACTGGAAAAATCCGCGCGGATACTGTATGATAGAAGCTGGAATGCAACAAGAAGCAAAGCGAATTTCCCTGTCAGGCAAATCAATCCCACATGAACGCAGGGAAATCCCGATTCTATGAACAAAGGAAGGAATTCATATGGAACAAACCAAACTGAAGGCGCTCGAGCTGAACGCGGCC
>CAKUND010000158.1 GCA_934668295.1 uncultured Oscillospiraceae bacterium
TCCTCCTCGGTCAAGGCCGTGCCGGTCATGCCGGAGAGCTTGTCGTACAGGCGGAAGAAATTCTGGAACGTGATGGTAGCGAGCGTCTTGTTTTCGCTTGCGACCTTGACGCCCTCCTTGGCCTCGATGGCCTGATGCAGCCCCTCGTTATAGCGGCGGCCGTACATGAGTCGGCCGGTAAACTCGTCGACGATGATGACCTCGCCGTCCTTGACGACGTAGTCAATATCGCGCTTCATGAGGCCCCGGGCCTTCATGGCCTGATTGATATGGTGCGAAAGCGTGGCGTTTTCGGGGTCGGCCAGGTTTTCCACGTTGAAAAACTGCTCGGCCTTTTCGATGCCCTTCTGCGTGAGCGAGACGGAGCGATCCTTTTCGTCGACAATGTAATCGCAGTCATACTGATCCTGCAGCTCCTTGTCGTCCGTTGTGGAGAAGACCTGCTTTTTCAGGCGGGAGACGAAATAATCCGCCATTTCGTACAGCTTGGACGATTCCTCACCCTTGCCGGAGATGATGAGCGGCGTGCGGGCTTCGTCGATGAGGATGGAGTCGACCTCGTCGACGATGGCAAACGCGTGTCCGCGCTGCACCATCTCCTGCTTGTAGATCGCCATATTGTCACGCAGGTAATCGAAGCCCAGCTCGTTGTTTGTGCCGTAGGTGATATCGGCGGCATAGGCCGCGCGGCGCTGCTCACCGGTCAGATCGTGGACGATGAGGCCGACGGAAAGCCCTAAGAAGCGGTAGACCTTGCCCATCCACTCCGAGTCGCGCTTGGCAAGATAATCGTTGACCGTGACGATATGCACGCCGTTTCCGGTCAGCGCATTCAAGTATGCAGGCAGGATTGCGACGAGCGTCTTGCCCTCGCCGGTCTTCATTTCGGCGATGCGGCCCTGGTGCAGCACGATGCCGCCCACGACCTGCACCCGGTACGGGCGCATGCCGAGCACGCGGTCGGCTGCCTCGCGGCAGACGGCGAACGCCTCCGGCAGCAGCGCGTCGAGCGTCTCACCGGATGCGTAGCGATCCTTGAATTCCTGCGTTTTCGCGCGCAGCTCCTGATCGGTCAGCTTTTTATACGGCTCCTCGAGCGCCATGACGGCCTCGACCTGCGGTTCGAGTTTTTTGACCTCGCGCTCGGAGCGGGTGCCGAACAGTTTTGTAAACAGTCCCATGGTAAAAACCCTTTCTGCGCCGCGGCAGCTGTGCAGCGGCGGTTTTCGCGTATTCTAAAGTGAGATTATACCACATATATGGCAGCAAAAAAAGAAGAAATTGTGAATTTCGGCGGCTTGATTTACCCGGACAGGACTGGTAAAATGAGCTTGATTTTTATGGTATCGAGGTAATCTGCGTATGGCTATCCGTCTTGTGGCCGTCGATGTCGACGGTACGCTCGTCACCGCCGACCAGCGCGTTCTGCCGCAGGTGCAGGCCGCGGCGCAGCGTGCGCTGGAGCACGGCATTCAGCTTGTTTTGTGCACCGGACGCGCACCGGGGGAATGCTGGTACATTTTAGACGCGCTCCCGCAGATCCGCTACGCCGTCACGCAGACCGGCGCGATCGCGCAGGATCTGAAAACCGGCGAAACGCTCTACCACTGCCCGCTGTCTCCGGACGACGCGCGGCTGATCTATTCCCACGTGCGCCGGTACGACGGGCTTGTCAATTTCTTCTCCGGCGGCATCGTGTATAATTCCGCGCAGCAGATGGCGCAGTTTGAGCGCTATTACCCCGCCGACTTCCGCTGGCTGTTTGAGCGCTCGCATGAATTTGTCGACGATCTGGACGCTATGGTCGCCGGCTGGGACAAGCCGGTCGAAAAGCTCTATGTGCCGTTTTCCAGCCGGTCGGAGTGCGAACAGGCCATGGCCGATCTGACGCAGCTGCCGTATTTCGTGACCGGCGCGGGCTATGTCGATCTGGAGGCCATGAATCCGCACACCAGCAAGGGCATCGCGCTCGAGGCGCTTTGCAGAAAGCTCGGCATTCCGCGCGAACAGGTCATGGCCATCGGAGACAGCGGCAACGACGCAGCCATGCTCGACTTTGCGGGCGTCGGCGTCGCGATGGGAAACGGGGAAGAAGCGCTCAAGCAGAGGGCCGATCTGATCGCGCCGACGAATGAGGAAGGCGGCGTGGCCGACATGCTGGAGCTTGCGATCAAAGGAGAGATCTAAATGGGCGTACAGGATCTGACGGTACAAATGGTCGTCATTGTCGTGATCGGCGTGTTTTTTGCGTCGTTCATGGACGCGATCGCGGGCGGCGGCGGCATTATTTCCGTGCCGACGTATCTGCTCGCGGGACTTCCCATGCACTTTGCGCTGGGTACAAATAAGTTTTCCTCCTCCATCGGCACCGCGTTTTCCACGGGCCGGTATATCAAAAACGGCTATGTCGACTGGAAGCTCGGCATTCCATCCATCGTGCTGGCACTCATCGGCTCGTTTTTCGGCACGAAGCTGCAGCTGATGCTCTCCGAGGTGTACCTGCAGTATCTGCTGCTGATCGTGCTGCCGGTCGTGGCCTTTGTCGTGCTGCGCCAGCGGCAGCTGCCGGAGGAGCGCGGCGATATCGATCCTAAAAAGCAGATGGCTATCGTCTATCTGGCCGCGCTCGTCGTCGGCGCGTATGACGGGTTCTACGGGCCCGGCACGGGCACGTTCCTGCTGCTCATTTTCTGCAATCTCGGCAAGCTCGACGTGCGCACAGCAGGCGGCAACGTCAAGCTCGTGAATCTGTCTTCCAACATTGCCTCGCTCCTGACCAGTCTGTTAAGCGGCAAGGTCTTCCTCGTCCTCGGCCTCATCGGCACGGTGTCGAGCATCCTGGGCCATTTCATCGGCGCCGGTCTCGCCATCAAAAACGGCTCGAAAATCGTAAAGCCCGCCATCATCATCGTCCTCCTCCTGCTGGCCGCAAAGGTCGTCCAGGGGTTGATTGCGGGATGATATCTCATAAAACTGCACTGCCGCTGTAGGGGCCGACGACTCTGTCGGCCCCTTAAATGTTGCAGATTTGCTGAAAATATCAGAGAATTCGCAGCGGGCGGACAGAGTCGTCCGCCCCTACGTACAATTCGGAAAATTGCAAAAACCTATGCCTTTGACTGCTTGTTTTGCTCCATTGCAAATCCCCACGGAACCTGCTATAATAAATTGTTAAGTTATGCAGTTCGGAGGAAACGTACATGGAACGCAAACCCGTTGTGATCCCGCAGGAGGCGCTGAAAAAGGAAGCCGCTGTCTGTGAGCAGATCAAAGCCCTCTGGGCCTCGCGCGGCAGGACGCCGCGGGCCTTTGTCGATACATACGGCTGCCAGCAGAACGAAGCGGATTCCGAACGCATCCGCGGCATGCTGCGTGCAAGCGGGTATGAGATCGTGGACACCGAGGAGGGCGCGGACTGCATCGTTATCAACACCTGCGCCATCCGTGAGCACGCGGAAACCCGCGTCTACGGCAACGTCGGCGCGCTGGTGCACACCAAGGCCCGGCACCCGGAGCAGAAGATCTTCCTGTGCGG
>CAKUND010000159.1 GCA_934668295.1 uncultured Oscillospiraceae bacterium
ACCGGCAACAAGTTTGAGTTCCGTATGCTCGGCTCCGCCGCGTCCATTTCCGACGCGAACGTCGTTCTGAACACCGCCGTCGCCGAATCTCTGCGGCAGTACGCCGACAAGCTTGAGGGCGCGGAGGATTTTGAGGCCGCCCTGCATGATCTCATCCGCGACACCATCCGCGCGCACAAGCGCATCATCTTCAACGGCAACGGCTACGATGCCAGCTGGCTGGAGGAGGCCGAAAAGCGCGGTCTGCTGAATCTCAAGACCACGCCCGCCTGCGCGCCGTATCTGATGAAGGAAAAGAACGTGCGCCTGTTCGTGACGCATAAGGTCTACAGCGAAGCGGAGCTGCATGCACGCTATGAGATCCTGCTGGAAAACTACAGCAAGATCCTGCGCATCGAAGCGCTGACCATGCTGGACATGGCACAGACCGACATCCTGCCTGCCGTTTCGGATTACACGGCAAAGCTCGTCCGGACGGCCGCGGAGAAAAAGAGTCTGCTCGGCGATGCGGCGGGCGGCTATGAATACAGGACTGCCGCGCGTCTGTCGGCGCTGACCGAGACGGCCAGCGAGGATGCCGCAAAGCTCTCCGACGCACTTTTGCAGGCAGGCGAGCTGTCCAGCGCGCAGGAGGCCGCCGATTTCTATCAGGCCGAGGTCTTCAAGGACATGGCCGAGCTGCGGCTGGCCGTGGACGAGATGGAGACGCTCACGTCCCGCGCCTGCTGGCCGTATCCGACCTACGGCGAACTGCTGTTCAGCGTCCGCTGAACATTTCCCCATGCGATCCGCGCACGTTTATAAAGCCCGTTTCATGATTCCTCTTTTCATTTGTGTTGGCAGCGGCCCGCAGGGAAACCTGCGGGCCGCTGTCATTTTTCACGCGCATTTTCATGCGCGGCTCCATATACTAATCAGGATCGTGAAAAAAGGAGACAATGAATATGGGATACAGAAACGACGAGCCCGCCGACTGCGGCGATCTGGACGATTGGATCTTCCGCGATGAAGAATACGAGGTCAGCCGGCGCTGACCGGAGCCCCGGTTCTGCCGGGGCTTTGTCATGTCCGGCGGTGCTCCTGCAAATAGAGGCTTGCGCGGGACTGGATGTTCCGCGCGGCCTGCTCCGCCGTCATGCTGCCGGCAAAATAACCGGCAGCCTCCTCCCGAATGATCTCGGAAAGCTGGCCGTCCAGCCCCGCCAGCACAGTGATGCTGTCCAGAAGCGCGCAAAACTGCGCTGCGTCTGCTTCGCTGAGCGTTTTCTCGCCGCGGTCCGGGTCCGCGGCTTTGTACGCCGCCAGCTCCGACTGCAAACGCGCAAAGCTTGCGGGCAGCTCTCCGTCCTGCGAATAGGAAAAGCAGAACTCGAAAAACGTCTTTGCACCGTCCGGGTCGCTGCACTGCGGCCCAAGGCCAAGGCTCGTCAGAACCTGATAGACGCTGCCGCCGCCGGACTGCGTGGGGAAGCCCGCATAGGTATATCCCGGCTCGCCGAACCAGTTTCTCTCAACATATTCGCTCCGCCCGGCAAGCTGGTCGACGCCCCGGATACTTGTGATCTTGACCAGCGTCGTCTCCTGCGCCTCCGGAGTCGAGCCGTCGCCGCCCCAGGTCTTGCACCATGCAAGGCAGTCATAAAACCCCTGCGTTTCAAAATCACAGGTTCCCGCGATCTTATCCGTATACGCACCGATGCAGAACGGGACGCAGAAGTGGAACAGATTGTCCGGCGTGTTCCACGAGTCGATCGGCACCCAGCCGTCCGGTATCCGGCTGCGCGCCTGCTCGAACTCTGCAAACGTCACGCCCGGCTCCGGAATGAGGCGCGACGGCGCGATGAGCGTATCGACCGAGACCGTCAGCGGCAGCTGATAGAGCGCGCCGTCCGCCTGCATCAGATCATATAACCCCGGCAGAAGCGCGTCACGCGTGATCTCACCGCCCATCAGCGGCAGCAGATCCACGCAGACATCCTCCGCCGCAAGCGGCGCAGGGCTATAGCCGTTGGTATAAAACGCGAACAGATCCGGCCCCTGCCCGGCAATGAGCGCGGTGCGCAGCAGATCAGCCGGCTCGCCGTCCGCGTACTGCGAATCCGTGTAGAATGTCCAGTCGATCCGGTACGTGTCCTGGCCGAGATTGAAATCCTTCAGCATCTGTGTGAACGCCCAGAGCGGCGTGTCGTCGCACACGACCGCCAGCGTGAGCACCGTCCGCTCCGGGGCTTGCCCGGCCGCGCGGTGCAGCCGCTGGAGCGACATATCATCCGGCGTGAAAAGCAGATACCCGTCCTCCAGCTCCCAGAGCTGCTCAGCGGTCACGTTCGCCCCGAGCTCCTGCCAGCGGATGAGCGTTTCCGCTTCTCCGGAGCCGGTATCATACGCAAAAACTTCTTCACTGTTCTCCAGCAGCAGCCGTCCGTCCGCGCACAGACCGAGCCCGGTGATCTCCGACGTGCAGGCCTCAGCCTCCAGCGCGGAAAGCGTGTCCGGCGCAAATTTGCGCAGCTCCGGCAGCTCTGTGCCGTAATAATTCTGCGCCAGAACATACAAAACGCCGTCCGTCTCCTGCATGCCCGCAAAGCGCCAGCCGTCCTTGGCGTCCAGACTCTGCCGCGCCGTTTCTACGCCCGTTTCGTCCAGACGGACAAGCAGTGTCGCACTCATCAGGCAGAAGCCGCCGTCCAGCCTGCACATCCGGGAAAAGCGCTCGGTATAGAGCGTCTGCAGGAGCACGATCTCCTGCAGTGCGAACGCTGCGTCATAGTGCGCCAGCGCGAGCTTGCCCTCCGGCTCCGCGTCAAGGAACGTGAAATTTCCGAACGCGTCGAAGTAGCCCTTCGGCAGACTCCCGCAGAGCAGCCACGCCCCACCTGCCCCGTCCGGGCAGAGCGCATAGCAATACTCCGTGCCGCCCGGAAGCGGGAGTTCTTCGCTCCGGCCGTCGGGCCTCAGACGCACAAGCGCAAGGCCGGTATCCGAAAAGCCGCCGAGCAGGACAGTCTCGTCCAGCACGGTCAGCGCCGTGACCGACAGAAGCGGCTCCGGCAGCGCGGTCTGCTCGTATTCCAGATGAAACGCGTCGGGTTCCGGCTCCGCCTGCACTTCGTTCGCCGGGACAGACGCAGATCCAGTGCCGTTTTCCGCCGGCGACTGCGGAACGTCCACGGTGTTGGGGGCTGCCGGCACCGAGCAGGCGCAGAGCATGAGCAGCATCAGAAAAACGGCGGTCAGCCGTTGGGATCTTTTCATAATAACCTCCTTCTGGGATTTGGTGGGTGAGGGTTCCTTTCGTTCCTTGTATTGTCAGCCGACGCCTATATAGTCGCGGAACAGGCGGGAAGTGTCCCAGCCTCCTGACGCGCCGGAAGGCTGTTCGTGCGGCGCTTTTTATGCGGGATTTTCAGTGGATGCGTAGGCGGGGCTCCGCTCCGCCCGGCAGGAAGCACGGAAGCATCGAAAATCCTCGGCAAATTCGTATGCACTTACCCGACTGGTCGTAGGGGCCGATGCCCACATCGGCCC
>CAKUND010000160.1 GCA_934668295.1 uncultured Oscillospiraceae bacterium
GGCTATGAACTGTCCACCATGGGCGAGGCCGCGAAGAAGTTCATCGCCAACTGGGAAAGCGAAAAGTACCGCAAGTCCCTCGCTGGGAAAAAGGCCTGAGGCACATAGTTTCCCGCTCCTTCAACATACACAAACAGCACAGAGGCGGCTCCGGATGGAACCGCCTCTGTGCTGTTTTACCGCTCAATTCTTGTATTTCAGTGCCCGGATCGCGTTCAGGACGGCCAGAACCATCACGCCGACATCGGCGAAGATGGCGGCCCACATGTTTGCGATGCCGAACGCGACAAGCGCGAGGCAGCCGAACTTCACGACCAGCGAGAACACGATGTTCTGCCGGACGATGCCGATGCACTTGCGGGAAATTTTGATCGCCTTGGCGATCTGCAGCGGATCGTCGTCCATGAGGACGATGTCGGCGGCCTCAATGGCGGCATCGGAGCCCATCACGCCCATGGCGATACCGATATCCGCCCGCGTGAGGACCGGCGCGTCGTTGATGCCGTCGCCGACGAAGGCCAGCATGTCGTTTTTGCCCTTCGCGGCCAGCAGCTTCTCGACCTCCGCGACCTTGTCGCCCGGCAGAAGCTCACTGCGCACCTCGTCGACGCCGAGCTCGGCAGCTACGCTGTCGGCTACGCGCATTGCATCGCCCGTCAGCATGACGGTCTTCTGGACGCCCGCGCGCTTCAGCTGCTCGATCGCTTCCTTCGAGTGCGGCTTGACAACGTCGGAAATGACGATGTGCCCCGCGTATTGCCCATCAACGGCCATGTGGATGATCGTGCCGGTGCTGTGGCAGTCGCAGTATTGGACGCCCAGCTTTTTCATGAGCTTGCTGTTGCCCGCGGCGACCGCGTGCCCGTCGACCGTGGCGGTGATGCCGTGGCCGCTGAGCTCCTCAATGTCCGTCACGCGGCTGCGGTCGATTTCCTTTCCGTAGGCCTTCTGCAGACTCTTGCTGATGGGGTGCGAGGAGGCGCATTCGGCCAGCGCCGCATATTCCAGCAGCTGCTCCTCAGCCAGCGGGCTGTGGTGGACGGCCGTGACCTCAAACACGCCGCGCGTCAGCGTACCGGTCTTGTCGAAGACGACGACCTTCGCCTCAGACAGCGCTTCGAGATAGTTTGAGCCCTTGATCAGAACGCCCTCCTTGCTCGCCCCGCCGATGCCGGCGAAGAAGCTCAGCGGGATGCTGATGACCAGCGCGCACGGGCAGCTGACGACGAGGAAGGACAGCGCGCGGTAGACCCAGTCGGTCCAGCTCGCGTCAAGCCCCGCGAGCATGCGGCCCAGCGGGACCAACACGGCCAGCGCCAGTGCTGCAGCGCACACGGCAGGCGTATAGACCTTGGCAAAGCGGGAGATGAAGGTTTCGGAGCGCGACTTGCGCGAGCTTGCATTCTCGACCAGATCGAGGATCTTCGAAACGGTGGACTCACCGAACGCCTTCGTCGTGCGGATCTTCAGCACGCCGGACAAATCGATGCAGCCGCTGATGATCTCGTCGCCCTCTTTCACATCGCGCGGCAGACTTTCGCCGGTCAGCGCGCTGGTGTTGAGACTGGCGGTTCCCTCGACGACCACACCGTCAAGCGGCACCTTTTCGCCCGGCTGGACGACGATGATGCTGCCGACCGTGACCTCGTCGGGGTCGATCTGCGTCAGCTGGCCGTCAGCTTCGATATTCGCGTAATCCGGGCGGATGTCCATCAGCGCGGAGATATTCTTCCGGCTCTTGCCGACGGCGTAGCTCTGGAACAGCTCGCCGATCTGATAGAACAGCATGACGGCGATGCCCTCGACATAGTCGCCGCTTTTCGTCCAGATGGCAAGGAAGAACGCACCGAGCGTGGCCAGCGTCATAAGGAAGTTTTCGTCAAACGCGCGGCCGTTGAGGATCCCCTTTCCGGCTTTGCGCAGAATGTCATAGCCGATGACCAGATACGCGGCCACATAGGCAAGCAGCTGCCCGATCCCGGTGATGGGAATGAACTTCAGCGCGATGAGCATCACGGCGGTAATGAGGATGCGTACGAGCATCTTTTTCTGTTTCTTTGTCATAGCAGACACTCCCCTTCTGCGCCGCCGAGCGGCAGTCTGAACTTAAAGCTCGATCTCGCAGTCCGGCTCGACCTTCTTGCAGGCCTTCAGGACAGCCTTCATGGTCTTCTTCTCGTCCGCGCCCTCGGCGAATTCCACGATCATCTTCTGCGTCATGAAATTGACGGTCGCGTCCGCGACGCCCTCGGTCTTCTTCGTGGCTTCCTCCATCAGGTTCGCGCAGTTCGCGCAGTCGACTTCGATCTGGTATGTCTTTTTCATGATCGTTTCCTCCGTTTGAAATTTTGAATTAAACGCTTGCTTAATCATTACACCCGCAGTATACTGAGAAAAACGCCGGAAATCAAGCCCCCGGCGGCGCTTGCTTCCAAACGGGCGAACGGAATTTCCAAAACGGATAAAGGAGGAACGAACCATGCCGGAGTTTTCCCTTCCGCACGACCACGGCGCGCACGGACACACGGAGGAGCTGTACCGGGAGCTGAAAAACGTGGAGCATTTCGGCGCGGTGTGCGATATCTTCAAGCAGCTGAGCGATCCGACCCGGGTACGCATCTTCTGGCTGCTCAGCCACCGGGAGGAGTGCGTCATCAACATCGCGGCGCTGCTCGATATGTCGAGTCCCGCAGTCTCGCACCATCTGCGCTCGCTTGCGCAGAGCGGTCTGATCGAAAGCCGCCGGTGTGGCAAGGAGGTCTACTACAAGGTGGGCGACACCATGCAGATCAGGCTCCTGCACGAGATCGTCGAGCAGGTCATGCAGATCGCCTGTCCGGAGCAGGCCGTCGACTATCAGGCCTCGCAGGAGCAGATCATCCGCCACGTCCACGACGAGCTGACAAACAACCTCGCCGAGCGCGTCACCATCGAGGAGCTGTCGCGAAAATATCTGATGAACACAACGACGCTCAAGCGCTGCTTCAAGCAGGTCTATGGCGAGACGATCGCCGCGCACATGAAAAAGCACCGCATGGAGGAGGCCGCGTCGCTGCTTCTGAAAACGCAGAACGACATCGCCGCCATCGCGCAGGCAGTCGGCTACGAAAGCCAGAGCCGGTTCACCGCAGCGTTCAAAGAGACCTACGGCGAGCTGCCGACAGAATACCGCCGCCGGCGGCAGTGACACCGCAGATCAGGAGCGCCCAAATCCCCCCGCCAACTAAACTATACCCCAAGAAGTGGACAAGGAAATGACCCATAGCGGCATGAACTATGGCATACTGAAGGCAGGAAGAAGGAGACGGCTATGGGAACAAGGAAAAAATTCAGCGCGGCGGAGCAGGCGCTTCTGCGCGCAAATCCGTACACGGAGAAGGTCACGGAACATCAGATTTCGTTCACGCTGGCGTTCAAGGAAGCCTTCTGGCGGCTGAGTGTGGAGGGATGCACCGGGAACATGGCG
>CAKUND010000161.1 GCA_934668295.1 uncultured Oscillospiraceae bacterium
CTCGGCGGCTATATGGCCTCCAGCAGCCGCGTGGCGGACTTCGTGCGCCACAGCTCCCGCCCGTTCATCTTCTCCGCGTCCATCCCGCCCGCGAATGCGGCGGCGGCGCTGGCCGCGCTCCGCGAGCTGGAAGCGCACCCGGAGCTGGTGACGAATCTGCAGGAAAATGCGCTTTACATGCGCGGTCTTCTGAACGAGCGGAACATCAAAATGCGCCCGTCCAACGGCGACCGCATCCCCATCATCCCGATCTATACCTACGAGCCGATCCCGACGCTCACCATCGCAAAGGAGCTCTATGACCGCGGCGTCTACGTCAATTCCTCTCTGCCGCCTGCGGCGGCCCCGCATGAGTGCCTGCTTCGCACGAGCCTCATGGCCACGCATACCCACGCGCTGATCGACGAGGCCGTTGATGTCATCGCTGAGGTTTTGAGGGGGTATGACCTGTGATGCCTATAAAAAAGGTATGCGTCATTACCGGCGGCACGTCCGGTATTGGCCTTTGTACGGCGCAGGCCATGCTCGAAAAGGGCTATACGGTCTATGAGCTTTCCAGACGAGCCGAGGGCGCGCCCGGCATGCACCATATCACAGCCGACGTGACAAAGGAAGAAACGCTTGCCGCAGCTGTGCAGGAAATTCTGAAGCAGGAAGACCACATCGACGTGCTGATCAACAACGCGGGCTTCGGCATTTCCGGCGCGGTCGAATTCACCAAAACAGAGGATGCGCAGCACCAGCTGGACGTGAACTTCTTCGGCATGGTGCGCATGAACCGGCAGGTGCTTCCAGTGATGCGCAGACAGTGCCATGGCCGCATCGTGAACCTGAGCTCCGTTGCGGGCGCGATCTCCATCCCGTTCCAGACCTATTACTCGGCCAGCAAGGCTGCCATCAACTCCTACACCATGGCGCTTGCCAACGAGGTCAAACCCTTCGGCATTCAGGTCTGCTGCGTCCAGCCGGGCGATATCCGCACGGGCTTCACCGCCGCGCGGGAAAAGAATCCGGAGGGAGACGACATTTACGGCGGCCGCATCGCGCGCTCCGTCGCGGGCATGGAGCGTGACGAGCAAAACGGCATGGCCCCGGAAAAGGCAGGCGCGTTCATCGCGCACGTCGCAGACAAAAAGAGCGTCCGGCCTGTCAATACCATTGGCCCGCAATACAAATTCTTCTGCGTCCTCGCCAAGCTCCTCCCGGCCAAAACCCTGAACTGGCTGGTCGGCCTGATCTACGCGAAATAACGATTTAACAAAAACCGCTTCGGGAATCAGCCTGATTCCCGAAGCGGTTTTGATTGAAATGCGGTTTTAAAATACCCTGTCAAACGATCCGCTGCCTTCTGCAGCAGGGAGATTAGAACAGAAATAAATCCATTTTGCATGCAATATGCACAGAATAGATAAGTTATACTTGACAAAATTTATAATATTATATAGTATAAAAAATGGAAAAGAAAAAACAAGGAGGATCCCATTATGAAAAACGCGCGCAAAGTTTCTTACCGCCTGCTTGCGATAGCACTGCTTGTCTGCTTGCTGCTTGGCTGCTGTATGCCGGCCATGGCGGACAATATGGACGAGCTCATCGACGAGGCTTGCTGGAATGCCTATACCCTTGAGTATCCCGACAGCACATGCTATGTTGTCGGGCAGACATACTCTTTTAAAGTCGTTGCGGACAAGTCCCTGAAAAAGACTGCCAAGGGCTGGTCCGGCTCGATCGGTAATTTTCCCTATACCATGATCGCACCGCAGCTGCGGCTGGTCGATGGCGACACCGTTCTTGACAATGCCCAAAATATTCCTAATGTGGATTACAACATCAGTATGGACGACGACGGTTTTTTGATCGCGATCACGGTGAAAAAAGCCGGTTTCTATGAATTTGCCATGAAGCCGCAGTTTCTCGTCGGCACGAACGCCACAGATGCCTATTATCCAGGCGGATATAGGATCGAAATGGATGTTATCGACAAAGGCAGCCTTCTCACCATCGAAACGGAAAACACCGGTGTGAAGAATACGGTCCACACCGAGGTGTATGAGGATCTCGGCAACGACGAGCTTGGATATATCGACCGAAAAGGCGGCTTTCCAAAAGGAAAGGACATCAAATTCATCATTTATACAGACACCAATTTCGCGGTAATCAACGTCGTTGTGACGGACAAAAACGGAAAAGCGCTCTACAGCCAGAAAGCAGCAGGAAAAACCGCAACGGTTGACGATATCTACCATGAGTTTACGATCAGGAATGTACAGAGCGATCTGAAACTCACAGTTGAATCCGTTCCGTATGTTTACCAGTATGGAGGAATGCTGCAGCCGTTCTATGGGGATGCAAAGACCATTTATTATGACTACGGCTTCGATGAGTATCCGCTCTACGATGACATGAACCCGTCTGACTGGTATTTTGAGCCTGTATTCCAGCTGTGGCAGGCGGGGATCATTGACTGGAGTCTGAATTTCAGCGAGTTCTTCCAGGCAGCAGCCAAGCAGGCAGACTCGGAGGGTGATTTGTTCTATCCGCAGATGAAGCAGCCTCGCGGCCTGACCGCATATCTGCTGTTCAACAGTATCGAATATTTAAATCTGCCGTTCACGTCCGTTGCGGCCAATCCTTTCTCTGACGTCAAGCTCGGCGCGCCGTATTATTATGCCGTTTTATGGGCAGCTGATAATGAAGTTGTGACCGGCTTCCCCGGCGGCACGTTTAAGCCGGACAGCAGCATCACGCGCGAGCAGATGTGCGCGATCCTGCTGCGTCTGGCCGGGAAGGCCGGTCTGGAGCTGCCGGCAGTCAACGAGGCCATTTCCTTCAAGGATTCTGGCAGTATCAGCAGCTGGGCAGCAAGCGCCGTGAAGGCGTGCCAGACAGCAGGTGTTGTCGGCGGCTATCCTGATGGAACCTTTAAGCCCAAGAATACCATCTCCAATGCAGAGGCCTGCATGATGATCTATCGCTTCCTGTCCCTGATTCCAGAAATTCCAGAATAAGATTTATCTGCAGCCAGACGATGTCTGCTGCAGCGGAACATTCTCACCACTGTTTCTCAGGTATATCAGCGTACAGGCTCTTTGAAAGCTGAAACCGCCCCGCAGATTCTTTTCTGCGGGGCGGATACTATTTCTGCCGGATGCCGTGCAGCGTTTTTACCGGTCTGCCGCCGGTTCTGCCTCGCGAGCTTTGAGATCGGCAAGCATTTTGTCATAGAATTCCTTGCTGATCTTATACTTGCGCAGGTAGATCACGTATCCTGCGACGATCAGCACCAGCGGGATGGCCAGCATAGCCAGCTTGATGGTCAGCTTGCCGGACGCATCGATAGCGGCCGCCGCCGTGTCGGAGCCCTTCGTTTTGATCCCGGCCAGCATGATGCTGACGCTGATGAGGCCGGTCGAGAGCGCGCCGCCGATCTTGTTGACGAGCGGCTGGATGGA
>CAKUND010000162.1 GCA_934668295.1 uncultured Oscillospiraceae bacterium
ATCTCCGCCTGTTCAAGACCCGGGACGGACTGCGCCGCCTCGTTATGATCGACCAGCACAACGCGCTTGCGGCGCGGCTTGATGAGGTGATACCGGGAGAGCGTGCCTACGACCTTGTCGTTTTCGTCGAGGATCGGGTAGCTGCGGTGGCGGCTTTTGAGCACGACCTCGCGCACGTCGTCCACAAAATCGGTCAGGTGGAACGCCTCGAGATCCTCTGTCCGGCACACACGCGCAACCTCGATGGCGTAATAGACCATGCGGGCCGCCTTATAGGCGTCAAAGGGCGTGGCGATGATGCAGGTGTTCGTCTGCAGCTGCCGCAGCTCCTCCGGCAGCTCGGCCTGACACACGACCAGGCAGCTGACCTGCTGCTCGATGGCGCGGCGCGCCATCTCCGGCTGCTCGCCGACAATGACGATGGCGTCCGGGCCCTTGAACAGAAGATTTTCATTATTCTGCGGCAGGGCGATGGACACCTCGCCGCTGATCGTGTCGGCCAGATACCCGGATTCGTTCAGGATCTTGCCGTCCAGAACGCTCAGAAGATTAAAAACCGGGATCTTGTCGACGCGGGAGTCGGAAAGCGTGCGCATGTCGTAGCTTGCGATCTCACTGGGAGAGAGCATGCCGTACAGCTCGCCGTTTTCGTTCGTCACGGGGATGGCGGGGATGGATTTTGCCTTGTTGGACTGCAGCGCTGCCCAGGCTCTGCTGACGGTGACCGCGCCGGACAGAGCCGGCGGCGTATCGTAGTCCAGATCGCGCACCTGCGTGCGCATGGTCTGGATGCGTGCCGGCGGCTCAAAGCCGAAGCGGTCGAGCACGAGCCGCGTCTCGTCGGAGATATGCCCCAGACGCGCGGGAACAAATTCCCGGTCGCCCAAAGCATTTCGCAGCGCGGCGTAGGCCATGGCGGAAACGATGGAATCGGTATCGGGGTTGCGGTGGCCGGTGACATAGATGGGTTCCATGAGAAGCCTCCTTATGCGCGGGGAAACTCGATCCCCTGATGATGCAGAATGAAGCGGACAGGATAATAGCGGTCCAGATAGTGCTTACAATACCATTCATAGGTCGCGTCCGGCAGATGCACCAGCTCCGGTGCCTGCGTGCGGAAAAGCTTGAACGTTGTTTCGTCGCCGGAAAGAAGCGCCGCGATCAGCTCCATCTCGCCCTCCTGCTCCAGCCGGTACAGGCATTTGTCCATAATGGCCGCGCACGCCTGCTCATCCTCGCCGGCCAGCAGCTCCATATTGCCGAGCCAGGCGAGAAAATCATCCAGCTTCAGTTCCGTGCGGGCGGCCGCGTGGGAGAGCTTGGCAAATTCCGGTTCGGAACGGCGCTTGAGGATGTCGATGAGGTAGGTCAGCAGATCGTCGTCCAGACACACGCTGTCGAGGAAAATTTCGAAGATATCGCGCATCTCGGTCTTGACCGGCTCCTGCGGCGTGTTCTCCTCCGGCTGCTCCTGCGGCTGGGCAGCCGCGGCAAGCTGCGCGATGGCCGCGTTCAGCTCGGCCGGGTCAAAGCTGTCATATTCCTCCTGCGGGATCTGCGTTCCGTCCGCCTCGGCGCAGGCTCTGACAAAGGCGGGAATGCCCATTTTCGAGATCTCTGCCTGCAGCTGCATGGCCTTTTTGAGATCGTCCTGCTCCGTCAGCGCAATGCCCGCGGGCGCCTCGCGCGTTCCCTCGCAGATCTCGGATAAATATTGCAGATAATACGGAATGAGCGACATAAACGTCCTCCTGTTTTTTCTTACAGTGTATCACGGGAAAAAGAAAATGTCAAAAGCTTGGAGAACGCTTTCCGCAAATGCCGTACGCTCACAGACGAACCGGGCCTGCCGCAGGCAAGCGGCAGGCCCGGATTTCTCTCTTATTCGGCTTTCGGCGTCTGGCCCTCGCCGGACAGCTTTCTGGGGCCTCCGCCGCGGCGTCTGCGGCGGCGGGGCTTGGGCTGGCCGTCGGACGCCTCCGCCTTTTCCGGACGCTCCTGCTTCTGGGGGGCGGGCTTGCGCTCGGGCTTGTCCTGCTGGGGCGGACGCTCCTTTTTGGGTCGCTCCCTGCGGGGCGCGTCGGCGCGCGGCTGCTCCTTGGGCGCAGGCTTTTCCGGTGCGGCAGTCTCCTGCGGGCGCTCGCCCGCCGGCTTTGACCGCCGCCCGCCGCGGCGGCGGCGGCGATTTGTGCTCTTTCCGGCGTCCTCGCCCGGTGCCTCTGCCGCTTCCTGCGGCTCCGGCTCAATCACGGCAACTGCATCCGGATAGATGACCTCCGGAAGCTCCTCGAAAAATGTCTCCTTTTTCTGCACCGGACGCGGCTTCGAGGAAATCGGCGCAAGATCGCGCGGGATCGGCGGTTCGTTTTTACGGGCCTTCCCGCTGCGCAGGACACAGATGTCCGTGTTTTTATACGTACCGATGGTCTCCGGATGATCCTCCATACGGACTCTGACGCTCTGGCGCAGCAGATTGACCTCGACGACCGTCCCGCGGCCGTCAGGCGTATCGACGAAGGACTCCATCTTCGGCGCGGTCTTGATGAGATCCTCATAGGCCTCCTGCTCGTATTTCAGGCAGCACATGAGCCTGCCGCACGTGCCGGAGATCTTCGTCGGATTCAGACTGAGATTCTGCGTCTTTGCCATTTTGATGGAAACAGGCTGGAAATCGTCGAGGAATTCCTTGCAGCAGAAGGGTCTGCCGCACACGCCGAGTCCGCCGACCATCTTGGCCTTGTCGCGCACGCCGATCTGCCGCAGCTCGATGCGAGTACGGAAGACGGAGGCCAGATCCTTGACCAGCTCGCGGAAGTCCACACGGCCGTCCGCCGTGAAGAAGAACAGCAGCTTGCTGCCGTCAAAGGCACACTCCGCCGAGACGAGCTGCATTTCGAGCCCGTGCGCAGCGATCTTCTGCTGGCAGATCTCAAAGGCCTTCTTTTCCTTTTCCTGATTGTCTGCGTTCGTGCGCTCGTCCTGCTCGGTCGCCGCGCGCAGGACCTTTCGCAGCGGCAGCACCAGCTCGCGCGGCTTGACCGGGTGGTTGCCTGCCGCGCAGACGCCGAACTCGTCTCCGCGTGCCGTGTCGATGATGACGTGTGCGCCGGCCCGCAGCGTCAGCCCGGCAGGGTCAAAATAATAGGATTTTGCGTTGTTGCGGAAGCGGATGTCCACCACAGTAACATCGGCAGGCTCCGCCGGCTGGGCGGGCGCTTCCTCCTTTGCAGGCGCGGCGGCTTCCGCGGGCTGCTGTGTATCAGCCGCAGGCATCTGCGCCGCGGCTTCCGGTTCTGCCGCAGCGGTCTGCTGCTCCAGAACGGTATCGGGGGTCTGTTCTTGCATGGTTCTCTCCAATCTGCCGCAGCGCCTGCGGCAAGGTGAAATTTCA
>CAKUND010000163.1 GCA_934668295.1 uncultured Oscillospiraceae bacterium
TTTTCGTTTTCCATGGCACAAAAGAAGACTTTCCCTGCGCTGTCGCGGATATATTCTTCTCGTGCCTCAGGGATTCCGAACCATTCAGGCAGTTCTTCCAATATATTTCTGGTTATGCTCTTTTTATCCTCATCATTTGCTATTTGAATGATATGCATGTCAAAAGCTCTCCTCCAAAAATTCCGATTTGTTTCATTATAGCAAACGATCTGCCAAAGCGCAATCGCAGCCATCCGGAGCATTCCGGACGGCTGCGTTCCGTTCATTCGATCAATGCTTGTCAGTCTTCTGCCGCTTCAACTCCGCCAGCTCCGCTTTCATCTCCGCGATCAGCACCTTCAGCTTCTCCTCGCATTCCTCGCGCGTGTGCGCATACACATTCCGCGCGTGCTTTTTGCTGTCGATCCATGTCGGGGAGTACACGGACGCTTCCAGCGTCTCCAGCTGGGCAACCGACGCGATGCAGTGGGCTGTCGGTGCCGGTCTCATCAATGGCCGCACCGCGACGACGCTCGCCCCGCAGGGCACCGCGACCCGCGCGGAAGTAGCCGCGATCCTCATGCGCTTCGCGCAGAAAATCGCAAAATAAGCACCCACACAACATCCCCCCGCCGGTTTCACCGGCGGGGGTTCGCCTTTTATTTGGAAAACTGCCCGGACGCGCAGAGGCAGACGTCGGGAGCGGCGAAGAACTGCATGATTCCGCTTTTCGCTGGGAATACTTACAAAAAAGGAGGTGGACAGCATTAGTACGCAGAAAAAGCCGGCGCCGGAGCAGGCAAAGAAGGAGCTCGCCGGGCAGCTCTGGCTGAATTACTACAATCAGGTTCTGTTTGAAGCCGGACTGATCACGGAAGCCGAGCGCAACCGCATGAAGAACAAAATCAGCGCGCTGATCCCGTCCGCCTTCCATGAGATTGGCAGGAGCATCCGGCCGTGATGCACCTGTCAGAATCTCACACTTGCTTGTTTCACGCATGCGTGATATGGTAGAGGAAACATGATAAAACGAAAAGAAGATCTGATTCAATCGGCAAGAGTATTCGGCGAGAGATTTTGTTCCAAGGCAAGGTTTGAAAATGCAGGAATACTGTATGTATTTCAAATTTTCAAACCGCAGAATTGGGGCAAAAGATCCGGCGAAGACCGCAGGCGATTGATTCAGAGGTTCTGGAAGGAGCGCACAAAATGGACATACATACGATCAGACTGCAGCTCAGAACAAAGTCCATTTACGATTTGCCGCTGCGCGTGACCTATTACGCGCGTGTGTCGTCCGAGAGCGACGAGCAGCTGAATTCCCTTGGCAACCAGATCGCCTATTATGAAGATCTGATTCGGCGGAACCGGGCGTGGACGTTTGTGCCGGGCTACATTGACGAGGGCTTGTCCGGCATTTCCACAAAGAAACGCGAGAACTTCAACCGCATGATCGAGGATGCCGCCGAAAATCAATTCGATCTCGTCATCACGAAGGAGATCTCCCGCTTTGCCCGAAACACGCTTGATTCCATTCGGTACACGCGCCAGCTTCTGCGCTGCGGCGTGGGCGTATTCTTCCAGAACGACAACATCAACACGTTCGATGAGGATTCCGAGCTGCGCCTGTCCATCATGTCGTCCATTGCGCAGGACGAGCTGCGCAAGCTGTCCTCCCGCGTGAAATTCGGGCACCAGCAGGCGATCAAATCGAGCGTTGTGCTCGGCAACAGCCGCATGTTCGGCTACACAAAGGCGGACGGAAGGCTCGTGATCGACGAAACGGAAGCGCCGATGGTGCGGGAGCTGTTCGAACGCTACGCGACCGGCGAATACTCCATGAAGCAGTTAGAGACGCTGTTCTGGGAGAAAGGCTGCCGCAACCACAACGGCAGGAAAATCGCGCACACCACCATGTCCAACATCATTTCTAATCCCAAATACAAGGGCTACTACGTCGGAAACAAGGTCAAGGTTGTGGATATGTTCACGAAAAAGCAGAAATTCCTCCCGCCGGAGGAATGGGTGATGTTCAAGGATGAAACGGGCGAGATCGTGCCGGCTATCGTGAGCGAGGAAATCTGGGATGCGGCGAACGCCGTCCTGAAAAGGCGTAGCGAGGATGTAAAGGGGCGGCAGGGCATCAGCAACCACGCGAATCTGCTGACCGGGAAGCTTTTTTGCACGCACTGCGGCGCGGCCTATTACCGGCGCGACACCGTTGACCGCGCGGGGCAGAAGAACAGCAAATGGGTCTGCTCGGGCAAAATCAAAAACGGCAGCGACTCGTGTCCGTCGTTCGCGATTTATGAGAGCGAGATCAAGCCGGTGCTGCTGGAGGTCCTGCGGGACACCGATGCGGACGCAAAAGCGATGATCGACCGCTACATGGAACTGTACCGCGAGATCCACACGGACGGCAGTTTGGCTCAAAAGATCGAGGAACAGGAGCAGATCATCGCGCTGGGCGAAAAGAAAAAGCAGAAGCTGCTCCAGCTTGCCGCGACAGGCAACCTGAGCGACCGCGACTTTTTCTCGATGAACAGGCAGTGCACTGCGGAGATCGAACAGGCGCAGGAAACGCTCCGGGCGCTCTGCGAGCAGCGTGACTCCGCGAGTGATCTCAAAAAGCACATGGACACCATCCGCAATGTCTTGCAGGCTGCCGAGCGCGATGCCGCCTGCGGTGTCATCAACAAGGATCTTACAGACAAGTATATCGACAAAATCTACGCGACAATGGACGACGAGAACACGATGCACCTGCAGATCAAGATATTTACGGGGGAAACGACGGACAAGTATCTCTCCAATCTCAGAGGTCGTACGGGTCACACGTTCAAGAAAATGATCGAGTCCTACGAGCGCAACATGAAGTAAGTCTTTTTCTCCGGGATACCGGAGGCGAAGACGGGAGCTGCCGCGGCTGCGGCAGCTCTTTTTCCATATCAAATAGAATAAAAAGCGCCGCGCTCCAAGGCCGGAGCGCGGCGCGGCAGGGCAATATGCTTACATTCTTTCCGGTGCGGAGAAGCCGAGCAGATCGATGCACGTTTCCAGAACGCCGCGGGTCAGATCGATGAGCGCGGCATAGCTGGCCTGCTTTTTCTCGTCCGGCTCGGTGAGGATCTTCACGTCGTGATAGAACTTGTTCGCGGCCGTCGCCAGCTCGTAAATATACGCGCAGACAGCGTTCGGCGCGGAATCGCGGTAGGCCGTCCACAGTGCGTCTGCCATGCGGCTGAGCACGAGCATGAGCTGCTTCTGCTCCGCGCCCTCGGGCGGCAGGAGCTGCGCGCCGGAGACGGGCTTTCCATATTTCGCGAGGATCGACTTGATGCGCACGATGGTGTAGAGAATATATGGGCCGGTGTTGCCCTCGAACGACGAGAAGCGGTCGA
>CAKUND010000164.1 GCA_934668295.1 uncultured Oscillospiraceae bacterium
GCATATCACCCGTTTAACGCCGGAGGGCAGAATTTTTTTGCCCATCGCGGAGCAATGGAAAAGCGCCTGGCTCGAGACAGAAAGTTTCAAGATGAATAAATCGCTCAAAGAAATTCGTATTTCTTCTGTCGATAGTCTGAATACATTTGTGTTTGATTCCCTCTATCGTTCTCTCGGAGGCATGCTGAACCATTTGAGTATTCAGACACACCACTCTTTAGAAATATATAATCTCGTCTCCAAGGGTGATATTGACGTTGGTTTTTCTTTACAGCATTTTTCATTTCCCGACATTGATGTCGTTCCGATTTTTTCTGAGAAAATGTACTTGGTTTTTGGGCCTGAAAGCACAATTTGCGATCAGCCCATGCATCCGCTGAAGCTAAATCCATCCAATGAAGTATATCTTAACTGGGGATACGAATTTCGGAATTGGCACGATTTTTGGTTTGGAAAGGCTTCACAGCCCTATGCAAAAATCGATACGATTCCTTTAATGGAGCAATTTTTACATCGGGACAACTGGGCCATCGTTCCTTCCTCTGTTCTCGCTGTATTTCAGGAAAAGGGCTCCTATCACACAATTAGTTTTGAACAACCGCCACCAGATCGAATCTGCTACATGATAACCAGCTGTAAGAGCATGCAGAAAAATATGAAATGGGCAGCGGACTTTTTTGAGACACTCAATGATTTTCTACAGCATATGAGCTGTCTGGATCGATTATGGTATAATTAAACCCAAAGGCGCACAGCAAGCTTTTGCTGTGCGCCTTTGGGTTTTCAGGGAGGGTGTCTGTATAAAATCGGGCAAGTATCAGAGGTACGTGCAGCCGATTTCAGCAAGTTTTTCTGCGACCCAGGGTCTGTTGTACGTGCCGTCTTCGAGGATGTGCCGCATGATTCCGGCCTCTTTTTCCTCTACCGCTCTGGTCGCTGCGGCCAGCTCCTGTGCCTGTTCGGGATAGATGAACAAAACGCCATCTTCATCACCGACTACGATATCGCCCGGATAGACCAGCTTGCCGCCGATAACCACCGGAACGTTGATTTCGCCCGGCCCATTTTTATACGGCCCATTCGGTGTGACGGCTCTGGCATAGACCGGGAAGTCTTCCATCTGCGAGAGCGCACCGGAGTCCCGGATGGCGCCGTCGCAGACAATGCCGCGGATCCCGCGGGATTTGCAATATGTCGCCATCAGCTCTCCGAAGATCGCGCGATTTTCAAATGCACCCGCGTCAATCACAATCACATCGCCCGGGTGCGCCAGATCCATCGCCGCGTGGAACATCAGGTTATCCAGTGTGAGGTTGCGAATCTCTCCACTGATCAGGCGAGCCCCATCGTCAGTTTCTTTTCTAACAAGCTGGATGCTCCACAGCAAGACGATGCGATGGAGTGCTATCAACAGATTGTAACGTCTGTGTTCGAAAAGAACAGCAAAGATACCTTCGAGCTCGTTGCAAAGACCATCCTCACCAGCCGCAACCGCTATGTGCTCGGTCTGCGCTTCCGCATCTGCGTGGCGGAGCTGTGCGCGAACCTTCTGCGCATGAGCACCTCGAACGTCATCCATATCCCGCCCTCGGATTACGCTGTGTTTCAGTACCTCATGGACTTTACGCAGGATGACTGTCTGATCTGGTTCTCCTTCGGCCGGTTCACCAATCTGGAGCGGCAGATTCTCCAGGCTGTCAAAAAAGCGGTATCAAGCTGATCGTCATCTCTGACGAGCGTGCCTCGCAGAGCGCGCTGGCTGCCGATGTGTTCATCCAGTCCAGCGGCCATACGCAGATGCCCTTCTACTCTGCTGTCGGCATCTGCGTCGATTGCAAACACCGTCAACTCCATCGGCTGGCTGGGCTCTGAGAAGCGGCTGCGCGACTATGAGGCAAACCTTCAGACCTCCGCCATCCGCAGCGACACACCGACCGAGAGCTTTTGACCCATCCCAATACCCGGTCATGGTGTACTGTGCTGTGGCCGGGTCCTCGGCAGAAAGGAATATCACTATGTCAGATATTCAGATCATTCAGACAGAAGCTGCCCCCGCCGCGATCGGTCCATATTCTCAGGGCTTTTTCGCCGGCAATTTTGTGCTGACCTCCGGCCAGATCCCGGTCGACCCGGAAACGGGGACAGTCCCGGAAGGAATCACCGCGCAGGCCGAGCAGAGCTGCAAGAACGTCTCCGCTGTTTTGCAGGCGGGCGGCTCCGATTTGAGCCGCGTTCTCAAAACGACCTGCTTCCTGCGCAATATGGCAGACTTTGCGGCATTCAACGAGGTCTACGCTGCCTATTGTAAATTCCGGAGCGTGAGCACCACCTGCACGGAGGTTTAGCCCCGGCATCACGGTAAAATAGCTCCACCCTAACGGGCAGGAGCGCCAATAGCCCTTATACTGATGACAGCACGCGAAATGCGTGACTAAAATCATAAGGAGGGCTACCTATGGTAAATCTCCGTGAGAGTGGGGCTCGTTTTCCGTGCAAGTGGAGCTCTGTACTCGAAATTTACACCTATTTTGTTTCAAAGCCGGCAAGAAGCTGCGTCGCAGTGCGCGATCTTCCGAAGGGCGTGCTTTGCGAAATCGAGGCAATCGCCGTCCGGTAACAAAAATACAAAGAGCGGTACTACCTGCCACAACAGGCGGTACCGCTCTTTTCTTCTTTCAACCATATTTACTGTTTCAGCCACTGCGTAAATTCCTTCTGTGAGATCTCGCCGTTCTCACACTTCTCCTTTTCCCTCTGCGCTTCCTTGCTCCAAGCAGAAAACGCTTCCTGCGAGATCTTGCCTGCGCGGATCCATGCGAAGCGGCGTTTGTACTCGCGGCGGTAGATTTTCAGCAGCTCGTCCTGCGCGTGGCTTTGCACATACTGCCGCATTGCACCAACCTCCTTGCAGGTGCGCCCGCGGTTGTCGAACACGCGGCTGCAATATTCTGTACTGCCGTGAACAGTGAGGGCAAAATACCTGCCGCAGTTCTTGCAGGTGCGCATCGCAATCCTTTGCCGGATGCACTCGCGCAGAGAAAAGTCGATCAGGTCGTACATATTTTGTGGATATAGCACCTCAGCGAACTGTTTCTCCTCTACAAACTCGAACGAAATCTTCATTGGCTGGAAATCAAATTTCTGCAAGGACGGAGCCTGCTCATACGCCCGCACCCGAATGGAAAAGTCCACGTCTGTGATGCTTGCGTCCAGAACCGTCTGGAACAGGCGCAGAATTTGCTGCTGCATGGTCGCAAGGTTGCCTGGGACGTGTGCCAATTCCTTGTGCGGCAACAGCTTCGTCGGATTTTTGCAATCCGGCGTCGCCTGCTTCAGTCGGTTGCTCCAATCCAGCCACAG
>CAKUND010000165.1 GCA_934668295.1 uncultured Oscillospiraceae bacterium
CGTGCCGGGTCAAGATCATCCGGGAGATTTTCAAGCAGTGCAATCGCGTCCTCCTGCGAAATGGTCAGCGAACCCATCGGGATATTCAAGCTGCCGAGGTTTTCAAGCAGAATGTCCAGCGCGTCGTTCTGGTATTTTGTAAACGCATAGATCAGGCGCATTTGCTCGGCGGTTTTGGCTGTGATCGTGATTGTCAGCGCAATTCCCGTGTGGCTGTCGTCCACATCGTCATCCGGATCACTGTCCGGAACGTCAACGGTTTGCGTTGCCGTCGTGATCCCGCACATATCCCAGAAAACTTGACGCAGCAGCTCCACACGTTCTTCGTCAAGCGTAAAAACGTCAATGCCGTCCTCCGCGCCTGCCGTTTTGGATGCAAACACAGCTACGACTTCGCGCCAATCCGGGGCCTGCCCGACGATCTGAACAGACACAAAATCACCGTTTTGCAGGCGCTCCAATTCAGTATGGTATTCACCCTGAATTTCTGCGATGGCGGTTGCCAGCGGAACGGTATCGTCGCTTTCCTGCTCGTCGGCAAAGAGAATCCCCAACGGAGAAGCCAGAAATGCGCCCGCGACAATGACGATGGAAAACACGACAAAAAGCGCCGTGCCGCCGCCCAAACTGGCGAGGGCGCTTATCAGCTCCTTGACCGCCTTTGCCGCAGCTTCGGCCAGCTTTTTCGCGGCTGCGGCGGCTGCTCTTGCCGCGCGGTTGTTGCTCTTTTTAAGCATTTTTCGCTGTGCATCCTGTGTAGCTGTTTTCCGCGCACGCTTTGTATCAATTTTTGATACAGACGTTTTTGGCTGCGCCGTTGGAGGCGCGATTTGCTCTGTATCTCTTGTCCGAATAGAAACGTCGCGCCGGGATTTTTCTCTCGGTGCGGCGTTTGGTTTCGGCTTTTCACGGATGGCGGGCGGCTGCTCCGCTGGTGGGGGGTGCGCTGGTGTTGGTGGCTGGACAGGTGGGGCCGGTTTGCTGCCAGCCGTGACCGTCTGGCGCTTCGGCGTGATCGCGGGCGCTTCCGAAACAGGCGGCTGCGGTGGAACGGGGGCAGCCGCTTCGGATGGATAGATCGATTCGATGGATGGGCTTTGGGAGAGCTGCGGTTGGTTTTCCACAAAGGATTGCCGTGCCTGCACCTGCGGCGTGGGCGGTAGATCATGTTCCGGTGTGACCGCTGGCCGCTCACGAACAGACTGCTCCTTACCGTGCATGGTCGGCGTCGCTTCTTTGCGCGGTGTCCACGCTCCCGACTGCTTTACATGACGAACAGCGGATGGCTTTGCTGGTACGGCTTCGGATTGCACCTGACCACGGTTTTCTGGTATGTCTGGCTTTTCGCGGATCGGCGGCGATGCGCTCTGCGGCATATCGTCCGCAAACCTGATTTCCGGCTGCTCTGTATGAAGATGATCCCGCGCAGATGATTTTTCTGCGTGGGATTTCTTTGCACGTTGGACATAGGCACGACGGCCTTGCTCCTGCGGCGTTGACGTTGGTACGCTCCGCGGCTGCTTTGCTTCTGGCCGAATGCGTACATCGTTCGTGCGCTGACGTGGTGTACTTTCTTTCAGTGTCGCAGATGGTGCTGCCGCAGTCGCCTTTGTGGTTTGCTGGACATAGGCGCGACGCGCCTGTTCCTGTGGCGCTGGTATCGGTTTGCTCTGCGGCTGTTGCTGCTCTGGTCGGGTACGTATATCCTCCGTGCGCTGGCGCGACATATTTTCCACCGATGGCGCGGTCACTGTGGTATGCTGCGGCCGAGACTGCTCCGACGTGATCGGCGGCGCTGGCGTGACCGATTTTACGGTTTGCTGAATATAAGCACGTCGGGCCTGTTCCTGCGGTGCGGGTGTCGGTGTGCTCTGCGGCGGTGTCGCATCCGGCCGGGTACGCGGCGCGGCTGGTCGTTCTCGCGGTGATTCCGGCGCATGGTGCGGTTGGTCGGACTGCTCCGGCTGCACGCCCGCAGAAGAATCTTCTGATCTTCTGCGGGTAGAATACTGGATTGCATGGCGCGGTAGCTGAACAGCTTCGTGGACAATTTCACGGACAGTCGTTTCGACCTGTTCTTTTGCTGCGGTTTCTGCGCTGTCCGAACGGTCAGACTGCCTTGTGCTATCGCTCAGCTCTTTTACAAATTTTTGTACCATCCGGCGCTGAACGATTGATGCAGATTGATGTTTCGGCTGCTTGTTCTTCTGGCGGCCGTTTCGTTCTCGAATATCTGAAATGGAAATCACCTCTGATTTGCGTCTCACGGTGAGACGCATTTATAATGCTTCCCCAGGCGTTGTTGTCATCAATTTATACAGCTCTGTATCCCGCGGAATGGTATTGACGAAAGGCACGATGGAGCCACCCATGCGCAGCAGACCGTGACCGGCTTCGGCGTTTGTGATATAGCTGAGCTGCGTATCGGAAATGTGAAGCAGCTTCGACAGCTCTGCGCGGTCGGTTGCCGCCTGATTGAACAGCAGCAGAAATTCGGAGTTGGCGAACATCAGACGCGCCGTTTCGGATTTCAGACATTCTTCTACGTTCTGGCTTGCCGCCGTCAGCGCCGCGCCATATTTGCGAAATCTTTTCCATGCGCGGTACAAAATCTCCCCAGAATACTTGTACTTGAAGTACAAATACACTTCGTCGAGGAACACCCAAGTGTACTTGCCGCGCTTGCGGTTCTCCATGACGCGGTTTTGAATGGCTTCGAGCGCAACAACAAGGGCAGTCGGACGGAGCTGTTCGCCCATCTCATAAAGGTCAAGCACAACAATCCGGTTGTTAATATCTACGTTCGTCGGATGCGCAAACACATTCAAGCTGCCCTCCGTGATAAGCTCGGCGGCAAGGGCGATTTCACGCGCTTCGGGGTCTGGCTGCTGCAAGACTTCGGTGCGCCAGTCGGACAGGAGCGGCATAGGCAGCGCACCTTTTGCATGGAAATAGTTCTGGTACACACTCGCCGTGCATCGGTCGATGATGGATTTCTGAGAACCGGACAGTAAGCCCGCGCCCATTTGCTGCTCCAAGATACTGGTTATGAGTTCGGATTTCATCGCAATGGGATTTTCGCCATCCTCATAGCCATCTTGTAAATCCAATGGATTGATATGGTGCTGGCTGTTTGGCGAAATTTCAATGACCTCGCCGCCCAGCGCCCGCGCAATGGGCGCGTATTCGCGTTCCGCGTCGATGATGATAATGTCATCGTTGGTGGACAGCGCGACGTTTGCGATGGTATTTTTCATTGCCACAGATTTGCCCGAACCGGACACGCCGAGATAGAACGCATGGGGTGAAATGAGCCGCTTGCGGTCACAAATCAAGAGATTTTTGGAAAT
>CAKUND010000166.1 GCA_934668295.1 uncultured Oscillospiraceae bacterium
AGCACCAGACCGCCCGTGGTCGAGCCGATGGTCTGCGGCAGGCAGAGCGCCTTGCCCGCCATGGGCTTGCCGTAGAGGTCAGGGTTATTCTGGTCGCCGCACTTGGCGGTCTTGTCGCCGAACTGGAGCGATTTCTGGAACGAAGCGAGCGTATTGAGTCCGCCGTGCGTCACAAGCGCTTCGGCCTGCGCGCAGCCGGGCGTGACAACGCGGCCCTGGAAGGTCTTCATGCGCGTACGCCTCCTTTCGTGATCTGAACAAGGATCTCATCGTCGGTGTAATAGCGTGCGGTCGTATACGTGCGCAGCTTGTTAGACGAGGTGATGACCGGCATTTTGCCGCAGAGCGGGTTGTTCATGTACATGAGCGGACAGATATAGGATGTAATGACGCCGGTCTTTTTGAGTCTGGCGGCATAGGGTGTCTTCTCAAACTCCTTCAGAACAGCAGGTGCGGCGGTGAAGACCGTCGGGATGCAGACCTTGCTGCGGCCGGCCTCCGCAAGCGCTTTTTCTACGCGGTCGGTCCAGGTCTTCAGCTGCTCGAGCGACATATGCGGGCAGCCCATGAAGCAGAGCTTCGGCTTCGCGTCTTTGTTCTTCCAGACGACGGGGTAATTGTCCTTCACACGCTGGAGCTCCGCGTCATCGATCACATAGACCTTCGCGCCTTCGGCGATCAGCGCTTCGCCCTGCTCCTTGGCTTCGGGCGTGAGGTTCGCAATGTGATAAAGGCCCACCGCGCCGTTGGACGCAGTTGCCGCGCCGAAGTCCTTGAGATACGTGCAGGCCGCATCATCCAGCTCCGTCCCGAGCCATTTGTCGAGGCCGACCACATAGGGCACATCCTCCATGACCTTCATGCCGATGGCCGAGCCCAGCAGCTGCGCCTCGGGCTTTTTGCTCGTCTCGATCTTTACGATCCAGGTCGCCCTGCGCCCTTCGTCGGTCAAAAGGCCGAAATACGGCACGTAGCCGACGATGGAGCCCATGATGTCCATAATGCCGGAGTTGCGGTTGCAGCGCGCGCCGAGCACGGAGTTGGCGTACACGACGGCGGAGGATTCCGACCACGAGAGCACCTCGCCCTTTGCGGGCTTGTTGCCGACCTCGGACATATAGCAGGTGCAGGTGAACGCGTCCTTGTTCAGAAGCCCCAGCTTTTCCAGCTGGCCCTCGTAGAAGTCCTGCTTGTTGTACATAAATTTCTTGAACACAAGCTGCTGCAGAAGATTCGCCGGGACATTGGGGTCGAGCGGGCGGGGGTCCGCCGAGAATTTCTGGCCGGAGACGGCGCCGGCGTCGATCAGCTGCTGCATGAGATCGTACACCGGCTGCAGAACGCCGAGACCGAAGGATGTGACAAGATGGTTATACCGGCTCGTGACCGGGACCATCTTCTCCGCGTGGAATGCTTCGCCGAACATGACAAGCGTTTTCATGACCTTCGCCATGGTTTCACCCCTGGCGCCATCCAGAATGGCCTGCTGTTCGTCCGTCAGGATCATGCCCATGATGGATCTGCCTCCTTTTTCTTCATATATTTATAGTAACAAAAAATTGAACGCGGTTAGCAGGGACAAGAGCCTTTCGGCGTACTCAGAACGTGATCTGATCGCCGTCTCGCTTCAGGGTCTTGCCGTAATAGACCGTCATGGCTTTGACCAGCGCGTCAAGGTCTTCCGCGCCTGCCGTTTCGACGCAGGAGTGCATGGCCAGCTGCGCAAGGCCGATGTCCACGCTCGGGACGGAGACCTTCGTTGTGGCGATGGAGCCGAGCGTCGAGCCACCCGGCATGTCGGAGCGGTTCGCGTAGACCTGCACGGGCGCGCCCGCCTCGCGGCAGATCGCCGTGAACAGTGCGCAGGAGACGCCGTCGGTCGTGTAGCGCTGGTTGGCGTTGAACTTGATAACGACCCCGCCGTTCAGGCGCGGCGTATTGGCCACGTCGGCGTATTCCGGATGATTCGGGTGGACGCCGTGGGCGTTGTCCGCCGAGACAAGGAAGCTCTGCGCGAGCATGCGCAGATACCCTTCCTCATTCAGCCCCAGCGCAAGCGCGATGCGCCGGAGCGTATCGGAGAGCAGGCTCGACGCCGCGCCCTGCTTCGTCTCGCTGCCGACCTCCTCGTTGTCAAACGCACAGAAGACCGGCACGCTGCCGGAGGCCTCCGCCGAAAGGAAGCCCTCGAGCAGGCCGAACACGCAGCCCAGATCGTCCAGCCGGGGGGCGAGGATGAATTCGTTTTTCGCGCCGAAGCACGTGCCGCGCGTGCGCACATACAGGCTCAGATCCTCGCCCAGCACCTCGTCCTCCTGCACGCCTGCAGCCTTGGCCGCGATGCTGCGGAAGCTGCCGGAGGCCTCCTGCATGCCGTAGAGCGGGAGCGTGTCGACGTTTGCCATGAGCTTAAAGCCGTCATTCGCGGCGCGGTTCATGTGGATGGCGACGGAGGGGATCACGGCCAGATCGCGGTCTGCATCGACCAG
Organism: uncultured Oscillospiraceae bacterium; assembly: GCA_934668295.1. Lineage (GTDB taxonomy): Bacteria > Bacillota > Clostridia > Oscillospirales > Oscillospiraceae > CAG-170. The sequence continues at coordinate 2,490 of CAKUND010000166.1, forward strand.
CTTCGTCTCCAGCTTCCCGTCCTTCGCCGTTACGACGCGGCCCGCGACAGAAAGCGGCCGGTCGAACCATGTGCCCATGAGCATGCCGCCGTATTTCTCCGTCGACAGCTGCACATACGGGCCGGACTGTTTCTCCGGGTTGTGCTTGATCTTGAACGTGGGGGAGTCGGTATGTGCGGCGGCCATCAGGAAGCCCGCGGGCGCCCCCTGCGGGACGCGGAAGGACAGAAGCGACGAGCCGTTGCGCGTGACGAAGTATTTTCCGCCCGGCGCCAGCGTCCACGCGTCCTGCTCCCGCAGCTGCGCATAGCCGCTTCTTTCCAGCCGCTCCGCAAGCGCCTGCACAGCGTGGTAGCAGCTGGGGCTGGCGGCAAGAAAGTCGAAAAGCTGTTCGGTAAGCATGAAAAACCTCCATGTGTCGTTTTCTTTCAGTATACCGCGCCTGGCGCAGGCCCGCAAGGGCGAATTTTCGCCGAACTCTTTTCAATGCGGGAAAACTGTGATAAAATAATCAAAACTCAAAGCAATGGAGGCTTTTTTATGAAGAAAACCGTTCTGCGGGAATACGCAAAGCTCATCGCCAAGGTCGGCGCGAACGTCCAGAAGGGGCAGGAGGTCTTTATCACAGCCGAGCTCGACCAGCCGGAATTTGTCGCAATGCTCGTCGACGAATGCTACAAGCTGAAGGCGAAGAAGGTCGTCGTCGACTGGAGCTATCAGCCGCTTACGAAGCTGCACGTGCGCTACCGCTCCGTCAAGACGCTCTCGACGCTCGACAATTATGAGGAAGCCCGCTGGCAGCACTATGTCGACACCATTCCCTGCCGCATCTACCTCATCAGCGAGGA
>CAKUND010000167.1 GCA_934668295.1 uncultured Oscillospiraceae bacterium
CTGCAGAACTATATCAAGGGCATGACCTTCGGCAACTATCCGTTCTATAAATCCGTCGAATACAGCCTGATGATCACACTGCTCTCCGCAGCTCTGATCCTCATCTGCACGTCCATGGCCGCGTGGTATATCTCCCGTGTCGACAGCCTCGTCTGCCGCATCGTGTACTACCTGTGCGTGTTCTCCATGGTCGTCCCGTTCCAGATGGTCATGTTCACGCTGGCAAAGACCGCCGACACCCTGAAGCTCAATCGTCCGTGGACCATCCCCATCGTCTACCTCGGCTTCGGCGCCGGCCTCGCTGTGTTCATGTTTACAGGCTTTGTCAAGTCTATCCCGCGCTCTATCGAAGAAGCTGCCGTCATCGACGGCTGCACCCCTGTGCAGACCTTCTTCCAGGTCGTCCTGCCCATGATGAAGCCGACCTTCATCTCTGTCGGCGTTCTGGAGATCATGTGGGTCTGGAACGACTATCTCCTGCCGTATCTGGTTCTGGATATCAACGAGTTCCGTACCATCCCCATCCACATTCAGTACCTCAAGGGCAGCTACGGCTCGGTCGACATGGGCGCGACTATGGCGCTGATCCTGATGTCCATCGTCCCGGTCGTCATCTTCTATCTCTGCTGCCAGAAGTATATCATCAAGGGCGTTGCCGCCGGCGCAGTCAAGGGATAAAGAAAATTGTCTGTTTTAAGTGGATTTTTCCGAGGTTCTGTATGATAGTGATACAGAATCAGCAAAAACCAAGGAGAACAGCAGTATGACGATCAAGGATCTTGCGAGACTGAGCGGTTATTCGCTTGGGACTGTCTCGCGCGTGCTCAATAACCAGCCGAATGTCTCGGAAAAGGCGCGGCAGGCGATCTTATCCATCGCGCAGGAATGCGGCTTCGAGCTCAACGAGAGTGCCCAGCTTCTGAAGCAGCAGCGCTCCAACGCCGTGCTCATCATTGTCAAGGGTACTGCCAATGAAATGTTTGCCGGCATGGTCGAGCAGCTGCAGTCCCTGTTCTCGCGCACCACGCACCCGCTGATCGTCGACTTTATCGATGAGGATGACAATGAGGTCCTGCGCGCCGTCAAGCTCTGCCGGGAACGCAAGCCTATGGGCGTGATGTTCCTCGGCGCAACGAACCGCCATTTTGTCGGGGATTTTGACAAGATCCACGTTCCCTCCGTCATCGTCACGAACGATGCAAGTGAGCTTGCGTTTGAAAACCTGTCCAGTGTTACGACGAACGACCGGCAGGGCGCAGCCTGCGCTGTTGACTATCTGATCCGCTGTGGTCACCGGCATATTGCGGTTCTCGGCGGCGACAGGCTGTTGTCCGATACATCCGCACAGCGCTACGCAGGCTGCGTAGAGGCGTTCGAGAAGAATGGGATGCGGTTTGATGAGCAAACCTATTACCATACCGGCCGCTACAGCTATGAGGACGGCTATATCGGCATGCAGGCTGTCCTGCGCGACACACCGCAGGTCACAGCGGTGTTCGCCATGGCCGACGTCATAGCCATCGGGGCGATTCGCGCGCTGGTGGATGCTGGTGAGCGCGTTCCCGACGATATTTCCATCATTGGCTACGACGGACTGAAGATCGGCAGCTTCTATACCCCGAAGCTCTCGACCGTTTCCCAGTCTGTCGAGCTTCTGGCCCGGCGCAGCTTCTCCGTTCTTATGGACTGCGCCGAGCGCGGCGGGCAAGCCCGCCATATGACCGTACCGTTTACGCTTTCCAACCGCGAAAGCGTTAGAAAACTCGAAAACAGCTGAAGACCGCGTCCCGCCGCTGCTTTTGGCCGTTTTCAACGAAAGCGAAATAAGAGTGATAGTATGAAAAGAAGCAGTGGAATCCTGATGCACATTACCTCGCTGCCGTCGCCCTATGGCATTGGCAGCATGGGAAAAGCAGCTTATGATTTTATCGATTTTCTGAAAGAGGCAAAGCAGACCTACTGGCAGATCCTCCCGATCAACCCGCCCGGCTACGGTGATTCGCCCTATCAGGCGTTTTCCACCTTTGCTGGAAACCCGTACCTGATCGATCTGGACGAGCTTGTCAAGGCCGGATATCTGGCGCAGGAGGAGCTTGACCGCGTCGATTGGGGCAGCCGCGCCGATCAGGTCGATTTTTCGAAGATGTACGACCAGCGCCTGGGTGTACTGCATCTGGCCTGGAGCCGCTTCCACAAGGCCCCGACCGAAGACTATGCGGAATATGTCTGCGAGCAGAGCGCATGGCTGGATGAGTATGTACTCTTTATGGCAGTCAAGGCATATTATAACGACGGCCCGTGGACCGAGTGGCCGCTCGATATCCGCATGCACCAGCCAGAGGCCATGGCGTACTACCGCGAGCTGCTGCATGACGAGCTTGATTTCCATCGCTTCCTCCAGTTTTGCTTCCACACGCAGTGGCAGCGTCTGCGGGAGTATGCCCATGCAAACGGCGTACAGATCATCGGTGATATCCCCATCTATGTTCCGCTGGATTCCGCCGACGTCTGGTCGCACCCGGAGAACTTCCAGCTGACCCGCACCCGCCGTCCGCGCGTCGTCGCAGGCTGCCCGCCCGATGGCTTCAACGCCAACGGCCAGTATTGGGGCAACCCCATCTATGACTGGACGCATATGGAGCAGGACGGCTTCTCCTGGTGGATGCGCCGCCTGCGCGCAGCAGGGGAGAGCTTCGACGTCGTTCGGATTGACCATTTCCGCGGCATCGAAAGCTATTGGGCCATTCCCGCCGTCAACCGTACGGCCCGCAAGGGCAAATGGATTAAGGGCCCCGGCATGAAGCTCGTCAATGCCATCCGGAAAAACTGCCCGGACACCGATTTTATCGCCGAGGATCTCGGCTTCCTGACCCCTGAGGTGCAGCAGCTTGTGATCGATTCCGGCTTCCCCGGCATGAAGGTGCTGGAGTTTGCTTTCGATCCGCGCGAGCCGAGCAACTATCTGCCCGACCGCTACTGTGAAAACGCCATCTGCTACACCGGCACGCACGACAATGAGACGCTCATCCAGTGGTGCGAGGGGATCGATGCCGAGACCGACACCCATGCCCGCAGCTATCTTGGCATTACCGCGGAGGACGATCTTGCAGACGCCATCATCGAGGCCGGCATGCAGTCCAAGGCGCAGCTGTTTATCATGCAGATGCAGGACTATCTGCGGCTTGGAAAAGAATCCCGCATGAACGAGCCCGGCAGGCTCCTGCCGTCGAACTGGCGCTGGCGTATGCTGCCCGGCGCAGCCAACGAAGCGCTGGCAAAAAAAATTGCAGGTTTGACAGAGCGGTCAAATCGTGTATAATA
>CAKUND010000168.1 GCA_934668295.1 uncultured Oscillospiraceae bacterium
CGTCCGTCTCCCAGATGGAGGACAGGCAGGTCGTCTCGGTCGTCATGACGTCGATGCCGTTGCGGAAGTCAATGGGCAGATTCGCAATGCCGGGGCCTGCGAATTCCAGCACGCGGTTCTTGACAAAGCCGCTTGCAAACGTCGTCTTGACCAGCGCGATGGCCGCGTCGTGCGGGCCGACGCCCCGGCGGGGCTTCCCCGTCACGTAGACCAGCACGACCTCGGGAAGCTGCGCGTCCCAGGTGTGCCTCAAAAGCTGCTTGGCAAGCTCCGGCCCGCCCTCGCCGACGGCCATCGTGCCGAGCGCGCCGTAGCGCGTGTGCGAATCAGAACCAAGGATCATCGCACCGCACGCAGCCATCTGCTCCCGCGCGTAGGAATGAATGACGCTCTGGTTGGCGGGGACGTAAATGCCGCCGTATTTTTTTGCCGCGGACAGGCCGAAGACATGGTCGTCCTCGTTGATCGTGCCGCCGACGGCGCAGAGGCTGTTGTGGCAGTTTGTCAGCGCGTAGGGGATGGGAAATTCCTTCATGCCGGAGGCTCTCGCCTGCTGGATGATGCCGACGTAGGTGATGTCGTGCGAAAGCATGGCGTCAAAGCGGATGCGGAGCGCTTTCTCGTCGCCGGACTGGTTGTGCGCCTGCAGGATGCGGTAGGCCATGGTGCGTCTGCGGCCCTCGTCCGGGGTGAGTGGAGCCGTCTGCTGCGGCACGCCGCCGCAGAGGAATACGCCGTGATCGGTCAGTTTCATACGCTGTGTTCTCCCTTCTGCTCAGGGTCTTTTTTTCTTGGGATATACTTTATCACAGAACTGCGTTTTTGAAAAGTCCTTCTGCAAAAATTCATAAATCCTGCAAATTCGACAAAAAATCGCCCCGTATGCAGGCATTTTTGCAAGGCAACACGTTTTCTCTGTCATTTCCGACGCGGTATTCTTGCATTTTCCGCCTCCGTCCGGTATGATGAGGAAAACAGACGGGAGGAACGGCGCATGGCGCAGTATTATATGCTTCACAAGCCGCGCGGACTGCTCACCGCCAGGCGCGACGCGCGGCGGGAGACGGTCATGTCCTGCTTTCCGGAGGCGCTGCGCGAGACGCTGCACCCGGTCGGGCGGCTGGACAAGGATACAGAGGGGCTGCTGCTGTTTACGGACGACGGCATGCTGGACGTGCGGCTGCTCCGCCCCGAGCGGCATGTCGAAAAGGAATATGAATACCGCGCCTTCGGCTGTCTTGACGAAGCGGCCATGCGGCGGCTGGAGGCAGGCGTTCCGCTCCTGGAAGGACAGCCGCTCTCGCTGCCTGCCCGCGCGCAGCTGCTTGCGCACACGAGTATCGGGGAAAGCGCGCCGTATCTGCCCGAGCGCTTCCGCGAGAAATACCTGAAAAACCCGTCCCGGCCCGTTACGGTCGGGAAGCTCTGGATCACGGAGGGGCGCAAGCATCAGGTCAAGCTGATGGTCAAGGCCGTGGGCGGCTACGTGTTTTACTTGAAGCGCCTCGCCATCGGCCCCGTCCGGCTGGACGAAGCACTCCGCCCGGGCGAATACCGGCCTTTGACGCAGCAGGAGCTTGCCGCGCTTATGCCACCGGAGACCAGCGGCGGCGGTACTGCTGCGGGGTAGCGCCCTCGCGGGCGCGGAAGACGCTGATGAAATAGCTGGTGTTTTCCATGCCGACGCGGTAGGCGATCTCGGAGACCGGCAGATCGGTCGCACGCAGCAGCTCCTTCGCGCGGGTCAGGCGAAGACGGGTCAGATATTCGCCCGGTGACTGGCCGAAATACCGCTGAAAGCTGCGCTGCAGGTGGTATTTGCTGATATTATAGCGCGCCGAGAGCGTGTCGAGCGTGAGCTTCTGCGCGTACTGCTCGTGCAGATACTGCCGCACCTTCTGCAGAACCGGAGGCGCAGGCTGCAGGCGCTGCTGCGCCGCGCCGTGGATCAGGCCGCAGAGGATCGTCGTCAACAGCGCCGACGCATCCAGATCGCGGCCAAGCCCGCCGCCGTCCTCCCCGGCCAGCGCCAGAAGCGCGCTCATCTGCGCGGACACCGGGCTGTCGACCGGCAGCGACGCGGCAGCCCTCCCCTGCGTCTGCGATAAAAACGTCTGATAATATGCGTCCGCCGTCGCGCCGTAAAAGTGGAACCACAGCACGTCCCACCGCCCCGCGTCCGGCGCGGTGTAATAGTGCTGCGGCGCACGGCAGTCGATCCAGAAAAAGCTTCCGGCGGGAAGCCGGTAGGTTTCACCGCCATATTCCAATATTCCGATCCCGGAGAGCGTCAGCTTCACGAGGTACGAATCCAGCTCCTTTCGGACGGTATAGTAATTTGCACCAGAAATAAAATGCCCGGCTTCCTGCAAATACAGCAGATTGTCGCGGGCAAACGCGCCCGACGAGACGATCTTCCATTCAGATTCCGGCGTCATGTCGAGATTGTAGTGCAGGACTTCCATACCGCTCGCCTCCAAAGACAGCAAGATTTTGATATTTCAAGGCAAGCCTATGATACCATACATCGGCCTGCTTTTCTATAATTGAATATGGAAATTCATAAAAAGAGGAGGAAGCGCAAATGGAACGCTACGCATGGAAAGCGACCGTCCTTCCGGGCAGGCTTCCGGAATACGTCCGCCGCCACAACGAGATCTGGCCGGAAATGAAAGAGGTGCTGCACGAGGCCGGCATCCGCAACTACACGATCTGGAACGTCGGCAATGAGCTGTTCGGCTATTACGAGTGCGACAGCGTCGCCGAGGCTGCCCGTGTGCAGGCCGAAAGCCCGGTCGTGGACCGCTGGAACGAGTATATGAAGGATGTCATGCTGATGGAGATGGATCCGGAGACCGGCGCGCAGCCGCTCATGAAGCAGGTTTTCTTTTTTGACTGAGGAGGAACGAATATGAACGCTTATACGCTTGCAAAGGAACGCTACGCCGCCCTCGGCGTCGACACCGAGGGCGTACTGAAAACGCTCAAGGACGTGACCGTCTCTGTCCACTGCTGGCAGGGAGACGACGTCGTCGGCTTCGACGCGAAGGAGGCCCTCTCCGGCGGCATCCAGACCACCGGCAACTATCCCGGCAAGGCCACCACGCCCGAACAGCTGATGGCGGATTTCGACGAGGTCCTGCGCCTGACGCCGGGCAAAAAGAAACTGAATCTGCACGCAAGCTATGCCATCTTTGAAGACGGCGAGTTTGCAGACCGCGACGCCATCCAGCCGAAGCATTTTTCCCGCTGGGTCGCCTATGCCAAGGAGCGCGGTCTCGGCATCGACTTTAACCCG
>CAKUND010000169.1 GCA_934668295.1 uncultured Oscillospiraceae bacterium
CCCTACTGCTACGTACTTCTAAAAAATATCCTTTCTTTCTCTTGAAAGAAGAAACGGAGGAATTTCCATGAAATTTACCTGTGAAAAAAATGCGCTGGTGAGCGCCGTCTCCGTCGCCTCCCGCACCGTCGCACAGAAAAGCACCATTCCGGCGCTCGAGGGAATTTATATCCGGGCCGGCGTAAAGTTGACGCTTTCCGGTTATAATCTCGAGACGGGCATCACCATTTCCGTTGACGCAGAGATCCAGCAGACCGGCGCCTGCATTATGCCCTCCCGCCTCTTCTTTGATATTATCCGGAAGCTTCCGGACGATACCGTCAGCATTTCGGTCGACGAAAAGTTTAAGGTCTCCATCCGCGGCGGCATTTCCTCGTTCTCCATCACGGCAATGTCGTCTGAGGATTATCCGGAGCTGCCGGAGGTCGAATCCGACAAGGGCATCAGCCTGCCGCAGAACGAGCTGAAAGCCATGATCGGCGGCACGAGCTTTGCTGTCAGCGAAAATCAGGCACGCCCCATCCATACCGGCTGCCTGTTTGAGGTTGAAGATTCCTCCATTACAGTCGTCGCCGTCGATGGCTACCGGCTCGCGCTGCGCCGCTGGAAATCGGAGGAACCCATCGGACGGACGCTCAAGTTCGTCGTGCCTGCCGCTGCACTGAAGGAAGCAGAGAAGATCCTCGGCGATACGGATGAAACCTGCACGTTTTTCCTCGGCAGCAAGCATATTCTCTTTACCATCGGTGAAGCAACGCTCGTATGCCGTCTGCTGGAGGGCGAATTCCTCGACTGGCGGCGCGTCCTGCCACAGAACCAGCCGGTGAAGCTGGCTGTAAACGTCGCGAAAATGACCGATTCCATCGAGCGTGTCGGCCTGATCATATCTGAAAAGCTCAAAAGCCCGGTGCGCTGCAAATTCGGCGAAAATACGGCGGATTTCCGCTCTGTCTCCACCATCGGCGAGGCGCACGACGTCTGCCAGATCGCGGGCGACGGACAGGATATGGAGATCGGCTTCAACTGCCGCTATCTTCTCGACGCGCTGCGCGCGATCCCGGATGCAGAGTGCTCGCTGGAACTCATCAATGGGTTAAGCCCCATCGTCATGAATCCTTGCGACGGGTCCGAGCGCTACAGCTACATGGTCCTGCCGGTTCGGCTGAAAGCGGGGGAATAAGATGAAGGTCAGAGTGACAAAAAAGCTATCGGACGCGCCCATTGAGATCCCTATCCATACCGAGTTCATCAAGCTGCAGGATTTTTTAAAGTTTGCCAACGCCATTGAATCCGGCGGCATGGCCAAGACCTTTATTCAGGAGGGCGAGGTCCGCGTCAACGGCGAGGTCTGCACGATGCGCGGCAAAAAGCTGCACCCCGGCGACGAGGTCACATTCCTGCACAACACCTGGCGCGTCACGGAAGAACACGCATGAAGCTGCAAAGCCTGCAACTCTACGATTTCCGGAATTACGAAGCGGCCAGCGTGCAGTTTCACCCCGGCGTCAATCTGATCGTCGGCGAAAACGCACAGGGAAAAACCAACCTGCTGGAGTCTGTTTTCTATCTCTCCACCGGCAAAAGCTTCCGCACCGCCCGTAATCAGGAGCTCATCCGCTTCGGCGCGGAGTTTACAGACCTGAATTGCAGCCTGTTTTCAGGCGGACGGGAGCAGAGCCTGCGCGCTGTGCTGTTTTCCGGGAGAAGACCGCGGCAGCTCTACATCGGCGGTGTGAAGCAGCGGTCTGCCGCCGGGCTTTCCGGCGTATTGACGACGGTTCTGTTCTGCCCGGACGATCTGCTGATTTTAAAAAGCGGGTCTGCCGGAAGACGGAAAATTCTCGATACCGCCCTGTGTCAGCTCCGTCCCGGCTACGCGCAGGCGCTGGCGGAATATCAAAAGCTGTATGACAGCAAATCAAGGATTTTAAAGGACTATCACGACGCCCCTTCCCTGCTGGAGCCGCTGCCGGAATTCAATTACCGCATGGCGCAGGTCGGCGCGGTCGTGATTGCTTACCGGGCAAAATTTCTGCGGGAGCTGTCCAAACAGGCGCAGCTGTACCATACGGAGTTTTCAGGCGGGCGCGAGGCGCTTTCCCTCGTCTATCAGACCGTCTCGACCGTAACAGATCCGTTTGCCGATAAAAAGACGATTTTTCAGCAGCTGCTCGACCACCAACAGGCGCATTACCGCGCCGAGCTGGAGTCCGGCCAGTGCCTGTCCGGCCCGCACAAGGACGATTTTGAAACGCTCCTCGGCGAGCGCTCCGTCAAGGCCTACGGCTCACAGGGACAGACCCGCACAGCGGCTATCAGCCTGAAGCTGGCCGAGCGCGAGCTGTTCCGCGCCGACACCGGCGAGGAGCCAGTCCTGCTGCTCGACGACGTGCTGTCTGAGCTGGACGCGCGGCGGCAGGATTTCGTGCTCAACCAGATCCGCTCCGGTCAGGTGCTCATCACCTGCTGCGAGCCGGAGCGCATCACAAACATCGGAAAACGCATTTTTGTAGAGGGCGGGCAGATCCGGGAGGAATCGTCATGTACCTGAATATCGGCGGCGATTTCTCCGTCCGGTCAGAATCCGTCGTGGGCGTGTTTGATCTGGACAACACGACAAGCTCCAAATGGACGCGGAAATTTCTCGCGGAGGCGCAGAGGGCCGGCGCCGTCGTCGAAGCGACGGACGAGCTGCCGAAATCCTTTCTGGTCGTCAGCGAATATGGAGAGAGCCGCGTCATTCTGACAAAATATAACGCCGCCGTCCTGCTTAAACGCATGCAGGACGCGCAGCGAACTCCCAGTCCTGTAAAAGGAGAAGCAATATGACAGAAGAAATCAAGGATATCATCGAAGCCGAAAAAGAGTATAATGCCAGTCAGATCCAGGTTCTGGAGGGACTGGAGGCCGTCAGAAAACGGCCCGGCATGTATATCGGCTCGACCAGCAGCTCAGGACTGCACCATCTGGTCTATGAGATCGTCGACAACGCGATCGACGAGGCGCTGGCAGGCTACTGCAAGCACGTCGTTGTGACTATCAACGAGGGCAACACCATCACCGTCACCGACGACGGCCGCGGCATCCCCGTCGACATTCAGGCCCAGACCGGCAAGCCCGCGCTCGAGGTCGTCTATACCGTCCTGCACGCGGGCGGCAAATTCGGCGGCGGGGGCTATAAGGTCTCCGGCGGTCTGCACGGTGTCGGCGCGTCGGTCGTCAACGCCCTTTCCGAGTGGCTGGAGGTCGAGGTCAGCAAGGACGGGAA
>CAKUND010000170.1 GCA_934668295.1 uncultured Oscillospiraceae bacterium
CTTCCCTCGCGCTTCCCGAACCTGCTGGTCAACGGCTCGTCCGGCATCGCCGTCGGCATGGCGACGAATATCCCGCCGCACAATCTGACCGAGGTCATCAACGCCTGCATCTGCATTCTGGAAAACCCGGAGGCAGAGCTGGCAGACCTCATGGACTATATCAAGGGCCCGGACTTCCCGACAAAGGGCATCATCATGGGCCGCAGCGGCATCCGCGCCGCGTATGCCACGGGCCGCGGCAAGATCACCGTCCGCGCCCGGACGGAGTTTGAGGAATTCGGCCAGAACCGCGAGCGCATCATCGTGACCGAGCTCCCCTATCAGGTCAACAAGCGCCAGCTCATCGCCAACATGGCCGAGCAGGTGCGCGACAAGCGGCTCGAGGGCATTTCCGACATCCGCGACGAAACCGACCGCAACGGCATGCGCGTCGTCATTGAGCTCAAAAAGGACGCGAACCCGCAGGTCGTTCTGAACCGGCTGTTTGCCCAGACGCAGATGCAGACCACGTTTGGCGTGACGATGCTCGCGCTGGTCAACAACCAGCAGCAGCCGAAGATCCTGTCCCTGCGCCATATGCTGGATGAATATCTCGCCTTCCAGGAGGAGATCATCACAAAGCGGACGCAGTACGACCTCAAAAAGGCGCTCGACCGGCAGCACGTGCTGCAGGGTCTGCTCATCGCCGAGGACAACATCGACGAGGTCATCAAGACCATCCGCGAAAGCTACGACAACGCGAAAGAGCGCCTGATGGAGCGGTTCAATCTGTCCGAAATTCAGGCGCAGGTCGTGCTGGACATGCAGCTCAAGCGCCTGCAGGGTCTGGAACGCGAAAAGCTCGAAGCGGAGTATGAGGAGCTCGAAAAGCGCATCGCGTATTACCGCGAGCTGCTGTCGAACGAGGAAATGCTCAAGGGCGTTCTGAAGGACGAGTTGACCGCCATCCGCGATAAATACGGCGACGACCGCCTGACTGAAATTCAGGACGTCGAGGACGAGATCGATATTGAAGATCTCATTGAGGAGGAGCAGTGCGTCTTCACGCTCTCCCACGCGGGCTACTGCAAGCGCGTCCCCGCCTCGACCTACCGCAGCCAGAAGCGCGGCGGCAGAGGCGTCACGGGCATGACAACAAAGGAGGAGGACTTCGTAGAGGGCGTCTTCACCGCCTCCACGCATGATTATATCCTGTTCTTCACAAACCTCGGCAAGGTACACCGCCGCAAGGGCTATCAGATCCCCGAGGCGGGCCGAACGGCCAAGGGGACGAATCTGGTCAACATCCTCCCGTTTGAACCCGGAGAAAAGGTCACAGCGGGCATCACCGTGCATGAGTTCGACGAAGACTATCTCGTCTTCGTCACCAGAAACGGCACCGTCAAACGTCTGGAGCTGGCAAGCCTCAATACCGCGCGCAAGGCCGGTATCCGCGCGCTGACGCTCGCGGAGGGCGACGAGCTGATCGCCGTCATGAAGACCGACGGCAAGCAGGATATCCTGCTTGCAAGCGCGAACGGCATGGTCATCTGCTTCAACGAAAACGACGTGCGCGTCATGGGCCGCGACGCGGCCGGTGTGCGCGGCATGATGCTGGACGCGGGCGACTATGTGGTCGGCGCAGGCATCGCCGCGAAGGCCAAGCAGCTGCTTTCCGTCACGGAATACGGCTACGGCAAGCGCACGGAGATCGAAGCCTATCTGCGCCTCGGCGAGGATGGCCAGCGCCGTCCGCAGAACCGCGGCGGCAAGGGCCTCAAGGGCTATAACATTACCGCCAAGACCGGCAAGATCGCGGGCGTGGCGATCGTGGACGACACGGACGATATCATGCTGATCGAAAACGGCGGTGTGCTCATCCGCATGGCGGCGGAGGATATCAACATCTATGGCCGCGATACGCAGGGCGTCATTCTCATGCGCCTTGAAGCCGGCAGCCGCGTCATTTCCGTCGACCGCGTCGACCGCGAGCCGGAGGAGCCGGCCCAGAACGAGGAAGCATGAAGACTGTCACCATCTACACCGACGGGGCCTGCTCCGGCAATCCCGGCCCCGGCGGCTGGTGCGCGATCCTGGAATACAACGGACGCGAGAAGCTGATCTCCGGCGGCGAGGAGCGCACCACGAACAACCGCATGGAGCTCACCGCGGTTATTCAGGCCCTGCTCGCCCTGCGCGAGCCGTGCATCGTGGAGCTGTATTCCGACTCCAAATACGTCATTGACGCCTTGGAAAAGGGCTGGGCGTGGGGCTGGCGGAGAAAGGGCTGGGTCAAGTCCGATAAAAAGCCCGCCCTGAACCCAGACCTCTGGGAAATGCTCCTCGGCCTTGTAAGCCAGCACGAGCTGCACTATCACTGGGTCAAGGGCCACGAGGAGAACGAAAAAAACAACCGCTGCGACGAGCAGGCGGTTCTGGAAAGCCGGAAATTCAAGAGCTGAAAAACCCGCCTCCCCTTTTGATAAAGGGAGGCGGGTTTTCAATATGCAAAAGTGCGGTCACAGCTTCTGAAGCCCGGCTTCGATCTCGCCGATCATGTACAAAGAGCCGTAGCAGAGCACCACGCCGTCCTTGCCTGCGTGGTCGACGGCCAGCCGAACACCGTCTGCGACGGCGTCACAGGCCGTGACGGGCTTGCCGAACTGGGACAGGTATTTTGCCAGCTCGTGCGCATTCAGCGCGCGGGGATTGCCCGGTGTGATGGTGATGAACTCCTTCGCATAGGGCTCAACGTTCCGGTACATGCAGTTATAATCTTTATCTGCCAGAACGCCGGTGAGGATGGTCAGCGGACGGTCGGCCAGATAATCCTGAATGTTCTTGACGAGTGCCTGAATGCACTGCGGATTATGTCCGCCGTCGATGATGAACAGCGGATCTGTCCGCCGCACGTCGAACCGGCCCGGCCAGCGGACGGAGGCTAAGCCCTCGCGGATCTGCTCGTCCGTGATGTGCCAGCCGCGCTGCTGCATGACGGTCGCCGCGGTGAGCGCGACAGCCGCGTTGTGCAGCTGATGATCGCCCAGCAGCGGCAGCTTCAGCGCGTGGAAGCGTTCCCAGTCGAAGACCTGACCGGTCAGATCGTGGGAGAGGAGATGAATGTCGGCAAAGTCCGCCTTGTGGAGCTTCGCGCCGACCTCCTTGCACCGCGCCTCGATCACGGCCTCGACCGACGGCGTTTCGCGGTAAATGACCGCGTCGCAGCCGGGCTTGATGATGCCGGACTTCGTCGCGGCGATCTTCTCCAGCGTGTCGC
>CAKUND010000171.1 GCA_934668295.1 uncultured Oscillospiraceae bacterium
ACCGGCTGCAAATGCGTCGCCTTCCGCGATACCGGCGAGCAGATCGCCATGTCCTACCGCGAATACCCCACGAAGCCAGGCGAGGTGAACCTGAACGCGCTGACGCTGCGCGAGAGTGTGTTTTTCGTGATCGCCGACTGCGTCAAAAAGCTGGACGACGCAAGACAGGTCGCGGCCATCACCGTCTCCTCCTTCGGCGAGTCCTTTGTCCCCGTTGACCGCAGCGGTCAGCCCCTAAGCGACATCATCCTCTACTTCGCCAACACCGAGAGCGGAGAGTTTACCCGTCTGGTCGAGTCGGTCGGCGCGGAAAAGTTCATGCGCATCACCTGCGTCCTGCCGGACGCGTCGTATTCGCTTGCGAAAATGCTCTATACGCTCCGCACGGCCCCGCGTCCGGTGTGGAAGTTCCTGTTTATCGCAAGCTACATCTGCTTCTGCCTGTCCGGCGAGACCGTCACGGATTATTCCCTTGCCTGCCGGAGCATTCTCTTTGACGTGCGGAAGCTCCGTTGGTCGGACGAGCTGACGGGCGCCTGCGGCATCGACCCGGAAACGCTCCCCACCGTCCTGCCGACCGGCGCGGATATCGGGACGCTCACACAGGAGGCCGCGGCGGAGCTCGGCCTGCCGCAGAGCGTCAGAGTCGTCATCGGCTCGCACGACCAGATCGTCAACGCCCTCGGCTGCGGTGTGGCGAACCCCGGCGAGGCCGTCGATACGACCGGCACGGTCGAGTGCATCTGCCCGCTGTTTGCCTCCATCCCGGAAACGCTGGAGTTTGAGCGCGAAAATTACGCCTGCGTCCCGTATCTCGACGGACGGGGCTATGTGACCTACGCCTATAATATCTCCGGCGGCGCGGTCGTGCGCTGGTACCGCGATTCGCTCGCGTTTTATCTCAAACAGGCCGCGAAGGAGCGCGGCTGCTCCGTCTACGATATTCTGAACGAAACGTGCCCGCCCGAGCCGACGGGGCTGATCGTCCTGCCGTTCCTGCAGGGCATGGGCGGCACGCCGGATGTGCTGACCGGCGCGCGCGGCACGATTTACGGCCTTACGATGCACACCGCGCCTGCGGATATTTACCGCGCCATCCTCGAGGGACTGACCTTTGAGATGCGTTATAACCTTGAAAGGCTTGCCAGATATGACATTCGCCCGATGACGCTCTTTGCTGCGGGCGGCGGCGCGAAGTCGCCCGTCTGGCGGCAGATCAAGGCGGATATTCTGGGCGCCGAGATCCGGCCCACGCTGGCCGACGAGGCCGGCGCGCTCGGCAGCGCGATCCTCGGCCTTGCTGCCGCGGCCGGCGAAAAAGACCGGACGGCCCTTGCCGCCCGCTTCGTCCGCTACGGGCAGACAGCAGAGCCCGACGCGCAGCGGCATGCGTATTATGAGAAGCAGTTCGCGCTCTATCGGGAGCTGCGCGAGTTTGAAGTCCGTCATGCCCGCGGATAACGTGTCGGCAGCCGGCACCGTATTCGACATCAAGCAGCTTGCCGTCTACGACGGCCCCGGCATCCGCACGACGGTGTTTTTGAAGGGCTGCCCGCTGCGCTGCATGTGGTGCCACAATCCGGAGGGACTGTCGTACAAGCCGCAGCTGATGGTGTCGGCGAACAACTGCCTGCACTGCGGCGCGTGCATCAGAGCCTGCCCGAACGGCGGGAGATCCTGCACAGCCTGCGGTCAGTGCATCCGCGCTTGCCCGCAGGGCCTGCGGAAGCTGTGCGGAAAACGCTATACAGCGGAGGAGCTGGCCCGGAAGCTCCTGCGCGACAAGGACTATCTTGCCGCAATGTCCGGCGGCGTGACCTTCTCCGGCGGCGAACCGACCGGACAGCCGGACTTCCTGCTGGAAACGCTGGATCGCGTTGCAGGCATGCACCGCGCGATCGAAACGAGCGGCTATTGCAGCGGGAGCGTATTTGAAGCCGTGCTGGCGCGGGTCGAGTATGTCATGATGGATCTGAAGCTGATGGATCCGGAACGGCACCGGCACTATACGGGCGTATCCAACGAGCCGATCCTGGAAAATCTCGAGCGGCTGAAACGGAGCGGCAGGCCGTTCCGCATCCGCATTCCGGTCATTCCCGGCGTCAACGATTCGGATGAGAATTTCGAGCAGACCGCGCTGCGGCTGCTGGACGCGGAAGATCTGGAGCAGGTCGAGCTGCTGCCGTACCACGTGACGGCAGGCGCGAAATACGAGATGGTCGGCCTGTCCTACCGCCCGGAATTCAACACCGCCGCCGCACCGAACCTGAACACGGAGATCTTCCGCCAACATGGCCTGCAGTGCACGCATCTGTAGGCTGTTGGAACTGCACACGGTACCCTGTAGGGGCCGATGCCCAGAGCCCCGCCCCCTGCCAACTGCGTCCGCTTTTCCCTGCCCATGTCCCGACTGTATCCGCGCGGCGAATCTGCCACACTGGGGGCAGATTTTCGAAAGAGGGGATGCAGATGAACAAACAGCTGCGGGGGCTTTTGTGTGCGGCGGTGCTGGCGGCGCTGCTGGCGCTTCCGGTGCAGGCGGCGGAGCAGACGCACCGCGCCTATCTTTGCGGCTACCCGGATGGAAGCATCCGGCCCACCGCGCCCGTCACGCGGGCGCAGCTTGCCTGTACGCTCGTGCGGCTGGCAGAAAAGCCGCTGCCGGAGCCGGAGCGCGTGACGTTTTTCGATGTGCCCGCTGACCATTGGGCCGGCCCGCAGATCGACAGGCTTGCCGGACTGGGGCTTTTGCCGTTTGGAGACGGCGGCTGGTTTTTGCCGTCGGCCGCAGTCAGCTGGCGGGAGCTGTGCGGCGTGCTGGACACGCTGGCGGACTCGGAAACGGGCCGCGAGATATTTCCGGCGCTGACTGGTGCGTGGGCGGAGAAAACCGTTTTTGAAGCGGGGCAGGGGAACGCCGCGGGCGGCGCGGCAGTCAGCCGGGCGGAGCTTGCGCGCGCAATGAACAGTTTGCTCTCCCGCAGTCCGGACAGGGAAGACGCGCAGCTGCGCGCCGCCGCATGGTACTGGGACAATCAGGATGAGACGGCGTGGTACTACGCCGATCTGATCGAGGCGTCGGTCGACCATACCTGCCGCATCCCGGCTGCGGCGGAGCAGTGGACAGGCATCGGCTAGTAGCGTCAGCTGACGAGGGCACACACGGTTTTTCACGGGGCAAAACGACGGCTGGCGTCGTTATCCTCGTTGGCGGGCGACAGCCCGCCTGCCT
>CAKUND010000172.1 GCA_934668295.1 uncultured Oscillospiraceae bacterium
AGCATTCAGCCCATCTGCTTCGAAAACGCGTGCTGGGCATACACCGTCGGCGCTGCCATCGCCATGAAGAAGGGCGTCAAGACCGCTGCCGAAGCCGCTACCGCCATCGGCGAGGGCCTGCAGGCCTTCTGCATCGACGGCTCCGTCGCCGACGACCGCAAGGTCGGCCTCGGCCACGGCAATCTGGGCGCCATGCTCCTGTCCGAGGAGTCCGAGTGCTTCTGCTTCCTCGCCGGCCACGAGTCCTTCGCAGCCGCTGAGGGCGCGATCGGCATCGTCAAGAACGCCAATAAGGCTCGTAAAAAGCCCCTGCGCGTCATTCTGAACGGCCTCGGCAAGGACGCCGCCCAGATTATCTCCCGTATCAACGGCTTCACCTATGTCCAGACCCAGTTCGACTACTACACCGGCGAATTGAAGATCGTCCGCGAGATCCGCTACTCCGAGGGTGAGCGCGCCAACGTCCGCTGCTATGGCGCTGATGATGTCCGCGAGGGCGTTGCCATCATGCACAAGGAAGGCGTCGACGTCTCCATCACCGGCAACTCCACAAACCCCACCCGTTTCCAGCATCCGGTCGCAGGCACCTACAAGAAGGAATGCGTCCAGATGGGCAAGAAGTATTTCTCCGTCGCTTCCGGCGGCGGCACGGGCCGTACCCTGCACCCGGACAACATGGCCGCAGGCCCCGCTTCCTACGGCATGACCGACACCATGGGCCGTATGCACTCCGATGCGCAGTTCGCAGGCTCCTCCTCCGTCCCGGCACACGTCGAGATGATGGGCTTCCTCGGCATGGGCAACAACCCCATGGTCGGCGCGACCGTCGCTGTGGCTGTCGCAGTCGAAGAAGCAATGAAGAAGTAAGAGAGCGCTCTTGCTTTTGAGCCGGGAAGGTTCAAACATCTTCTGACCGCAAAACAAAACAGGGAAGCATGTCCTTTCGCACCTTCTTTCAAAGGAATGAGAGGGGACATGCTTCCTCTTTTGCGTTTGAAGGGGAGTTTGGCCGGGAAGACCGGCTGATTTTCCCGGCAGAGCGGAATCTGCAAAGGCGAGGCTGCATAACAATGATCCTTGAAGGGAGTTTGACCAAGATGATGCAACTGCACAGGCTGCCCACGCCTGCCTTGCGGCATGATTCCGCGGCAAAACAGCGCTGCTTTTTACGCCGTGCCGGAAAGTCGGCTTTTTTGCCGAAACCCCGGCATTTATCAGAAGCATCCACCTTCTTATCATCTTTTGTAGTGAGGAGGTGGCTCTGTATATGCAGATAGAGAAAAATATCGCAGCCACATTACAGCGCAAAATGAAAGCGGCAGGGAAAACGAAGCTGGAATTTTCAAGAGAGCTCGGCATTCCACGCTCAACCTTTCAGGAGTATCTGAAGGGCGATAAATGCCTGCGCTCGGACTCCATTGAGGAGCTTGCCAAAAGTCTTGAGATCTCTCCGGCACAGCTGATCTCCGGGCCGGATTACGCGGAGTCGTGCGGGATGTTCAGCATAGACGCACTGCTTGCCGAGGTTCAGACGCTGCACCCGCGTGCGCAGGGACTCGCACAGGAAGCTGTTTCGCTTTTACAGACCGCGTTCCGGCTCTCGGCGGAATGGGACAGACTTGATGCGCTTTCGGACTCCCCGGTCTGCCAGACCCCGGAAAGCGCTTACCGATATGTGCTCTATGAGGCGCACGGCGCAGCGCGGATGCTCTACGCCTACGGCATTCTGGGCCAGCAGCATTTTGACGGCGGCTGGACGACGATCGCGATCACCGCGCCCTTTTCCAACAACCGGTCAAGCGTCGCGCGTCTTTCCAAGCTCTGCACCGATCAGCAGCTCGAGCCCATCCACATCCTTGATGTGATCCATGATTTCATGGATCTGGAGACCAGACCCTTCTGATGCGTCAAAACGGCGGCCAAATGGCCGCCGTTTTGCACACGCAGAAGCCCCGCCCCTACAACGCACAGTTCTCAGAACACCACGACCAGCAGCATTTTGAACTGCTCCTGACCGAAGACGGCGTGGGGATGGCACGCGGGCATGACGATGGACTCGCCCTTGTGCAGCTCGTAGGCCGTGCCGTCGATGGTGATGCGTCCCGTACCGTCGAGGCAGGTGACAAACGCGTCGCCGCCGGATTCATGCGTGCTGATCTCCTCGCCCTTGTCAAAGGCGAACAGCGTCACGCTCAGCGCGTCGTTCTGCGCAAGCGTCTTGCTCACGACCTGACCGGGCTGATACGCGACCTGCTCCTTGAGTGTCAGAACCGTGGATTTTTCAATATTTTTAAGGCCGTACATACTGTTTCCTCCTGCTTATGATAGGATATGCTTATCATGCCCGCTTTTTCGAAAATAAGCTGTCAGATTTCCAGCATAGTTAATTTTTTAATCCTGTTGCCTTTTTTGAGAATGTATGCTAAAATACTGGCATACGTGCCAGTTAAAGAAACTGCATCACAAGGGAGTACTCCCTTGTGCGGAGCAAAGCTCCGCACAAGCCGCCCTCTGACCCTGCGTTTTCTTCGGAGTCCGGGAAGCGCGAACACCGAAAGAGAGGATCAACTATGAAAAAACGACTGCTCAGCATCCTGCTCACCTTATGTATGGCGTTGAGCCTTTTGCCGGCCGTGGCCTTTGCCGAGGGCGGCGCAAAAGCCATACAGCGCGGCACAGGCAGCATCCACGGCTATGACGCTTCTGGCGGCTACAGCTACATCTATTATGGCACATGGCGCGACAGTCCCATCAAATGGCGCGTTCTCGATACCAGGGCGAACACCGGCGAAGCGGACGCACTGTTTTTGCTGACGGACGAATGTCTATACCCGCGTCCGGGCGACTTGTATGACTGTTATATTCAATTCAATCTGACGAATAACGACGACAGACACCTCTGGAAGGGCAGCACGCTGCAAGACTGGTTCATAAACACCTTTTACAGCGGCGAAAACAGCGCCTTTACCTCCGCCGAGCGTGCGCTGATCCCTGCGACAACGCAGGAAGGCAGCGTGTTTTCATACAAAGCGCCGGGGGCCCCCTCGTGGGACCCTGGCATGAGATTCCAAACATGCGCTCTGGAAGCGGAACATGTGTTTGCTCCTTCCATTCAGGATATATTTAATGCAGACTATGGGTTTATCGATTCAACGTCGCGTATCGCGGGGCCGAGCAATTCTTTGGGTCCCGGTACGCGGTATTGGCTTCGCTCATTCGAA
>CAKUND010000173.1 GCA_934668295.1 uncultured Oscillospiraceae bacterium
CCGGCAGACCATTTGAGCGCATCCAGATCCACCGTATCGGTAACGCCAAAATACTGGAACGGGCACAGGAGCTTTCGGTCAATGGCTTCCGGCAGACGGATCTCCGCTGCAATGCGGTTATGGAAGTAGGGCAGGATGTTCTTGCCGTCCATACGCTCCGGGGTAGCGGTCAAGCCCAGCAGGATGCGCGGCTGGTAGTAGGACAACAACTTCTGGTAAGTCGGTGCGGCGGCATGGTGGAATTCATCCACGATGATGTAATCGTAAAAATCGGGACTCGTCTTTTCCGTGAAGCTCTGTGAGTTGAAAGTCTGGATGGACAGAAACAGGTTGTCGATGCTCTCCGGCTTATAGTTGCCCACAAACAGCTCACCAAAGTTTGCGTCCTTGAGCACAGCGCGGAAGGTGTACAAGCTCTGCTTGAGGATTTCCTCCCGGTGCGCCACAAACAGCAGGCGGCAGGGTCTATCCGGATTCTGCTTGCGGAAGCGCTTGTAATCCAGTGCAGAGATGACCGTCTTGCCGGTACCGGTGGCCGCCACCACCAGATTGCGCGTATAGCCACGAACAGTGCGCTCTGCCTCCAGCTTGTCCAAAATCTCCTGCTGGTAGGAATAGGGGTTGATGTCCATGGTGTAGACGTCAGCATTGTTGGTGTCGAAATATTTTTCCGCCTTCAATGCCCGTGCCAAGCGCTCTTTCTGATCCTCCGCGTAGTATTCAAATTCGCGGTCATTCCAGTAATACTCGAAGGTAGCGGCGATCTTGTCAATGGTTTCGGGCAGGTCGCGCCGCGTTACTTTTGTGTTCCATTCAAGGCCGCTGGTCAATGCGGCATTGGACAGGTTGGACGAGCCCACATAAGCCGTCGTGAAGCCGGTTTCGCGGTAAAAGATATATGCCTTGGCGTGGAGGCGGGTCGTCTTGGTGTTGTAGCTGACCTTGATGTGCGTATTGGGCAGCTTTCGAAGCTCCTCAATGGCCTTCACATCTGTTGCGCCCATGTAGGAGGTGGTGATGATGCGGAGCTCGCCGCCGCTGTGCGTAAACTCCCGCAGTTCGTCCATGATGAGCCGCAGACCGCTCCATTTGATGAAGGACACCAGCATGTCAATTCTGTCAGCAGAGACGATCTCCTTTTTGAGCTCTGTAAACATCTGCGGCTCATGCACAGCCCCGGTGAAAAGTGAGCTTTGTGCGATGGAGGTCTCTGGGCGCTCTATGTCCGCCGCTGTTTTCCCCACCGCTAGCCGTGGGTCGGTCTCTCGCAAAAGCGAAAGAAGCTGCTCTGCCCGCTGGTCAACGCCCAGCGCGGCAAAGTCAGCTTCTTTCGTTGTACTTTGAATGAGGTCAACGATCTGGTTGGTCAGCCCGATCTGGGCAGAAATATCCCCGCCGTTGTCCAGCACGTTATCCAAGCCCTTTTGAACCACATCTGCCAGATACTGCGCCAGCACCTTGGAGGCTTCCGCCTTGTCAATGGGCGCAACAGACTTGCGGGCCTCCGGAATCTCCGCAAGCTCGCCCGTCAAGGCGTTGTTGATGACTTGTTCGTATAGGCCGGGATGTAGCATAGTGATTCTTCCTCTTATAATGAAAGATCTGACTGTTTTTTCATATTAGCATATTCTGGTGAAGAAGGCAAGGAAGCGATGAATTTGCGCGATTTTAGCCGCAATCAGTGCCCATAGACGTGTTCTTCACAAATATCAAATTTCCCTCTTGACTCTTCCGTTACGTCATAGTGTATGCTAAACTCACACGGAGGAGGGATTGCCATGATGACTATTCACGAAGTCAGCAAGCTGGCCGGTGTCAGTGTCCGGACGCTGCACCATTACGACGCCATTGGTTTGTTGCCGCCCACTGCGCTCACCGAAGCGGGTTACCGGCTGTATGACGATACAGCGTTGGCGCGTCTGCAATTCATTCTGCTGTTTCGGGAGTTGGAATTTCCTCTGAAGGATATCAAGCGGATCTTAGACGATCCGAACTTTGACCAGTCTGCCGCGCTGGAAGACCAGATCAAACTGCTGGAGCTGCGGCGAAAGCAGCTTGGAAAACTCATCGCCCTCGCCCGTGAGACTTTGAAAACAGGAGTGACACCTATGAAATTTGACGCATTTGACAAGACCGAACAGGCGCGCTTTGCCGCCGAGGTCAAGGAAAAGTGGGGCGGCACGGCCGCGTATCAGGAATACCAGCAGCGCGAGGAAAACGGCTCTGCCGGTGATTCTGCCGAGCTGATGGCGCAGTTCGCCGAGTTGGGCAAGCTGAAAAATCTTGCGCCTGCCGCCCCGGAGGTGCAGACCGCAATCTGCAAGCTGCAGCAGTTCATCACCGACCATTTCTACACCTGCACACCGGAAATTCTGGCTGGACTGGGCGAGATGTATGTCGCCGACGAGCGTTTCCGCGAGAACATCGACAAGGCCGGCGGAGAAGGCACAGCGGCATTCGTATCCAGGGCGATTGCTGTATATTGCGAAAAGTAACAAACGGACCGCACCTGTTCGCATGAGCAGGTGCGGTCCTCTAAAAAGTCGCTCGTATTGGACGGAATCTAATTTAGCCTGAAATAGCAGGTATTTTTCCCTTTTCCTTCTTTTTTCAGTTCTCCGGCTGCGACCAGCTTGCGCAAGGCGCCCTCTATGGAACTGTCACTGAGCGTCGGGCAAAGCTCCCGGAGATCCTGCTTGCTGAACCGCCCGAGTCTATTCTTGCTTGCTCTGCGCACCATTTCCAGTGCGGGCAGCTTGGTTTCCACAAGCGCCATACGATCTTCAAAGTCTTTATACGCCGCAAGGATCGTTCCCAGCAGGTACTTAATGAAGGGCACTACATCCTCGGTTCCTTCGTGCCAGCCGATTTGCGCCTGCGCAAGTGCGTCGTAGTACAGGTCCTTGTTTTTGGCGATTTTGGCTTCAAGGGAGATGTACTTTCCAACATAAAAGCCGTTTCGGTACAGAAGCAGCGTCGTGAGCAAGCGGCTCATTCTTCCGTTTCCGTCATTAAATGGGTGGATGCACAGAAAATCATGGATGAAAACCGGGATTGCAATCAACGGCTCCAGTTCCATATTGCCAATTACACGGTTGTATTCTGCGCAGATCCTGTCCAATGCTTCCGGCGTCTCATAAGGGGCAAGCGGCGTGAACAGCGTTTCCACATGACCGTCCGGATAGGTAGC
>CAKUND010000174.1 GCA_934668295.1 uncultured Oscillospiraceae bacterium
GCGGAGAAGATGAACGGGCGGGAGCTGTGGCGCACGAAGTCCGCCACGCGGCTGCTGGAGGCCATATAGCCGCCGAGGGAGGCAAGGGACTTGGAGAACGTGCCCATGTAGATATCGACCTGATCCTCCAGCCCGTAATAGCTCGCCGTGCCGCGGCCGCCCTCACCGATGACGCCGAGGCCGTGCGCGTCGTCGACCATAACGCGCGCACCGTATTTCTGCGCCAGCGCGCAGATCTCGGGCAGATTGGCAATGTCGCCGCCCATGGAGAATACACCGTCGGTCACGATGAGGCAGCCCGCCGTCTCCGGTACCTTCTGGAGCTTCTTTTCCAGATCTGCCATGTCGTTGTGCTGGTAGCGCAGCATCTTGCCGTAGGAAAGCTTACAGCCGTCGTAGAGGCTTGCATGATTCTCGCGGTCCATGATGACGTAATCATGCAGGCCGACGATGGCGCTGATGATGCCGAGGTTGGACTGGAAGCCCGTAGAGAAGGTCACGACGGCGTCCTTGCGCAGAAATTTTGCAAGCTCATCCTCCAGCTCCAGATGCATCTTCAGCGTGCCGTTCAGGAAGCGGGAGCCGGAGCAGCCGGAGCCGAGCGTTTCGTAGGCGTGCATACCGGCCTTGACGACCGATTCGTTCGTCGTCAGGCCAAGGTAGTTATTTGAGCCCAGCATGATGCGGCGCTTGCCCTCCATAACGACCTCGGTATCCTGCCGGGATTCGAGCGCGTGGAAATAGGGATAGATGCCGAGCTCCCGGACCTCATCCTGAATATAGCGTTGATTGCATTTTTCGAAAATATCCATAATGTCCTCCTTGTTACAGAAGCGTACCGAGCGCCAGCAGCACACATTCGGCGCTGTGAAGCTCCTCGGGCGTGAACTGCGCGGTGAGCGCAGCGACCTTTTTCTGCATTTCATCTTCGTTTTCATCAAAATAACCGGAGAATTTCTCCGAAGTCGTCAGCACGATCTCACGCCGGTCGTGTGCCTGCACCGTTTTGTGCAGATAGCCCTTTGCCACGAGCTGATTGACCTTATAGGTCGCGTTTGGCTGTGAGATGCCGATGGTTTCGGCAAACTGAGAGATCGTCGGGCTTCCGAGCAGATGAATGATATCCGCGGAAAAGGCTTCCGTCGCGCTGAGGCTGCCCGGCTTTTCCCGCACGGCGGAAAACAGCCTCCGGTAGCAGAACAGGCGGTATTTTTGAAACAGCGCTTCGATGGTCTGAAGCAGCATGGCGGCTCCTTTCATTGTATAAAATATTTTAATTAAAAATTTTTAAGTATCACAAGTATAGCGCGTCCTCCTGGATCTGTCAAGAAATTTTTGTGCAAGTTCCGGCAGGATATGCTATACTATCTTTGAACTGTTCACGCTATGCAGAAAATCTGCGAACGGCGAATGCAGTTGTATATTTGCGCAGCACACTGTAGGGGCCGATGCCGGTCACAGCTGTTTGCGGCGAAGGCGCGTTACGGATGTGGGTCTGCCGCTTGCCGGTACGCATCGGCCCGGCAGAATGCACCCGTTTTTATGGAACTCTGCGTCGAATTCGTATCTGCCAAATGGGCCGACAGAGTCGTCGGCCCCTACAGCGGGATTTTCGATCCACCGTGTTCCGTAGAGGCGGACGACTCTGTCCGCCCAGCAGAATACACCGTTTTTACGAAACTCTTCGGCGAATTCGTGATTGCCCATCGGGTCGATGTGAGCATCGGCCCCTACAATCAAGCGCGTAAGTGCATACGCATTCGCCGAGGATTTTCAATGATTCGGTGCATCCTGCGGGCAGAGCAGAGCCCTGCCCCTACCAATACCACACAAAATCCGCCGCTGCCGGCATGGAAAACAAACAGGAGGCTTGTATGATGAAGGTTCTTGCCATTATTGATATGCAGAAGGATTTTATTGACGGCGCGCTGGGGACAAAAGAAGCCGTTTCGATCGTACCGAGGGTCGCGGCACGGCTGAAAAAAGCGCGGGAGGACGGCGAACTGGTCGTCTTCACGCGCGATACGCACCACGCGGAGTATCTGTCCACGCAGGAGGGAAGAAATCTGCCAGTCCCGCACTGCATGGAGGGAACAGATGGCTGGCAGATCGACGCGGCACTGCCGGTTCTGGACGCGCCGGTCTTTGACAAGCCCGGCTTCGGCTCCCCTGCCCTGATCGAATTTCTCAAGGGGCTGCCGGCGCTGGAGCGCGTTGAATTCATCGGCCTCTGCACCGACATCTGCGTCATTACGAACGCGATGATGACAAAGGGGGCCCTGCCGGAGGTCCCGCTGTCTGTGCGGGCAGACTGCTGCGCAGGGGTGACGCCGGAGAGCCACGAAACGGCGCTGAGCGCGATGAAAATGTGCCAGATCGAGATTATTTGAGCAAAGTAAAACCGCTGGAATAGACATTCCAGCGGTTTCTATTTTACAGCTCTCCGGGGAACAGCGCGTCGATAGCAGCGGCTGCGGCGGCCTGTTCGGCGCGCTTTTTGCTGCTGCCGCTGCCCTTGCCGCAGGGGCTGCCGTTGAGCAGAACCTCGACTTCGAATTTCTTGTCGTGATCCGGGCCGGATTCGCCGACCAGCTCATAGCGCAGCACCTGATCCTTTTTCCGCTGCACCAGCTCCTGAAGGGCAGTCTTATAGTCAAAATTATGCGGTTTTCCCGCAGGGACGTCGCAGAGGATCAGGCGGTCGATGATCTCCTTGGCGGCGGAGAAGCCGCCGTCCATGTAGCTGGCGGCGATCACGGATTCCATGGCGTCGGAGACGATGGAGTCGCGCTTGCGGCCGCCGCCGTGCTCCTCGCCGTGGCCGAGCAGCAGAAAGCTGCCGAGGCTGATCGTGCCCGCCGCGCGGGCAAGATTTTTTTCGCAGACGAGATCGGCGCGGATGCGCGTCAGCTCGCCCTCCGGCCTGTCCGGGAAGTTCCGGTACAGGTAATCCGCCACGACGAATCCCAGGATCGAATCGCCTAAAAATTCCAGACGCTCGTTGTCGCGCAGACCGCGTTCGCGGTTTTCATTGGCATAGGAGCTGTGCGTCAGCGCGTTTTCGAGAATGCTCTTGTCCCGGAACGTGTAGCCCAGCCC
>CAKUND010000175.1 GCA_934668295.1 uncultured Oscillospiraceae bacterium
GCGGAGCACGCTGCCAAGTTCGCCGAGATGCTCGGCGAGGAGCTCGAGCCCAACATGAAGGCCACCACGAAAGACAACCTCAAATGGCGCGTTGACTGCGAATTCGGCGCGACCCAGGGCAAGTTCGACCTCGCCAAGTGCGCCAAGCAGAACAACCTCGACGCCATCCACGACACCGTCCATGAGATGGCCAAGGACGAGGCCAGACACGGCCGCGCGCTCAAGGGCCTGCTGGAGCGCTACTTCGGCAAATAATCTCAATCGGAGGAACACACGATGAAATACGTCTGCGATATCTGCGGCTATGTCTATGACCCGGAGGTCGGCGACCCCGATAACGGCGTCGCCCCCGGCACACCCTGGGAGGAAGTTCCCGAGGATTGGGTCTGCCCGCTCTGCGGCGTTGGCAAGGACCAGTTCAGCGCGGAAGAATAAGCCTTTTTGAAGCAGGAGAGAACGCAGTTTCTCTCCTGCTTTTTTGCGCTTTGCCGAGCCTAACGTGGATGAAAAGGTGGATGTGCGTTCCTGTTTTCGCCAATAAAATCATCAAAAGTGGCAATTCAAAAAGTGGATATTGCTATGATATACCTTTGAGTGTTCGCGAAACAAGATGTTTGAACTTTATTAAACATCTTTTTTCATCTTTCAGCATCCAAGAGCAAGAATGAAGAAGTGCGAGCATCATTAAACAACTTTGGAACGAAAAGAAGCAAAATTAAATCAGAAAAGATTAAGTGCTCTACCGATTTTAGGTAGAGCACTTTCATTATTTGATTAGTTATTTTTTTCATACCATTCCCAAAAGCTATCACTATATCCTAAAAAGCCATCAGGGTCGTGGGCGACATCTTTCTTCTTTCCACCACAGGCACATAGGGACAGCACCATAATCAGGGATAAAAGTAATACGGTAATTCTTTTCATTCTTTTCATTTTTTTCTCTCCTTCAATGTTTTTTTGTTAACCGATATTGGTTAATATCAATATACACCGTTTCCGATTAACATTCAAGTAGGAAGTGAGGCTTGAATGCTATGATCTCTTACGAAAACCTCTGGAATGTTATGAAAGAAAAAGGTGTTTCACAATATACGCTGATTAAGAAATACGGCATTAGCCCCGCGCAGATTACAAGACTAAAGCGGAAAGTCGCTTTGCACAGGACATGTCCATTTCGCCGTCCGGGAAAACGAGGCCCAGTCCCGGCAGCGGCGCGATCAGCGTGTCGAGATAGTCCCAGTCAACAGGCGTTTTCAGATAATAGCTGTCCGAATGAAAATCCGGGCCGTCCCACAGGCGCGTGACGTGAACCGCCTGATCAAGCAGGCGGACGCTCAGTCGTCCCTGCGGCGTGTCGAACATAACGGTCAGCTCCCGCTGTTCGCCGGAGGCGTATTCGTCAAGCTTCTCTGTATACAATTCCGGCTGCAGCGACGCGAGATAGTCCTTCAGCGCGTCTTCGTCCATGCAGGTACCGTCCTTGCCGCGCGGGTCGTTCCACGGGTCGACGCTGCTGACCGTCACGGCGCTTAAGTCCTGCCCGTCGAAGATCCGCTGCGTGCCCGGCTGCGCGCCATAGGCCAGCGCCACATAGCCGGAGCACATCGCCAGCACAAACAGCGTCAGCCCGATCAGAATCGCGCCCGTGCGCTTTTTCTCCGGCTTCATGATATTTTTCAGCCGGTAGCGCAGTGCGCCTGCCGTGGCGGACAAACAGGTCGTAAAGCCCCGCTCGTCGCCCGCGGTCTGCAGCAGCAGCTCCGCATACTGCCGCCGGACAGGCTGCGGCTCATCCAGAAGGACGGATTCATCGCAGCTGAGCTCAAAATCATCGGCGCTTTTGCGCATGGCGGCCCACATGAGCGGGTTGAACCAGCACATGGCCGTGCAGAACGTCAGGAAGAATTTCGCCTCCGGATCGCCGCGGGAGATATGGATGATCTCATGCCGCAGGATGAGCGACAGCTCCTCCTGCGTATACTCGCGCATGGGCAGCACGATGCGGGTCGTCCGGTTATACAGGCCGATGGACAGCGGCGTCGTGACGGCTTCTGAGCGCACGAGCTTCCACTTGCATTTTTTGATCCACGCGCGTTCCAGCTCGATCTCCCAGACGTGCAGCGTCTGCCTGTCCGCGACCGGAACGGCGTTTTTTAAAATCCGACGGCGGAACGCGAGGTGTGACCCGATCTTCCAGACCATCACGCCCACCGCGCCCACGGCCCAGACAGCCAGCAGCACATAGACGAGCGTCCCCGGCGCATGCAGGACGAGCTTTTTCCCGTCCGTGGGCAAATCGAGCCTGCCGACAAACGCGTATATCCAGTCCGGCAGCAGCCAGAGCATCGCGCACACGCGAGCGGAGACCCATCTGCGCAGCCACGGCATCACGGCCATCAGGAGCACATAATAGACCCCCAGCTCCAGAAACACGCGCATCAGCGCGCACAGCGTGAGCTGCACCGCCATCTGCGCCCCACCGACGATCACACCGAGGATCGGATAGAGCAGCATCATCATTGGCAGATAATAATAGCCGCCGAAGGGCAGGAAGCGCGGCCGCTCATGCTCTTCCCTACCCGCCCGGTCTGCCAGCTCCCGCTCGGATCGATCCCAGACGGCCCACGTGAGAGCACCGCCGAAGATCAGGCCGAGCACCAGCCGAACCCCCATCGCCATGCTCATAGCGTTCCCTCCCGCAGAAGCTCGCGCAGTTCACGGAGTTCTTCCGCCGTCAGGCCGCTTGCGCACAGCGCGGCGGCAAATGCGGGCAGGCTCCCGCCGCAGAGGGTATCATAGAATTTCCGCCCCTGCCGGGCAAGATAGTCCTCCCGCGCGATCAGCGGCCGGTATTCCGCGCTGCGGCCCGTCTTTTCGATCTGCAGAAAGCCCTTGTCCGCCAGCCGTGACAGGACGGTCAAAAGCGTCGTTGGGGCCATCGGGTGGGTCTTGTCCAGGATCGCGGCGAGCTGCGCGCGCTTTGCCGGAGCTTCGCAGGCCCAGACGGCCTGCATGACCGCCAGCTCCGCGTCCGGCAGCGTCCGAATGCGTTCTG
>CAKUND010000176.1 GCA_934668295.1 uncultured Oscillospiraceae bacterium
GTGCAGGTGCGTCAGGGCTACGGCCTGACCGAGTGCGTCACGGCCTCCTGCCTGACGCCGAAGGACTATAACCGCGTCGGCTCCATCGGTGTTCCGTTCCCGGATACCTATTATAAGATCGTCAAGCCCGGCACCACGCAGGAGCTTGACGCCAATCTCGAGGGCGAGATCTGCGTCTCCGGCCCGTCGGTCATGCTCGAGTATGTCGATAACCCCGAAGAAACGCACAACACCCTCCGCCGCCACGAAGACGGCCGCATCTGGCTGCATACCGGCGACCTCGGCAAAATGGACGAGGATGGCTTTGTCTACTTCTCCCAGCGCATCAAGCGCATGATCATCACCTCCGGCTACAACGTTTATCCCGGCCAGTTGGAGAACATCATCGACGGCCACGAAAAGGTCCTCCTGTCCTGCGTCATTGGCGTCAAGGATCCGTACAAGATGCAGAAGGTCAAGGCCTTTGTTGTTCTGCGCCCCGGCTATGAGCCGTCCGACGCGATCAAGCAGGAGATCCTCGACTACTGCCGTCAGCACATTGCAAAATACGCGATGCCGTATGACATCGAGTTCCGCCCCGAGCTTCCCAAGACGCTGGTCGGCAAGGTCGCCTACCGCGCGCTCGAGGAGGAAGAAGCCGAGCGTCAGGCGATGGAAGACGCGAAAAATTCGTAAGCACTATTTCGGCAGCCTGCCGCGGAACGCGGCAGGCTGTGATGATCTCAGGTGATTTCCATGAAGAAAACCGACCGGATCTGGGAACTGGACGCGCTGCGGGGACTCTGCATCCTCTGCGTGATCCTGATCCATCTGATCTTTGATCTGATCTATTTTATCGGCCTCGATCTGCACCTGCCTGTATGGTATGTGTTCATTCAGCAGTACGGCGGTGTGATCTTTGTCATTCTGTCCGGCTGCTGTGCCACGCTCGGCTCTCGCAGCTTCCGCCGCGGCTGCGTCGTCTTTGCCTGCGGCATGCTCATTTCGCTTGTGACCTTCGGCATGTACCGCCTCGGCATGGCCTCGCGCGACGTGATCGTCTGGTTCGGCGTGCTGCATCTGCTGGGCGTCTGCATGATGCTCTATCCCGTCTATAAAAAGCTTCCCACGCAGGCGCTTGCCGCCTTGGGCGTCGTGCTTGTCGTGACCGGTTATCTCGTCTCCGGCACGGTCGTGGAGGCAAAATTCCTTTTCCCGTTCGGCTTTGTCTATGAGGGCTTTGCTTCCAGCGATTATTTCCCCCTCCTGCCGCACCTCGGCTGGTATATGCTCGGTACGGTTCTTGGACGGACGCTCTACGCGGACAAAAAAACACGCCTGCCCGGCACATTCCGGGAAAGCGTGATCGCGCGCTTTTTCTGCTGGTGCGGACGCCAGTCCCTGTTCATCTACCTGCTCCACCAGCCCATCGTCTACGGCCTGCTGGAGCTGATCACAGCCCTGAAACGGTAAAAAACGCGCCCGGTGCAGCTTTGCACCGGGCGTACATTTTAATCCAGATCAAAATACTTTTTAAAGATTTTCCGCAGCAGATACGAATTGAGCATCGCGACGAGCGCGCCGCCGATCAGGATCCAGAAGATACACGATTTCAGGAAGAACCCCGTCGCGAATACAAACAGGGCCGGCGCAGCCAGATTCAAAGCTGCCATCACGACCGAGTAGGGGAGATTGCCGATCGAGAGCAGACAGGCGTTTTTGATCGTATTTTTGATGGTGTTGTCAAACTGTGCCAGCAGGGGATAGACGTAAGCGCTGATCAGCGAAACAAGCAGCGCCGGGAAGCAGAACACAACGCCCATCCAAAGCGACTGCGTTACTGCACCGGACAGGTACATCCAGAGCTCATAGATCACCAGCAGCGTCGGGATCAGAAGGATCAAAAACAGCAGAACGCCCTGCTTGAAATTGCGCTTGAACGCGTCCCAGAAACTGCGGACCACGCCGCCGCCCTCGCCGCGCACCAGATTGAGCGTCACGCGGTACATGGCCGCCGTCGACGCGCCGATGGTGAATACGGGAATGCAGAAGATCAGCCACATCAGATTTAAAATCACAAGATCGGCGATCCGCGTCATAAACGACCAAAAGGGGGAATCATAATTGAAGAATTTCATAGCGCGCCTCGTTTCGAGAAAGAATTTAGAATATTATATCGGCTGAACAGAAAAAACGCAAGCCGGAAAGAAGATCAAAGCATTTTGCACAATTTCTTGATTTTGAAATTATGCAAAATGCTGAATTTTTTTTCAAGACAAATTTTGATTGCTCAGAACGAAAAAATGTAGTATAATATGGTCATTGGAAATGGAAACGTTTCCAGAATTCAAAATCTACTCAGGAGGAAATACCATGAAAAAGATCATCGCAATGCTTCTGGCGCTCGTGATGGTTCTTGGCCTGGCTGCATGCGCAACCAAGACCGAGCCTGCACAGCCCGAAGAGACCACTCCGGCCGAGACCACCGATACCCCGGCTGCCGAAGAAACCACTCCCGCTGAGACCGAGACGGAAGAACCCGCCGCGACCGAAGCGACCGGCTCTGTTTACTACCTGAACTTCAAGCCCGAAGCTGACGAAGCCTGGCAGAAGCTCGCCGCCACCTACACCGAGCAGACCGGCGTTCCCGTCAAGGTCGTCACCGCTGCTTCCGGCACCTACGACACCACCCTCGCAGCCGAGCTTGACAAGAGCTCCGCTCCGACCCTGTTCCAGTGCGGCAACCAGGGCGCCATCAACTCCTACGGCGACTACTGCTATCCGTTCGACGGCACTGCCATCATGGATCAGATGACCACCGATGCCTTCAACCTCAAGGGTGAAGACGGCCAGACCCTCGCCATCGGCTACTGCTACGAGGCGTTCGGCATCATCGTCAACAAGGCTCTGCTTGAGAAGGCTGGCCACTCCATCGACGAGATCACCAACTTCGAATCCCTGAAGGCTGTCGCTGACGACATCCATGCCCGTGCTTCCGAGCTCGGCTTCGACGCATTCTCCTCCGCCGGCCTCGACGGCTCCTCCAGCTG
>CAKUND010000177.1 GCA_934668295.1 uncultured Oscillospiraceae bacterium
GACACGCAGATCACCGATCTCGGCACGGCCCGCCAGATCAAGGTCACCAAGGACAACACCGTCATCGTCGACGGCGCAGGCGACGCCAACGAGATCAAGGCCCGTATCGCCGAGATCAAGAACACCATTTCCGTCACCACGTCCGACTACGACAAGGAAAAGCTGCAGGAGCGCCTTGCAAAGCTGTCCGGCGGCGTAGCCGTTATCAAGGTCGGCGCACAGACCGAGGTCGCCATGAAGGAGCAGAAGCTCCGCGTCGAGGACGCGCTGAACGCGACCCGCGCAGCCGTTGAGGAAGGCATCGTGGCCGGCGGCGGCACTGCCTACGTCAACGCGATCCCGGCTGTTGAGAAGCTGGTCGCAAAGCTGTCCGGCGATGAGAAGACCGGCGCGCAGATCATCGCAAGAGCGCTGCAGGCCCCGATCCGCCAGATCGCCGAGAACGCCGGCGTCGACGGCTCCATCGTCTACGACAAGATCCGCTCCAGCCGCAAGGTCGGCTATGGCTACAACGCCTACACCGAGACCTACTGCGACATGATCCCGTCCGGCATCGTCGACCCGACCAAGGTCACGCGCACCGCTCTGGAGAACGCCGCGTCCATCGCCTCCTGCGTCCTGACGACCGAATCTCTGGTCGCCGACAAGCCCGACCCCAAGGCCGACGCAGCCATGGCAGCCGCAGCCCAGGGCGGCGGCATGGGCGGCATGTACTAAGCTGCAGCTCAAAGCCTGAACCTCAATAAATGAAAAACGGTGTCTGCCGTAAAAGCAGACACCGTTTTTTTAATATCACACACAAAGCCTGGCGCGCGTCTGTGCCGTGAAAGCGCCGCGGAATATTAGAATAGCAAACCCTGCGTGATTATGGTATCATAACAGTGCAGGGAGATGATGGACATGTATTTTGCATACGGAGAAGCCGAGCTTTCCCGGCTGCGGCAGAAAGACAAGCGGCTGTGCGAGGTCATTGACCGCATTGGACATATTGACCGCGCGGTGGATCCGGATTTGTTTTCGTCTGTCGTGCATCATATCGTCGGACAGCAGATCTCGACAAAAGCGCAGGCGACCATCTGGCAGCGGATGCGGGATACATTGGGCGAGGTCAATGCCGAAACCATTCTGACGGCAGGTGTTCCAAAACTGCAAGGACTGGGTATGACGTTCCGTAAGGCGGAGTATATCGCGGACTTTGCCGAAAAAGTCCACACGGGCGCATTTGATCTGGACGCGGTGGAGCACATGAGTGATAAAGACGCCATCCGGGCTTTGAGCAGCCTGAAAGGCATCGGCGTCTGGACGGCGGAGATGATCTTGCTGTTTTGCCTGCAGCGCCCGGATATTTTCAGCTATGATGATTTGGCGATCCAGCGCGGGCTGCGTATGGTCTACCACCACCGAAATATTGACCGGAAGCTGTTTGAGAAATATCGCCGGAGATTTTCACCCTATTGCAGCGTAGCCAGCCTGTATCTCTGGGCGGTGGCCGGTGGGGCGATCCCGGAAATGAAGGACTATAGGCCGAAAAGCAAATAGGAGTGAGCAATATGGTTTACACGACGGAATATACGTCTCCGCTCGGCCGCATGACGCTGGCCTGCGGCGAAGAAGCGATCATCGGTCTGTGGTTCAACGGGCAGCGGTATTTCGGGAACATTCTGCCGAAACAGACCGTGCAAAAAGAGCATCCGCTGTTCGCGGATGCAAAGCGCTGGCTGGATGTATATTTTTCCGGACGTGAGCCGGACTTTCTGCCGCCGCTGCGCTATGACTCCACGCCGTTCCGCAAGCTGGTCTGCGAGATCATGCTGACGATCCCGTATGGCAGGACCATGACCTACGGTCAGATCACCGCCGAGACGGCGAAGCGGCAGGGCGTGGAGAGAATGTCTGCGCAGGCGGTCGGCGGCGCGGTGGGGCATAACCCGATCTCGCTCATGATCCCGTGTCACCGCGTTGTGGGCACGAACGGCAGTCTTACCGGCTATGGCGGCGGCATTGCGCGGAAGGTGAAGCTTTTGGAATTGGAGCACGCAGACATGCACGGCCTGTTTGTGCCGAAAAAGGACACGGCACTTTAAAAAATGGAGGGAAGCATATGATCGTATCGACCGCAATTCAAAAAATGATCGGGTTCTACAAGGGAAACCACCACGACATCAACCATTTTCTGAAGGTCTGGGCCATGGCAAAGACCATCGGAGAGCTGGAGGGGCTGGACGGGCACACGCAGGAGGTGCTGGAGCTGACCGCCGTGGTGCACGACATTGCCTGTCCGCTGTGCCGGGAGAAATACGGCAATGCAGACGGGAAGCATCAGGAGCTGGAAAGCCCGCCGCTGGTGGAGGCGTTTTTTGCGGAGCTGCCCGTTGAGCGGGCTGATGTGGAGCGCATTTCCTGGCTGGCCGCGCATCACCATACCTACACGGACATCGGCGGCATCGACCACCAGATCCTGCTGGAAGCGGACTATCTCGTCAACGCGGACGAGCATGGCTATACGCGCCCGGCTATCGAGAATTTCCGCGAGCGGATCTTCCGCACGGCCTCCGGTATCCGCCTTCTGAACAGCATCTATCTGCAAGAAGACGTGTAGGTGCCCGAATAACCCCCCGGAGGGTCAAGGGCTACCCTGCATAAGGACAATAAAGAATCAACCGTTTAACGAGCATTGAAAAAGCGTTAATTCTGGCCGTTGGCCAGAATTAACGCTTTTTTGCGCAATAATAGCTAGATTCTCAAGATGAATTTCCCGGAACCCGTCCGGTATTGGCGTCCGGCTGAAATAACCCCCAAGGGCCCGGCAGGAAAAGCTAATTGCGGATCAAAAGAAAAAGCCATTACGGAATTCCTTCAAATCCTTTATACTGAATAGTGACCAAACAACCCAGTAGAAAGGAATGATATGAAAGGAATTCAGAGTAATGGCTTCCTGCCAATTATAGCACAA
>CAKUND010000178.1 GCA_934668295.1 uncultured Oscillospiraceae bacterium
CACCGCGTCTTTGTGCAATCGGTGCTCTGCGCACCCTTCAACCCAGCCCCACCCAGCGTTCATGCTCCACGGCATCGGCGGTGGCGTGGGCCACGGCCGCCTCCAGAATAAGCAGGAAATATCACACCTGCGCGTCGCGGTTGTCGTCAAAAATCGGCATTCCGAGCTGAAGATCGTCGAGCGACGACAGCGTCCGCCCCAGCAGTCCGTTCAAAATCACCGCCAGCTGCGCGCGCGTCACCGCAGCGTCCCAGCGGCGCTGACTGGCACAATGGCCGCCAGCAGAAGTATGATCAGAAACATGGAAACGCAGACCTTTTTCATGGAACATTCCTCTTTGTATACCCCTCTATCCTGCAGCCTCAGGCCTAGGGTGTAAACCAGCAGACTTTTGAACGAAAGAGAAGTCCTTCCGGTTTCCCGGAAGGACTTCCCAGCGCGTCAAAGAACCCCCGCTTTCAAGGAGCGAAAGCGGGGGTTCTTTCGTAATTTGGACAAAAACAAGTGAAGCAGGTATAGGTGTCATTCGCCGGATCATAGGTATATTCCCAAGGCTTGTATCTGTCCTGCCGCCCGGTGTATCTTGTATACGGAAGCACCGGGACTCTCCCGTCCTCTATCGTGTTCTTTGCGATCCACGGGGTCTTGTAGCCCGCGTCCATTGTGACGAACTTTACTTCATTGAATTTCTTTGTGACTTCATCATATGCGACGTTCACCAGTAGCCAAGCTGGAAAGGATCGGCGCACCGTTCTGAAGAAGTGAACGATCATTATATCCTTTTGGAGCGCTCCCGGCCCATGAAAAACAACCGGCAACAGTCAAATGGCTGTTGCCGGTTGTTTCTCTGAACGGTTATTTATTGTTGCCCCTATGCGTGTTCACCTTTCGTCCTCCCTTTGGCTGTTTGGTTTTGATTTTCGCTGGAGCCCTACCGGCTCTGCCTGCTGTCCGCGAGCGTTTGCAGGCAGGTGAGCAGCGTCTGCTCGCTTGTGACGGTATAGTCCGGGCGGACAGGGCCCGGCGTTTCGCCCCGGCGATTCATCCAGATCGTCTGCCAGCCGCAGGCGGCGGCTCCGGCGATGTCCTGTGTGCACGAGTCGCCCACAAACAGACACGGGCCGCCTCCGGCGGCCTTCTGCGCCATGCGGAAAATTTCCGGCGCGGGCTTCATCACGCCGACGGCATCGGAAATGAAGACCAGCTGCTCCGGCACCCAGCGTTCCAGACCGAGGCTTTTCAGCTTCCCGGTCTGCGAACCGACGCCCCCGTTCGTAATGACGCCGACGTGTGCAAAGCGCGCTTTGCACACGTCCAGCACCTGCCGCATCGTATCGCTCAGCGTGATGTGCCGCTGCTGCCCGGCATAGAGCGCCTGGAAGCGCAGCGCCTCGTCCGGCGTGATGGAAATGCCGACATCGCGCAGACCCGTCTGATGGCGATAGATGTGCATGGCCTCCATGGTGATTTTCCCGGTGTGCGCAGCAGTGAAGACCTCGTAGCCGCGGTGAATGACCGCATCGAACGCCTGCGGCAGCTTTTCCGCGTATTTTCCGCCGAAGAACCGATCGAACGCTTTTTCATAGGGGATGCTGCGGTCGTAGAGCGTATCGTCAAGGTCAAAAAAGATCGTAAGCCTGTCCATGCCGCGCCGCCTTTCTGTTTTTTCTCAGTATAACGGCAGCGCATGCAGTCCGTCAAGCGCAGTTTCGGTTGACGCGGCGGGAAAGCTGCACTATACTGGTCAGAGAATCAAACCAAAACAGGAGAGCGAACAATATGGAGCTTTATGAACAGATCGACCTGCAGGAGTGCCCCATCTGCGGCGGTGCAGGACTGATGGAGGAGGAAAACGGCTGGTGCTTTTACGTGGCCTGCCTCGACTGCGGCGCACACACAGCGGAGATCCGCTATGAGCGCGACGCGGAGCGGCTGGACGCGGCGCAGCGCGCCGCGCACCTGTGGAACATCGGTAAGGTCCTGACCGATACGCCGAATGACTGAGCCGCAGCGCGTCACGATCTATTCCGCCGCCTATGACCGCAGCCCCGGCGCGTCGCACCGGCTGCTGCGGCAGGCGGCGCAGCGGTATGCCCCCGAACAGACGGAGCTGACGCTTGCGTCCGGCGAGCACGGGAAGCCGTATTTTTCAAACGCGCCGCAGCTGCATTTCAGCATTTCGCACAGCGGCGCGCACTGGCTGTGCGCGTTTTCTGCCGCGCCGGTCGGCCTCGACGTGCAGCAGCACCGCAGCTGTCAGAAGCAGGCGCTCGCGCGCCGCTTTTTTTCTCCGGCGGAGCAGGATTTTCTGGAGCGGACTGCCTATGCGCCCTTTTTTGACCTCTGGTGCGCAAAGGAGAGCTGTCTCAAATACACCGGCGAGGGGCTTTCCGGCCTGGAGGCCGTCTGCACCGTCTCGCCCGAGGGCAGCTTTCCGTCCGTCCCGGGCGTGGATCTGCAGCTGCTGCCGCTGTTTGCAGGCTATTCCGCCTGCCTCTGCACCGCCTCCCCGGCGGAGATCCGCGTGCAGACGGTATGAAGCGCTGCATACACAGATTAAATGCCTTCCCCGCCGGGGAAGGTGGCCCGAAGGGCCGGATGAGGGTCGGGGAGCAGTCACGTATTGCTGTGCAGTTTCAGCAATTCGCAGCTGCTCCCCGACCCTTCAGCCTGCTCCGCAGCCAGCTCCCCGAGTAGAAGCCTTGGGCGCTGAAGAATAAGTTCTGCGGAAAGAGCGGCTTCTTTGTGGGCAGACGTCTCAATCCTCCATCATCAGACGGACGATCTGCCGGTCGGTGTCGGCCATGCCGGTGTGGGCAAGCGCGCCGACGGTTTCGATGGTGTGCTCAATGCCGGATTTGACGATGCCGTCCCCGGCGTAGAACTGGTTGCCGCAGCGGTACATATGATAGCCGAGCAGTCCCGC
>CAKUND010000179.1 GCA_934668295.1 uncultured Oscillospiraceae bacterium
CCCGCGCAGAGCTCGTCGAACAGGACAAGGCTGTCTTTATCGCAGACCTTGAGGATCTCCACAATATTCTTTGTATGCGACGAGAACGTGGAAAGCGACTGCTCGATGGACTGTTCGTCGCCGATGTCGGCGAAAACCTGCTCGTAGACGTTGACCACGCTGCCGTCGTCGGCGGGAATATGCAGGCCGCACTCGGCCATGAGCGTGAGAAGACCGATGGTCTTGAGCGTGACGGTCTTGCCGCCGGTGTTGGGGCCGGTGATGATGAGCGTGTCAAAGTCGCTGCCGAGGCGCACGGAGATGGGCACAACGGTCTTTCCGGTGATGAGCGGATGGCGGGCGCGGATGAGATTCAGCTGGCCGTCCGTGTGCACCTCCGGGCAGACGGCGCGCATGGCAAACGACAGGCGCGCCCGCGCGAAGATGCACTCGAGCTGCAGGAGCACATCGTAGTCCAGCTTGATCTGTTCGCGGTGGCCCGCAGCCTCGGCGGAGAGCTCGGCGAGAATGCGCTCGATCTCCTTGCGCTCGGCCATGAACAGCTCGCGCAGCTCATTGTTGCCGTTGACGGCGGACATGGGCTCGATGAAATACGTGC
The DNA here is from genome assembly GCA_934668295.1 of uncultured Oscillospiraceae bacterium. Lineage (GTDB taxonomy): Bacteria > Bacillota > Clostridia > Oscillospirales > Oscillospiraceae > CAG-170. The sequence goes on from CAKUND010000179.1 coordinate 599, forward strand.
TGCCGGAGGACGACACGTCGTGCACAAGGCCCGGAAGCTGGCTCTTGCACTCGGCCTTGACCGGGACGACAAAGCGGTCGGAGCGGATGGTCACGATCGGCTCCTGCAGAATTTTCGCGTAGGACGGCGAGGTGATGATCTTCTGCAGGGATTCGCGGATCTTCGCGCTCTGCTGGCGGATCTTGCGGCGGATGGAGGCAAGTTCGCTGCTGGCCGCGTCCGCGATCTCGTCCTTGGAGAGGATGGAGGTAAAGATACGCTCCTCCAGATATTTATTCGCGGTGATCTGCTGGAAGTACACATCCAGCACGCTCGGCTCCTGCACGTCTCTCCCCTCGCCCTCGGAATACGCCTTGGTCTGGCGGGCGGACTTGAGGACAGCCGCAATGCGCAGCAGCTCCTCGGGGCTGAGGCAGCCGCCGCGGTCGGCGCGGTCGAGCGACGCGCCAACGTCATATAATCCGCCGAAGGACGGCGAGCCCTTGACCGTGATGCAGGCACAGGCTGCGCTGGTTTCATCCAGAAGGTGGCGGATCTCATCCGCGTCCGTGCTCGGACGGATGGCAAGACAGCGTTCCTTCGCCGCCTGGGATGCGGCATGATCGGCAAGCAGAGCCAGAACCTTGTCCAGCTCCAGCTTGGTCAGTGATTTTTCATATTGTTCGTTCATAAGTACGATCCTATTCTGTCAAAAGAGATTTATAGAAATCCAATGTATAGAAGCTGCGCTCGAGCTGCGTGAGCAGATAGCTCTCCGCCGCGTCGCACAGCTCCTTTTCCGCCGCGCCGGTCAGCGCGAAGGAAAACAGCTTCTTATCCGGGCAGGAAACGATATAGCGCATCGCGGCCAGAGACGCAGGCGACAGCGGCATGCGCACGCCGTCGGACGCGCGGCAGGACGAACACTCGAGCGTCCCGTCGGCGATGGAAAACCGGTCGGGGCTTTCGTTTCCGCACACGCAGCAGCCGGAAAGCTCCGGCAGATAGCCCGCAAGGGCGGCAAGGCGCAGCTCCGTTGCCGCCTTGACGAGTCTCGGCGGCTTTTTGAGCTTCGACAGCGCGTACAGTGCGTTCAGGATCAGCGGCAGCAGCGCGGGACTGGCCGCGTCCTCCTGCGATAAGACCTCGGCCAGCTGGGCAAAATAGCTGGCGAGCGCCAGAAGCTCAATGTCCGTCCGCAGCTCCGGGAACATCTCGAGCGCGGTCGCCTCGGTGATGGAGGAAAAGCCGTGCGCCTCGCCGACGGTGAACTCCGCGTAGGTCAGCAGCTGGCACGCGCCCTTGAGCTTGCTGCGGTTGGAGCGGACGCCGCGGGCCTTCATGGTGAGAAGGCCATGGTCGGCGCTCAGGACCGTCAGGATGCGGTCTGTCTCCTTATATTCGGTTGTCCGGAGGACAAGCCCCCGCGTCGTCAGGTAGTCCATGCTCCGCTTTCCTTACGCTTTGCTGCGCACGGCCTGCGTCCTTGAATAGCAGATACGCCTCCGGCGCGCCGGTATCGGTAAAAACTTCCCACAAAAATTCTGCTCGCATCGGCTCGGCCTCCTTTTCTGTTAGGATAAGCCGAACCAGCGGACGCTATGCCGGGGATTTCTGGCAGTGCATCGCTCAGCCCTTTTCCAGCAGCCTTGCGATCGCGCTGCGGCCCACCCGCATTGCGCCCTTCGGGCAGAATTCCTGACAGCAGAAGCAGTGGATGCAAGCTTTTCGGTCGATGCGCGGCTTGCCGCGTTTCATCGTGATGGCCTTTGCCGGGCAGATATTCGCGCATTTTTTGCAGCCGACGCAGTCCTTCGCGCGCAGCTTCGGGAGGGGCGTGAACATATGGAGCTTCACGCTGTCGGCAAGTCTGGAAAACGGCCCCTTGCCGCCGCTGCGGAAAAAGACGCTCGCCTGCGAGGGAACGGTCTTATAATCCGGGACTGTGAACGCGGCGGGATCGCCGAAGATTGTGAGCTTTTCCGCGCTGTCCGGGCACAGGCCGCGCCGGATGGCGGCGGTGAGCGTCGGGATCTCGCCGGGCGTCAGGCCGATGAGGCCGCAGGCGGCCAGATCCAGCTTATGCGCGCTCTGCGCCGCGATCAGACAGCCGATGGGCCGCGCGGAGCCCTGCGTCGGGCCGTTGCCCTCCATGCCGACGACGGCATCGCAGATGCAAAGGCGGGGCTTACAGTATTCGCAGAGGTCGACGAGCATATCGGAAAAATCGGCGGCTTTCGGGTATTTATAGTGATATTCCGGCTTCATTGTGCCGGGGATGACGCCGAAAAAGTTTTTGACGGCGTTCGTCATGCCCATCATGCCGTGCGTTTTGAGCTTGCAGAC
>CAKUND010000180.1 GCA_934668295.1 uncultured Oscillospiraceae bacterium
ATCTCGCCTTCGAACTCAAGCGTCATAACCTTGCCGTCGCCGTTCTTGTCGACGCGCTCGGGGTTGGCGGCATACAGGTCAGCGAGGATCTCGCCCTGCATGATGCCGGCTTCTTCGGGCTTCGTGCCGACGAAGATGGAGTTGACGCCAGTGACGATCGCGGAGTCCGTCGGCTCCTTGTTGTAGAAGGAGACGGGAACATTGTACTGCTTGGCAAGGTCAACCAGATACTGACCAGCGGAGGTGTCGCAGAGGTTGATGATGATGTGATCCTTGCCGGCGGCGAACATAACGTCAGCCTGGTTGTTCTGGGTAGCCTGATCGTCGTTGCCGTCCTGCATTTCGAGGTTGATGGTCAGGCCCTTCTCAGCGCCGATCTCCTTGGCATACTTGTCCATGGCAACACGGACGGAGGAGCCGTAGGTATCGGAATACTTCCAGACGAGAACGCCGATGTTGAGCTCGGTCTTGCCCTCGGTGGCAGCTTCGGTTGCGGTTTCTTCGACTGCATCGGTCTTGGTCTCAGTCGTGCTCTCGGCGGGAGCCGGGGCGGGAGTGTCGGTGGTCTTGGCGGCGCAGGCGGCCATGGCCAGAACCATCATCACTGCAAGCAGCATCGCGATGATCTTTTTCATTGTGTAATTCCTCCTAAATTAGTGTGGAAACGGATTTCCCGTTTACAGTTTTATTTTACCATGCGGGAAATGAAAGGACTAGTAAAAAACGTTTTCAAAGTAGAGAAAAACATCTTTGAAATCATAAAAAAGGAGGGCCCATTTTTGTGCATATTGCCATATATCATTCTTTTTTTCGGATTGATACAATATAAATCAGGAGAAAACAGGGGAAATTCAGACTTGTCTTCTTATACGATTTTACTACTTTCCCGGAAGGAGCCGCCGATATGCTGGATTTGAAAAACGCTGGGCTGACGGAGCTGTTGAACGACTTTTGCACATTAACGGACATGAAACTCTGCATTTTTGATACAGACTATCAGGAATGCGCATCGACCCCCATAAAGCTGTACCCTTTTTGTGCACGTATGCGAAAAATAGCGGAGTTTGACAGCCGCTGCAGGAGCTGTGACGAGGCGCATATGCAGATATGCAGGCGAACCAGAAAGCCCTTGCAATATCAGTGTCATGCCGGACTGACGGAATACCTTGCTCCGCTTTATTATGAGGGCGTCATTGTTGCATTTGTGTGTATCGGCCAGGCAACATATGGCATGGATGCAGAATTTGATAAAATCGCACAGTATGCCGCGCAATTTGGCATTTGCAAAGAAGAATGCCATGAGCTCTATGATATGCAGATCCATTATGCACCAAGAACGATTCAGGCAGCCTGCAGGATTCTCGACGCCTGCATCAGCCACATCTATCACCAGCGGATGCTCGAGGTCCGCAGTCTCGACACGGCGCAGCAGATCGAAAAATACATCAACGACAACATCGCCTGGGATCTGTCCATCGAGCACCTGTGCGCGCACTTTTCCATCTCCCGCGCGGAGCTGTATCAGCTGTTCCACACGAACTTCAATGCCTCCGTCGCTGACTACATCCGCAGCAAGCGCATCGCCATGGCCGAGCAGATGATCCGCACGACGGCCATGCAGATCTCCGAGATCGCAGCCAGCGTCGGCTTTTACGACTATAATTATTTCTCCAAGGTCTTCCACCGGAAATTCGGCTGTTCGCCGCGTGAATACAGGAAAAAGCTCGAGGGCGGCGGCGAGACGGAGGAAAAAGAATAAAGTTTTTCGGATTTTGTACAAAAATCACTATTGCCTGTACGTTTTTTCTGCTATTCTAGGATAGAAGGAACAACGTACAGGCAGCTTGCATGTACGCATGTCTGGACTGAAAGGAGTATCCAAATGAACGAAAGCGCATATTACGGACACGAATCGCAGCTGTTCGGCGTGGAGGAATACCGGCTGACCGGCGGCAAGGGCGACGGCATGCGGCTGCTGCGCGTGCAGAACGGCCGCGGTCTGGACTTCACCGTCTCCGCCGACCGCTGCGCGGACATTTCCCGCCTGCAGTTCCGCGGCGAAAACTGCGGCTTCTTCTCGGCAAACGGCTATGTCGCCCCCGCTTACTACGACGACAAGGAAGCGGGCTGGCTCAAAAACTTCACGGCGGGCTTCCTGACCACCTGCGGTCTGCTGGCCGTCGGCTCTCCCTGCACCGACGAGGGCGTCCGCCTGCCGCTGCACGGTGCAGTCGACAACATTCCCGCCGAGCGTCTGCTCTGGGACATGGACGATGAAAGGATCTGGGTCAAGGCTGTCATGCGCCACGCGCAGATCTTCGCCGAAAAGCTCATTCTGACGCGCACGATCACCTGCTCGAAGAAAACGAATGAGATCACCATCACCGACGAAATTGAGAACATCGGCGGCGAAGCCTCCCCGGTCATGATCCTGTATCACATGAACATGGGCTACCCCATGCTGTCCGAGGCGGCCGAGCTCTATATCCCCGCCGCGGAGGTCACGCCCCGCAATGCGCACGCCGCGGAGGATCTGGACACCTGGAACAAGGTGCTCTCCCCCACCCCCGGCTTTGAGGAGCAGTGCTATTATCATGCCTTCCACGGCAAGCCCGGCCTCGCCGCCATCTTCAATCACGACCGCGGCTACGGCCTCGCCATTTCGTTTGACTCGTCCAGCCTCAGCTGCTTCACGCAGTGGAAGATGATGGGCGTCAAGGACTACGTCATGGGTCTCGAGCCCGGCAACTGCTACCCGGACGGCCGCGACGTGATGCGCGAAAAGGGCCTTCTGCAGTTCGTTGCTCCCGGTGAGAAAAAGACCTATGGTGTGCGGCTGACGATGCTCGAAAACGAGGCGCAGTTCGAAGCGCTCAAGCAGAAATAAATATTTAAGGAGAGAGATCCATATGAAAGCAC
>CAKUND010000181.1 GCA_934668295.1 uncultured Oscillospiraceae bacterium
ATAATCAGTTCGCTGATTGTGATTCATCACTTCCTTTTTGTCAGCGTCTAACCTTTTCAGTTAGAAACAAGTCGCACGATAACACTCATTATAGTTTGCATGACCGCGAGACGAATGTGCGACTTCAACGTATGTGCCCTGGAACGAATACTTTCCGCATGAAGGGCAGTTGCCAATGATGGAGCCGGTGGACTGAACAGAGATACCCGGCGCTTTCTTGATGCCGCTGGGTGCAGTGGTGGCGGCGTCTGCGTTCTGATACACGCCGTACAGATCATAAAAATACCGGCTGCTGCGATTGGATGCGGCCCAATCGTAAGTGTGGAACGGCACCGTTGCTTCCGGGTAGCCGATGATGTAGGCGATATAGAGCGTGTCGCCGGAATCGGCTTCGCGCCAGAACGCATCCTCGCCGATGCTGTTCAAAACCGTTTCACCGTAGTACATGGTCAGCGTGGAGAGCTTGGAGCAACCATAAAAGGCGTGCTTGCCAATGACCGGTGCGAGGGGCAGTTCGGCGGTTGTCAGGTTTGTGCAGCCCTCGAACCAATATGCCAAATCTGAAATGCTCAAGGTTTCCATGTCCTCGAACCAGACCTCGGTGATTTCCTCACGCACAGTCGCCCACGGCTGATCGTCCGCGCTCTGGAACACCGGCGCTTCGCCGCTGCCGGAGATGGTCAGCCAACCGTTGGAATCCAGCGACCACTTGATACTGCTGCCTGGAATCGTGCCGGACGTTTCGGACTCGCCAGAAGCGGACTGCACGGCGATTTCTTCATCCGGGGCGCTTTCATAGACTGTGTGTTCATGGTGGTCATGTTCTTCGGCTGCAAACGCAGAAATGCTCAGCGAGAACGCCATACAGAGGACAAGCAGCAATGCTGTAATTTTTCTCATTTTCATGCTCAACCCTCCATAACAGCCGCAATCGTGAAGATGACGGTCGCGGCATTGACATTCGTAACGGCTTCGCTGGCAGAAACCTTTGCCTTATAGCGGATAGCAAGCGACTTTTCGGCATTGATCGCCGGAAACGCGCCGTCCGCAAGTGTCAGTGCGCCCGCGCCCTTGGTCGGGCAGCCATTGATGCTGAGTGCAATGTTGCTCTTGCCCGCGCTGAAATCGTCATAACTGCCGATCTCAAACGTGCCTGCCTGAACGTCTACTTTAGTCACGCGGATTGCACCGGTTTTGCCGGTGTTGGTAATTGCCGCATTATTTGCGCAAACGACGTAGCCATCTACCAACGAGACAGGCAACGCGGCAGGAACCGTGCATGAGATCGGGGAAACCGTATTGACTACGGTGAGCGTCACCGGCACACGGGCCTCGGTTGTTTCCGCTGCCGACGCAGGCACGGGAAGCGCAAAAATGAGCGCCAGCGCCAGAAGCAGCGCCGCCGCTTTCTGATAGGTTTTCATCACATTACTGTACCTCCTTGGGCCAAAGATACGCCGTGTGCAACGTCAGCTCTGTGTTCAGTGTGCCGATCTGCTTGCCGTCACGGAATGCTGTGATCGTGACCGTGCAATCCGCGTTGCCAAACTCCGGCGCTTCCAGAAGCGTCAAACTGGAAATGCTCTTGCCTGCGGCAAGCTCAAAAATGTCGGCAATCAGAGCGTTATCCTTATTCCTGCGGATTTCCACCTTGTAGGTGTCATTCTTGCTGTTGTTTGTGAACTCGGCCTTCACGCTGGATTCCCCGACCAGAGCATATAAATGAGCAGGAGCAGTAAGAGCAATCTGATTGTCTGCGACAATCGCGTTGAGCTGCTTTTGGGCTTCGCGCAGTCCGGAAACATCGTAAAAAATGACTTCCGTCTCCTTGTGCTGCTCCGCGCGCTCTGTGATACGAACCTTGATGGTGTCAATAACAGCCAGCGTACTGTCACGGTCATAGATTACTTTTACAGCATCGTCCACGCGGGCTACGACAACGGCGGGCATATTCGTCCCAGCGTTGCAGTACACGGCTTTTGTACCGCCGCCCCAGACAAGCAATCTGCCCTTGACGGTCACGTTATCAAGCGTGATTTTTCCATCTGCCGCGCCGCAGCCGATGATGAGGTCGCCATCCACGGTCATATCCTTGAGCGTCACATCGTCGGTACGAATCAATACGCTGCCCTTAATGTCCTTGTCGTAGGTTCCCTTGGACACAATGTAAGTGCCGATGATGTTTGCAAAAATCTGTGCAAATTCTGCGCGGGTGATGTTATCCAGCGGCTCCAGCCCTTTGGTTCTGCCGTGGATATAATTCGCGCCGACCATTGCCCGCACATAGGGCAGCGCCCAGTTGGAAATCTCGCTGCGGTCAGAGAACGCGGACAAATCCGTTTTGGAATACGAATCGTAGTCCAGCTCCAGCGCACGGGCAACGACCGTCATGGCTTCCTGCCGCGAGATCGGCGCGTCCGGGGCCATTGTTGAGCTGCTGCGCCCGTTATACGTCCCCATCTGGACGGCGAGTGCAACATCTTTGTAGTACCACTTGTTCTTGGATACGTCCTTGTACTGCGAAATATCAGTGGCTTTATAGCACCCGAACGAGCGGTTGATGATTGCTGCCATCTCTGCGCGGGTCATATCTCCATTCGGGTCAATGACGGTTGCGCTCTTGCCATAAAGCAGACCGTTATCCACGGCCGCGGACACGGCTTCTGCATACCACGCTTTTGCGTCATAGTCCTTAAAATCTGTGGCTTTACGGGTGGTCGTATTTGCCGCCGATGCCCCCACTGCCAGCGACAGGCACGACGCGACGGCGAGAATCATTGCGAGGATTCTTTTTCGTTTCATCATGAAGTCCTCCGTTTCATAAGGTAAGGGGAACGCTTGCGCGTTCCCCTGTGCGATAGGCGATTGAATTAGACCGCATCCCAAGCGATGATGAACAG
>CAKUND010000182.1 GCA_934668295.1 uncultured Oscillospiraceae bacterium
AAATTGGTCAGGGCCGAGCCGAAGAACACGGGCGAAAGCCTGCCCGCACGAACTTCTTCAAGGTCAAATTCGCGGCCCGCGCCGAGCAGCTCCACGTCGTCGATCAGCTGCTGATGGCGCTTTTCGCCGATGAGCTGCGCGACCTGCGGGTCATACAGATCGATCTCCATCTTGTCCGCGCGGTTCTTGCCGGACACGCCGGAGAAGAAGATCAGCTGGCTGGACCGGCGGTCGTACACGCCCTGAAACTCCCGGCCGGAGCCCATGGGCCAGTTGCAGGCATAGGTTTCAATGCCAAGCTCGTTTTCCAGCTCGTCCAGAAGCTCAAACGGGTCGCGCGCTTCACGGTCCATCTTATTGACAAACGTAAAGATCGGGATATGGCGCATGGCGCAGACCTTAAAGAGCTTCCGGGTCTGCGGCTCGACGCCCTTCGCACCGTCGATGACCATGACGGCGGAGTCCGCCGCCATGAGCGTGCGGTAGGTATCCTCGGAAAAGTCCTGGTGGCCGGGGGTGTCGAGGATGTTGATGCAGAAGCCCTCATACTGGAACTGCATGACGGACGATGTGACCGAGATGCCTCTTTGCTTCTCAATCTCCATCCAGTCGGATACGGCGGCGCGGGAATTTTTCTTGCCCTTGACCGTGCCCGCCTGCGCGATAGCCCCGCCGTAGAGCAGGAATTTTTCTGTCAGGGTCGTTTTGCCGGCGTCGGGGTGCGAGATGATCGCAAACGTTCTGCGCCGGGAGATTTCTTCTTTCAGGGATGCCATGTATGTTCCTCCAAATTCAGTTTGTGTTTCGTCGAACTGTCAGCCGCTACATGGGTCGCCCTCCAAATCGTATCTTTATTTGTTCACAACTAATTTAGTTTATCACAGAAACCGCCTGTTTACAAGCGGATAACCGGAAAAATCACCGAAGAAGCGCCAGCAGCGCCCCCGGGGTCTGCACGAGATAGTCGGCCCCGGCAGTCTCCAGCTCCTCCCGGCTGCCGTAGCCGTAGAGCACGCCGGCGGTCTGCACGCCGGCCGCGTGGCCGCCGAAAATATCATATTCCCGGTCGCCGGACAAAATGGCGCGGGAATACTCCGTGCAGCCCGCCTCACGCAGCGCGCGGCGCACGACATTGGCCTTTTTCCCGGCCTCCGGGTCGTCGGCGATCCCGCCGCACACGCCGTCAAAATACCGCAGCAGATCGAAATGCGTCAGTACCTGCCGCGCCATGCTTTCGAGCTTGGACGTGGCGACGTACATCCGCTTCCCTGCTGCCTGCAGTGCCTGCAAGCATTCCCGCACGCCGGGATACGGCTCGTTTTCCAGCCAGCCTGTCTCGCGGTAATATGCGCGGAAGCGGTCAATGGCCGTCTGGATCTCCGCCTGCGGCAGATAAGCCGCGAACGACTCGACCAGCGGCGGGCCGACGAAATATCGCAGTTCCCGCTCGCACAGCCCGGTGATCCCGAAGGACGCCAGCGCAGTCTCGGCCGCGTGCATGATCCCTGGGCCGGAATCCGTCAGCGTTCCGTCCAGATCAAATAATAAAACATCCCAGCCCATGGCGTCTCCTGTCAGCCGAGTCTGGCATATTCCTCGTCCGAGACCGGCTCACACCATTCGTTCCGGGTGTTCTCGCCGGGAACCTCGACGGCGATGTGGCTGAACCAGCTGTCGGCCTTTGCCCCATGCCAGTGCTTGACCTCTGCCGGGATGGTGATGACCATGCCGGGCGCGGTCAGCGGCTTCAGATAGGAATGGCCGGTAAAATACTGCGCATACGCGTCGTTCGGCGCACCGATCCCGAACGCGTCCTGCTGTTCAAATGCTTCTCTGCTGGCAGTGCCCATGAGAATACTCCTTTCGCGCGCAATGGCGTCTGTCTGATGAATTTTATTTGTCTATCATACCGCACCGTTGCTGATTCCGCAAGATGAAACCGGTGAAAAGCAAATGCAGCGGAAGGTTTTGATTCCATTGCCGGGCTGCCTCCGGCAGCCCCATCTTTTTCGCCTTGCCGGAAAAGATGGGGGAGAAAAGGGGCGCTGGGTCCCGTTTGGTGCAGGATTCAGAGCGCTCAAAAAAATTGCCGCGTTTGAATCCCTTCAGGCCCTCCTGCTCAAGGGAGGGGTGCTCCCGCGCCAGTGCGTCACAGAAAAAGCAGGGGCCGACAGAGTCGTCGGCCCCTGCGGGATATTTACGGTGCGATCAGCCGTTCGTTGTCGTTGTGGCTGCGGCGCTGCTGATGGATTTGACGTATTTGGCGTTCAGGTACGCGCAGACCTCGTTGTACCAGATCTCGTACCAGGCGCCGTCCTCCGTCTCATCCGAGACGCCGATGACGGCGACGACCGTGTCGGTCGGCATGGTCATGAGAACCTCGCTGTTGGTCGACGGGGCGGAGCGCACGTTCACATCGTTCGTCGTGGCCATGCTCTCGGCCTTCGGCGCGATGGCAAGCTCCTGTACGTCGGTGGGCCACTTGGCCGTATCGCGCTCCGGTGTGCCGCCGAGATGGTTGGAGGCAAAGATGGACGCGACGGTGCAGCTGCTCTTGGTGACGAGCATGGCGACCTGTCCGTTATAGCGCACGGAGCCGTTCCAGGTGTTGTCCTTCCAGTCAAGCGCGACCTCGTAGAGCTGGCCGTTCAGATCGACGGTGTACTGATAATCCGCCGTCTTGCCGGTCTTTTTATAGTTGGCCTGGATCAGCACGGTGGACAGGGCCGCGGCATCGCTTTCGGGCAGCGTCACGGGGTCGTCCTTGCCGTAGGTCACGACGGCGCTGGTGCTGGGCTGCGGCTCGGCGGCCTGCGGGACGGTGATCATGAACTGGCCGTTCGTGTCCTGCTCGTCAAACTGGAACATCAGCTCCTG
>CAKUND010000183.1 GCA_934668295.1 uncultured Oscillospiraceae bacterium
AATTGGCAGACGCGCAAGATTTAGGATCTTGTGTTCATTCGTGCAGGTTCGACCCCTGTTACCCGCACCAAACCCGCAAACCCGCGTCCCGCTTGGGATTGCGGGTTTTTCCTTGTATTACGGGGCTTCGCGGGGGTGGGTTTTTGATTCCGGAGTCTCGCTGATGACACGTCGGAATCGGATTTCAGACTCAAATCTGCCGCGGAGCTGTCCGGGGTCAGGAGCGCGTTTATAACCTCCCTCAAAAATGCCGGTCGCGATTCCGGCATTTTTCAAGGCGATCCTGATCGGTTTTTACCCCCTGTATCTTATTTTTGTGGTTTTTCTTAGCGGTAACACGGCGGCTTTTTGCATCAGGGGATGTTAACAAACTCATCTTGAGTTTTTTAACACCCCCACACGGTCACTTTTTCTTCGCTTTTTCGTAACAGGATCTGTCCTGAGTACCGAGGGCGTCCTTGAGCATGACACCGCCGCTCTCGTCCTCGTCAAATGTGTATTCAACAGAGCCGTGCCAACCGTCCGGAAGCGCTTCGGCTTCGTACCTGCGGAAAAGCCCGTCGTTGGTCGGGAAAAAGCCCTCGCCTGTTCCTTTGTATTCGGTCAGCTGCCATACGGCGCTTTTTCCGTCGCCGTATGGATGCTCAAACCGTACAATACCAACCCCGTCTGCAAAGAGATATTCGCTTCTGCCGGAGAAATAGCCCCATGCTTCATAGTCAAAGCTGACTTGCAGGCAGTTTTCAAATGTTCCGGCGGGAGTTACAACCGTTTCACCGCCTTTAACATTGAAATTCTTTGTGACATACCTGCCCGATTTTCTCTCATCGTAATGATAACCGTCCTGCCATTCGTCCGACCACATACAGCCTGCCGCATCACGCAAAATCTCGAAGAAGAAGCTGTAAAGCACTTTGTAGCCAACGCAGTCAGTGCCGCAACCAGCCATATCCTTCCATTCAAAGCTATCTTTACGGAACTCGTCATAGCTGATTTTGCCGTCGGCTTTTTTTATCGCATCGTATTCAAAGAAATTCCATCTGCCTTTTTCCGTATAATCCGGATTGGTTGCGGGATCGGTTTCAAAAATGCGGCGCATAACCCTGTTTGCCACAGTCGTGTGCAGCTTCTGACGCTTTGTTACGGCAAGTTCTTCGGCACGCTTCAGCGCATTGCTTACGTCGCAAAGAATTTCGTCGTCTGATGTTATATTCTTGCAGTAACAGTACCTCGCTTCTGCCGTTTTGCCCTCCCATGTGTCGTAATAGCCTGTCACAGCCATAAAGTTCATATTTGAAAGCGTCACGGAGCCGGCATCGCATGCGGTAACTTCAAAAATGTTTTCTCTTTCCGTTATTCCTGTAGCTTCGCGCTCGGCAAGCGCATATTCCCAGCGATCGCCCGCCTCAAAGGGGAGAAGTCCGCCTTTGCCGCTTGTCTTATATGCCGAAAGCACCCATTCGTATGAGTCATCATGCCTTGTTGCAATCTGGCGGACGATGCCGATGCCGTCGCAGAGCCATGTTTCGCAATGAGTGAGTCCATAGCGCTCGCCGTCAACAACATATACGGAGCAGTTTTCAAAATGCCCTGCGGGCGTATCGCATGCGCCGTCGTTTTTCAGATATGTGAGCGTGATTCCGTCCGATGATGTAACCGTGTCGTCTGTCTTCATGCTCTCGTCAAGCATCATACCGTCGCATATAGACATATTCCAGAAAAGGCTGCCGCTTGCGCTGTTTCCGTTATAGTCGTATCCGGGTTGCTGCCAGAAGTATAATTTGCCGTCGATTTTTCTGTAAACCTCGCCGGTGACATCGAAATTGTAACGGATGACATCAGGATTCTTTTCGGCAGCGATAGAACGCTTTTCTCCCTCGATGGCAGATTTTGCATTTGCATAATATACGTCCGACGGCGTGAGGATATCCATCACCTGCTCATAGCAGCGGATAGCTTCCTCGTATTCTCCCTTTTCGCGGTATTCATATCCGAGCCAGAACCATATATAAGCCAGCGTTTTCGGATAGCCGCCCTCACGGTAATAAGGTATCTGCGTTTCGCGCATGAATCTGATTCTTTCCTCGCCGGAATATTTGTTATATTCCTCGCATGCGACCGACATCATAACGTCCTCGTTGTGACTGTCCTCTGCGGATTTTTTGATTCTCTCAAAAACTTCTTTATTCTTTTCGCTGGAAACCTCCCAATAGCCGCGCAAAAGAGTATCGGCGAGCATAGAACTTTTTTCTTTTGAATCCGCAAGCGCCTCGACATTTGCAAGAACGGCGCGATATTCTTCTTCGAAACCGGTCTTGTCGTTTTTGAGCTGCCACAGCTTGAGCGCCTCGACCTGCCGCATGACGCGGGAAACGAGGCTTTCGTTTTCGTTGTATGTTTTCTCCATAATACCGTAACCCTTTCTCAGTTGTTTTCTCCCCTCGGAAAGGCGCCACTTGACAGTCCCGACGGGAACTGACAGTATTTCCGCTATTTCAGCAACGGATTTCCCCTCAAAATAGTGCAGGCAGACAGTCTTTCTGATCTTTTCTCCGAGCAGGTCAACCGCTTTGCGGACGTCTTCATACTCGTCTTCGGCAAAAAGCTCATCCTCTCCCGCCGGTTCAAAGCCGTCAAGAGTGTCAAGACTGATGTCCGGAATTGCCGCGCGATAATGCCTTTCAAGCGTTCTTGCGCAGTTTTTTGCAAACGAACAGACCCAAGAGCCGAATTTTGAACCGTCACGCAGCTCGGAAAGATTTATCCACGCGGAAACAAATGCATCCTGCGATGCGTCCTCCGCGGAAAATCTGTTTTTTGTCACCTTATAAGCCGTCCCCATAAC
>CAKUND010000184.1 GCA_934668295.1 uncultured Oscillospiraceae bacterium
GGCATCGTGGCCTCCCGCATGGCGGAGGAATACAGCTGCCCGACGTTCCTCATCTGCCTCGACGGCGACAAGGGAAAGGCCTCGTCGCGATCCTACGGCGGGTTTAACCTGTTCCGCTCGCTGGAGCAGCTGTCTGGCCTGCTCGAAAGCTACGGCGGGCATGAGCTGGCTGCCGGCTTTACCATCCGGCGCGAGAGCATCGCGCCCTTCCGGGAAAAAATGATGGCCCTGTGCGAAAGCTTCCGGGAATCGGACGCATGCAGCACGGCGCTCGCCATCGACTGCGAGATCCCGCCGGAGCTGCTGACCATTGAAAATATCCAGGCGCTGGGCGATCTGGAGCCCTGCGGCGCGGGCTGCCCGCGGCCGGTTCTGTGTATGCGCGGGCTCCACGTGACGGAGCTGGCGGAGGTCGGCGGCGGAAAGCATCTGCGCCTGCGGCTGTCCAAGGGCACGTATACCTGGGGCGCGATCTTCTTTTCGACCAACGCGCAGCGTGCCGCCGTGGCGCAGGGCGACGTGGTCGACATCGCATTCACACCGCAGATCAACGAATACCGCTCCATGCGTTCCGTGCAGCTGAATCTTGTGGACATCCGGCCCGACAAGGCCTTCCGCGAGGCGCAGGGGCACGACCGCGCAGTCTACCACAAGCATCTGGCAGGCGGCGAGCTCAGCTGCGACGAGGCCGGATGTCTGTTGCCGACGCGGCAGGATTTTGCTGCTGTCTGGCGGTATCTGGCCGCATTTTCGCAGGACGGCGTTCTGACCGAGGAGCTCGGCTGCCTGAGCCGTAAAATTTCGCGCTGCGCGAAGCTCCCCCTGAGCGCGGGAAAGACGCGCATCTGTCTCGACGTTCTGGCAGAGCAGGGGCTTCTGCAGCTCGAGCAGCGGCCGAAGTCGCTGTATATCCGCCTGTGCGCGGACGGCCGGAAGGTCGATCTTGAAAAGAGCCCGATTTTGATCCATCTGAAAAAGCAGAAGGCAGGAACCTGAATGGAAACGAAACAAGAGCATTATGAATCCATGATGCAGGCGATCACCCGCTATGCCCCCTCCGCCGATCTGGAGGTCATCCAGCGGGCGTACGAATACGCCGACGAAAAGCATAAAAGCCAGCTCCGCAAATCCGGGGAGCCCTATATCATCCATCCGCTGGCCGTGGCCGAGATCGTGGCCGAGATCGGTCTCGATACCGACGCGATCACGGCGGCGCTGCTGCACGACTGTCTGGAGGACACCGACGCGAGCTTTGAGGAGATCTCGCGCATGTTCGGCGAGACGGTCGCGAATCTGGTCGAGGGCGTCACGAAGCTGACGCGCGTGCAGTATTCCACGATGGAAGAACAGCAGATGGAGAATCTGCGCAAGATGTTCATGGCCATGTCGAAGGACATCCGCGTCATCCTCATCAAGATCGCTGACCGTCTGCACAACACCCGGACGCTGCAGTATCAGACGCCTGCCAAGCAGATTTCCAAGTCCATGGAGACGATGGAGGTCTACGCGCCGCTGGCGCACCGGCTCGGCATGCAGAAGATCAAGTGGGAGCTGGAGGACACCTCCCTGCAGTACCTCGACCCCGAGGGCTATCAGGAGATCATCGACTATCTCAAAAAGAACGAGGACAGCGCCAACAGCTTCATGAACGCCATCCAGTCGAAGATCACGACCCGGCTGGCCTCCGTCGGCATCCACGGCTCGATCTACGGCCGCATCAAGCACACCTATTCCATCTACCGCAAGATGCGCGCGCAGAACAAGACCATCGACGAGCTGTACGATCTTTATGCGTTCCGCGTGATCGTGGACAATATCGCCGACTGCTATAACGTCCTCGGCCATATCCACGATCTCTTTAACCCCATTCCGGGCCGCTTCAAGGACTATATCTCCACGCCGAAGCCCAATATGTATCAGTCCCTGCACACGACCGTTATCGGTTCGCAGGGCATTCCGTTTGAGGTGCAGATCCGCACGTGGGAGATGCACCAGACGGCGGAATACGGCGTTGCGGCGCACTGGAAATACAAGCAGCACGCAGGCGAGGGCTCGGAGAAGGAATTTGAGTGGGTACGGCGGCTGCTCGAAAACCAGCAGGATGTCGAGGCGGACGACTATATTCATTCCCTCAAGGTCGACATGTTTGACGACGAGGTCTTCGTCTTCACGCCCAAGGGCAAGGTCATTTCGCTGCCCGCAGGCTCCACACCCATCGACTTTGCCTATGCCATCCACTCTGCCGTCGGCAACTCCATGATCGGCGCAAAGGTCAATAACCGCATCGCAAGCTACGACGCGCCGCTGCACAACGGCGATATCGTTGAGATCCTGACATCCAAATCCGCCAAGGGCCCGAGCCGCGACTGGCTGAGCATCTGCCAGTCCAACCAGGCCCGCATCAAGATCAAGCAGTGGTTCAAGCGCGAGAAGCGCGATGAAAACATCGTCCGCGGACGGACGAGCTTTGAGGCGGAGCTGCGCCATGCCGGCGTTGACCCCGATATCCTCCAGAACGCCGAGGTGCTGCCCATCATTCTCAAAAAGGTCAGCTTCGAATGTCTGGACGATATGTATGCCGCGATCGGCTACGGCGGTCTGACCGCCGCGAAGGCCGTCGGCCGCATCCGCGACGATCTGACCCGGGCGACCCGGACGCTTGCACCCAAGCCGCTTGCACGGCAGGAGACGCCCGCCGTCAATTCCTCCGGCGTCATCGTCGAGGACATCGGCTCGTGCATGATCAAATTCAGCCGCTGCTGCACGCCGGT
>CAKUND010000185.1 GCA_934668295.1 uncultured Oscillospiraceae bacterium
CGCTGCTCGGCCTGCTTGAGAATGTTTTCGGCCTCGCGCTTGGCGTTGGTAATGACCTCGTTGCGGGACTCGACGATCGTCTTGGCCTGCTTGAGTTCACCGGGAAGCTGATTGCTGATCTCATCGAGAAGATCGAGAACCTTGTCGCGTTCGAGTACGCACTTGTCTGCGCCGAGCGGCAGGCTCCACGCATCCTGTACCATCTCGTACAACGTCGTCAAGATTTCTTCAATACCGCTTGCCATAAATATACCTCCTTAGATTTGCTCCATCATGCGAGCTTTAAAGTCCGGGATGATCGCAGCCGGGAGAAAATCGCTCACGTCGGCGTCATACCGTGCCAGCTCCTTGACGGCGCTGGAGCTCAGGTACATAAACTGATGCTCGGCAGTCAGGAACATGGTATCAAGTCCGGGATTGAGTTTATGATTCATGAGCGCCATCTGGAATTCGCGCTCGAAATCAGAAACGGCCCGCAGGCCCTTGATGATAATGGAGCTGCCCTGCTCACGTGCAAAGTCGGCCAGAAGCTTGTCCGAGTGCATGACCTCGACATTCGGAATATCGGCGGTCACGCGGCGGATGAGCTCGGCACGCTCCTCCGGCGTGAACATGGGACTTTTTTCACAGTTATACATCACACAGACGATCAGCCGGTCAAAGCTGCGCGCCGCGCGGGTGATGATGTTGAGATGGCCGTTTGTGACAGGGTCGAAGCTGCCGGGGTAAATTGCTGTCTTCATGGCTCCTCCAGACGGCTATCCTCTGCGGAAGATCGTCACCGCAGCCTTGCCGTAACGATAATCGCGGTAACGCGCAAGACCCGGAATATCGTCCGGAAGGGACTTCTCAAAGGGCCTTTCACAGACTATTATACCACTGTTCGTCAAAATGTCAATTTCTGATATGATTTTTAGTGCAGTTTCAAGGAAAATTTCCGCATAAGGCGGGTCTAAAAGGATCAAATCGAACTGTGTGCGGCAGGTTTTCAGGTAGGAACTGTAATCTGCCTGCACGACTTCGGCACGTTCTTCCAGCCTTGTCTTTTTCAGGTTCTCCCGGATGACTGCGATCGGTTCCCTGCCCTTGTCGACAAACGTGCAGTGCGCCGCGCCGCGGCTGAGCGCCTCGATGCCGAGCTGGCCGGAGCCCGCGAACAGATCGAGTGCTCTCCGCCCCTCGACCTCAAACTGGATGGCGGAGAAAATGCCCTCCTTGACCTGATCCATGGTCGGACGGGTGTCCATGCCCTTGGGGGCCTTCAGCGGGACGCCTCTGGCGGTTCCTGTGATGACGCGCATGGCGCTTGCCCTCCTTCCTTCGGGTGAAAGTGCGTGTAAACTGCCAGTGCGGCGGACGCGGGAAGCACCTGCTCAAGCTGGCTGCGCTCCGCCTGGGAAATGGCCTTGACGGAGCGGAATTTCTTTAACAGCGCCTGCCGCCGCTTTTCGCCGATGCCAGGGATATCCTCCAGACCGGATTTTTTCATACGGCGTGAGCGAAGCGCGCGCTGGTACGTGATGGCGAAGCGGTGCGTCTCCTCCTGAATGGTGCCGATGAGGGCGAAGACGGAGGGAACGGCGCTGATGGCGATCTCATCGCCTGCGGCGGTCACGAGCGCCCTTGTGCGGTGCTTGTCGTCCTTGACCATGCCGTAGGTCGGGATATCGAGTCCGAGCGTCTGCAGGACATCCTCGGCGATCTTCGCGTGCTCGATGCCGCCGTCGATGAGCAGCACGTCCGGCCGCTCGGAAAAGCCCGCGTCCTGCTGGACATAGTGCGTCAGCCTGCGCAGCAGCACCTGGTGCATGGACGCGTAATCGTCCTGATCGGTCAGACCCTCGACGCGGAAGCGCTTATAGGCGGATCTGAACGGCCGGCCGTCCTGAAAAACGACCATGGACGCGACGATATCCGTGCCGGCCAGGTTGGAGATATCATAGGACTCCATCCGGTGCGGGAGATCCGGCAGATGGAGCATATCGGCCAGCGCGCCGAGCGTTCCGGTGCGGCGCTCGGCCTTGGTGGTGATGCGCTCGGCCTCCTCGCGCGCGTTTTTATGCGCAAGCTCGACCAGACGCACGTTGTCGCCGCGCTGCGGCATGCGGATAAGCACCTTTTTATTCAGCTCCTGCTGCAAAAGGGCGGAAAACAGCTCCGCGTCCTCCAATTCAAACGGCGTAAGGATGATCTTGGGCGCTGCGCCGCGCGCAAGATAGAACTGCTTGACGAGGGCGCAGACGGCCTCCTGCGGATCGTCCGCCGGGGAAAGGATCTCGTATTCCTTATCGAGCAGGCTCCCATTTACATAATGCAGGACTACAAAGCAGGCCCGCGCTTCGTTCTGATAATAGCCGATCACGTCGGTATTGGCCATCGTCCCGGCGGTCACAAGCTGCTTTTCGCCGAGGGA
>CAKUND010000186.1 GCA_934668295.1 uncultured Oscillospiraceae bacterium
CTCTACGGCAAGCCCATGGCGGGCAAGGCGCTCTGCCTGCCGCAGACCATCGGCTCGACCACGGGCGGTCTGGTGCTCTACTGCGCCTGCGCCATGGATCGGCAGCCGGCCTGCATGCTGTTTGCCAACCCCATCGACTCTCTGGCGGCCGCCGGCGCGATCCTCGCGGACGTGTGGCTCCAGCCGGGGAAAATGCCGGTCGTCGACTCGCTGGGCGAGGAATTTCTTGCCTATGTCCAGGACGGCATGACCGTCACCATCGGCCCGGACGGCACTGTGACCGTCGAATAAGCACACTGAACAAAACAGCAGGAGCGGAAGCAGATCCGCTCCTGCTGTCTGCATCTTTCGCGGCGTCAGCTGATGCCGCAAAACTCAGATCAGCCACCAGTTGACCCATGGTATCCTTTTTAAAAGCAAATAGATGCAATAGCTGCCAACAAGACACAGCAGCGCAAGAGCCGGATAGGCAGCGTGAAGTATGACGGCGCACAATGGCGGGACGTTGCGGAGCTGCTGCGCAATATGGATCCGAAAAAGCTGGATCTGGCAAAGAGCTTCCTTCTCTGGCTGACCGCGCAGGAGCTGTGAGCGCTTTATCCGCAGGCATATACAAAAGCGGCTGCCTCGTGTGAGGCAGCCGTGGTTTCTGTTTCCGGGTCATTCTTTCAGAAGCGAAGCAGACCCCCGCACCAGCCGGTTCTATTCGGCTGACGCGGGGGCATTTTGCTCTGTCAGTGCAGTTCTCCGAATACGATCTGCGCCAGAACGGCGGCGCGGCCGTCCGCGTGACGGACAGACATACGGCAGGTCTGCCCGTCCCGGCGGCAGAAGATGCCGAGCGTCTCGCCTTCGAGGCACGGGCTTGCATAGTGCGCTTCGATGCTCCGGATCGCGTCGGAGGCAAGCTCCTTCGACGAGAAGCAGTCGAGCAGGAGGCGGATATAGACGACGTTGTTCATATGCCGCCCCATGTCGATATCCGTCGCGCGGACAAGGTGCGTGTAGAGGGGCTCGTCCTGCGTCAGATCGTCGTGGAAGCGCACGGGCGGCGCGTCGATGGCGGCTGCGGCTGGGAAAGGGAAGTCCGCCGGGAAGCCGGACTGCTCAAAGCGCAGGATCTTCTTTTCCGGGCCGAGGATGGCCCACTGCGTCCGGCCCAGCGCGACGAGCTTTTCCCCGTGCGTCAGCCGGTAGCTGCGAAAGCAGCGGATATCCCGGCCCTCGCATTGCTCCGGCCATGTGCAGGCCGTCAGCTCGTCCATCAGATACGCCGGCGCATAAAAATCTACCCGGCTGTGGACGGTCAGCCAGAACTCGCCCCGCCTTGCCATCGCCGCGCCGCCGACGCCGATTTTTTCCGCGTGCTCCGACGCAATGCCCTGAAAGATCGTGAATGCCGCCAGCGGCGAGAGCGCCGCCGCGCTGCCGCACAGATCCGGGGTCAGAACGATCTGCTTTTCAAAAACGCCTGTTTCCATGGCCGATAACGCCTCCTGTTTCAGTTTGTCCATATTATATCATGCTGACTTTCTGTTTGCCAGTCTTGGAATTCTGTAAGAGTTCCAGAAATTTTTCGTTGTTTGCGTTGGAATCATGTTGATTTCTGCGTGAGTTTGGAGTATGATAGTGCCATGTTCGAGACATACGTCCGCGGCTTTCGAAAAAACCGCGCCCGCATTTCATACGCAAGGAGACGTTAGCATGATTATTACGCAAAAGAAGCCCATGGAAGAACTCATGGCGATGGTCGGCGACGCGAAGACGGTCGCGATCGTCGGCTGCAACAGCTGCGCAACGGCATGTCACACCGGCGGCGAGCCGGAGGTCGCCGCGCTGGCAAAGGCACTGGAGGAGGCAGGCAAGAAGGTCGTCGGCACGACGATCGCGGATTACTGCTGCATGAACCTCGGCGTCAAGGGCAAGATGAAGCCCCTCGTCGCGGCCAAGCCGGACTGCGTGATCTGCATGTCCTGCGGCGACGGCGTACAGTGCGTCGCCAAGAATGCCCCCGGTATCCCCACCTATCCGTCCAACAACACCATGTACCTCGGCGAAGCCGTCCGTTTCGGCGTCTGGGAGGAAGCATGCCACTTCTGCGGCGACTGCGTTCTGGGCCAGACCGGCGGTATCTGTCCTGTGACCCAGTGCGCCAAGAGCCTGGTCAACGGCCCCTGCGGCGGACAGAAGAACGGCAAGTGCGAGGTCAACCCGGAAAACGACTGCGCATGGATCAAGATCTACAAGCGCCTTGAGGAAATCGGCCAGCTCGACAAGCTCGGCCATACCCGCGAGGACAAGGGCTACGCAAAGTTCAGCTATCCGAGAACGATCAGCTTAAAGGGGAAGAAATAATATGAGTATGTTGAAAGAGGCTTTTG
>CAKUND010000187.1 GCA_934668295.1 uncultured Oscillospiraceae bacterium
GCAGAAACATTCAGAATAAGCATAACCTCCCGGACAATCACGTTTTCCATACCTGGCAGGAGCTGCTGGCGCAGCCAGGGCTTGCCGATCTTGCGGTCATTGCGACACAAGACAGTATGCATTATGAACCGGCCATGAAGGCACTGGCGGCCGGTTATGATGTGCTGCTGGAAAAACCGCTGGCACGCACGGAGCAGGAGTGTATCGATCTGCGCAATCAGGAGCGCAAGTACGGGCGAAAGCTCATGGTCTGCCATGTGCTGCGCTATACGCCGTTCTATTCGCGCGTCAAACAGCTCATTGACGAGGGCGTTCTGGGTGATATCGTGACAATTGTCCACACGGAGGGTCTCGGCAACGTCCACCAGAGCCACAGCTTTGTCCGCGGTAACTGGGGCAACACGGCAAAAAGCAATTTCATGCTGCTGGCCAAGTCCTGCCACGACATTGACCTGCTGCAATGGCTGATGAAGAAAAAATGCACGAAGATCCAGTCGTTCGGTTCGCTCAAGTACTTCCGCCGCGAAAATGCCCCGGCTGACGCGCCCGAGCGCTGCATCGACGGCTGCCCGCACGCGGAAACCTGCCCGTATAATTCGGTCAAGCTGTATCTGGACGACAGGGACAACATGTGGTTCCGCACCACGTCCACCGGCAAGGTCGATCCAACTGACGCGGATGTGGAATTTACGCTTCGCCATACGCAGTACGGCAAATGCGTCTTCAAGTGCGACAACGACGTGGTTGACCATCAGGTCGTGAACATGGAATTCGAAGATAAATCAACCGCGTCGTTCACCATGAGCTGCTTTAACTACAACGGCAGAAAGTCCAACATCATGGGCACGAAGGGCGAGATGTTCCTCGATTTTGAGGGCGACGAGATTCGCATTTTCCACTTTGAGGGCCGCTGGTGGGAGACCATCCACACCAATGGCCGCGTCGACGGTACGCTGGTCGGCGGTCACGGCGGCGGCGATCCCGGTATCGTGAACGCGCTTTACGATTACATGACCGGCGCGAAAACCGCCGACGAGGTCAGCGAGATCGGCATTTCCTGCGAAAATACCCGTCTGGTCTTCGCTGCCGAGCGCTCCCGCCTGAACGGAGACGTTGAGACGATCACCCCACTGGAATAAAGAACCTCCCGCAAAAGCGCCGGATATCTGCCGTTCTCCGGCTGATGCCCGGCGCTGGCCGCCGGAAGCAGCCATAGCTGCACAACGCTGCAGAAGGCCGAAGCGCTGAAGACCCTTGGCCTGTTTCAGGGCACAAACAAGGGCTTCGAGCTGGAAAAGACGCCGACGCGCGAACAGGCGATCACCTTGATCGTCCGCCTGCTCGGCGCGGAAGCGGAAGCGAAGGCGGTGTGAAGCTTCGCGGTGTGAAGAATACCTTCTCCAGCAATGAGGTTTACAACATCACGGATATGGCGCTGAACTTCGCGATCGTCGGCGACAGTGCAACCTCGCTGGACTGCGTGATCGAGAACAACTCGTTCCATGACGTGATCCTGAACGGCAAGGATATGGCTGCAGTCTACGGCGGGCGTGACGCGCGCTGCCAGGGACTGATTATCCGGAACAATCATTTCTACAATCTGGGCAACAACGACGCATCCTATCCCAACTTCGCAGGCAGCGCCGTTTACATGGACGACGGCCTGAGCGGCGCAACGATCACCGGCAATATCTTTGGCCCGGGTGCTTCTGGAAATTATATCGAAGCGATCAAGATCAACTGCGGCCATGACAATGTAATCACAAATATTATCGCAGTTAAATCGAAAGCCACTATCAGCAAACCGGACGCTAAATAAGTCCGAACACCCAACATACACAAAGGCCGGGTGCGTGCACCCGGCCTTTGATGGTTCAACCGAATCAAAGAAAGGACTCTATGAAGAAAACCTATCAATATGCCATTGCGTGCCCGACGAGCATGGGTGTGCGCATCACGCCGCCGGAGCGGATGGCGGTACAGAACAGCAACCTGTTTTATATGCAGGCGACCAGCGCGGAGACGAACGTGCTGAATGTCGCGTCGAGCCTTGGGCGGGAGTGCCTTGCACTTACGAAATTCGTCAAGGGCAGCCCCGTTGCGGATTTCATCAAGCGGCAGCTTCGCGCGCGGAACATCCGCTTTGAGGGTGTCGAAGTCGAACAGGGCGGGCCGTGGGGCTATCGGCACCAGTTCAACATTGCGGATTCCGGCTTTGGGCTGCGCGCACCGCGTCTCTGGAATGACCGCGCCGGCGAGGTCGGCAGAACGCTTTCCATCGAAGATTTTGATATCGAGCGTATCTTCGGGCAGGAGGGTGTCGGCATTCTGCA
>CAKUND010000188.1 GCA_934668295.1 uncultured Oscillospiraceae bacterium
CCGTCGCCGGTAAACGGCTCGGTGCAGAACTCGCTCGGCTCCTGCGCAAACAGCTGCAGCTGCAGCTGCTCGACCGGATAGCGCTCGGTATGGTTTTTCAGATACAGCTTCATTCGATCCCGAGCCCCCGCAGATACGGATTGGTGCGCAGCTCCTCTTCGATGGTGCTCGAGGGCCCGTGGCCGGGCAGCACACGCGTTTCAGACGGCAGCTTGGACAGTCTTTGCAGCGACGCGGCCATGTCCCGGCTGCTCCCGCCCGGGAAGTCCGTCCGGCCATAGGAGCCCGCAAAGAGCGTATCGCCGGAAAACAGCACGTTCTCGCACAGCAGGCACACGGAGCCCGGCGTATGGCCAGGCGTAGAGAGCACCCGAAAGGTCAGACCGCCTGCCGCGACGGTATCGCCGTCCTGATACGTATCCGTATAGGTCAGCAGATCGTGACACATATGGCTGGGGTCGTCCTTGTCGGCCTCGCCGATATACACGCGGGCGTTCGTCGCCGCGCGCAGGTTTTTCAGCGCACCGATATGGTCAAAATGCGCGTGCGTCAGCAAAATCGCCTCAAGCGTCAGCCCCTGCTCCTCCAGCGCGGCCAGCAGCCGTTTGGAGTTTGCGGCGGGGTCAATGATGACGGCGCGGGGGCTTTCGTCCGCGCGGACAAGGTAACAGTTGGTGGCCAGCGGCCCCAGTGTAAGCGTCTGAATGTTCATGGCGTCTCCTTATTTCAGATCGTCTGTATCGACGATCAGGGTCACAGGCCCGTCGTTTTCCGACACGACCTGCATATAGGCTCCGAATTCGCCGTGCTGCGGCGGGAAACCGAGGCGTTCGCACTCGGCGAGGAACTGCTCGTAAAGCGGGATGGCCAGATCGGGCTTGGCCGCGCCGATGAAGCTCGGCCTGCGGCCGTGGCTCACGTCGCCGTAGAGCGTAAACTGGCTCACAACAAGAACGCTTCCGCCGACATCGGCGAGCGAACGGTTCATTTTATCATTTTCATCGCGGAACACGCGCAGCCCCAGCACCTTTTCGGCCAGCTTCCGGCAGAGCGCCGGCGTATCGTCCGGCCCGACGCCGAGCAGGATCAAAAAACCCTTTCCGATTTTTCCGTGAACAGCTCCGTCAATGGAAACACTGGCGGAATTCACGCGGGTAACGACTGCTTTCATAGTGAGTTCCTTTCGTTTTATAGGGGTGTCCTGCAAATTTGCAGGCTGGGTATGTCTCCGACGGCCCATTCTTTTCCGTCTTGCCGGAAAAGAATGGGGAGAAAAGGGGCGCTTGGTTACGTTTGGTGCATTCTGCGGGTGCTACTCAGGCAGGAACCTATTATTTAGTCTCTGCGAACACACATAGTCACCCTACGAGAGTTTTGGTACGCGCCGCCTGTTACGGTACAACAGATTTGCAAGCAGTTTCCTTTGAATGGCTGCGGTAAATCAGCTTTGCGTTTGAAATTTGCGAGGCAGTACGGATTCGCCGAGAATTTGTAGGGGCCGATGCCGGTCACAGCCGTTCGCGACGAAGGAGCGTTACGGATGTGGGTCTGCCGCTTGCCGGTAC
Source organism: uncultured Oscillospiraceae bacterium (assembly GCA_934668295.1). GTDB lineage: Bacteria > Bacillota > Clostridia > Oscillospirales > Oscillospiraceae > CAG-170. Next base: position 1,566 of record CAKUND010000188.1, read on the forward strand.
ACATCGCCCCGGCAGATTGCACCGTTTTTACGGAAATCTTCGGCGAATTTGCAACTTCCAGATGGGCCGACAGAGTCGTCGGCCCCTACAACAACACTGCTCTCTCTGTAGGGGCGGACGACTCTGTCCGCCCGCAGGATGCACCGGTTTTTACGGAAACCTTCGGCGAATTCACAACTGCCCAACGGGCCGATGTGGGCATCGGCCCCTGCAAACGAGGAGGAAAATGCTTGCGGATTTCCCGAAAAGCTGCCGCACTTACTCCGTCCCTCTCTCGACGTTATGCACGCCCGAGATGCCGCGCAGTCTTGTGCGGACGTTTTCGAGCTCGGTGAGGTTGTGGACGCTGAAGCGCAGGCAGACGATGGCAGTGCCGCCGCCGACGGAGCGCGCGCTCATTTCGCTTGTGCGCAGGCGCAAGGATGTGAGGATCGTCGCCACGTCCAGCATCAGGCCATCGCGGTCGTCGGCCTCGATCTCCAGAGACGTGGAGAACATCGCGTCCGGGGCCTCCGCCCATGTGACCTTGACCCAGCGGCCCTTCTGCGCGGGGTCGAGCGCAGCTTTGGCGTTCGGGCAGTCCTTCCGGTGGACGGACACGCCGTAGCCCTTGGTGATAAAGCCGATGATCTCATCGCCGGGGACCGGCGTGCAGCAGCGGCTGAATTTGATCATGCACGAGCCGATGTCCTCGACGATGACGCCGGAGGAATTGACGGC
>CAKUND010000189.1 GCA_934668295.1 uncultured Oscillospiraceae bacterium
GCGCCGACGGCCAGCGCGTGACCGGCAGTGCCGCAGATGGAGCGGTCGATGGGCTCATTGGGCTTCGGCTCGACAAGGATGAGCGCGTCGTCGCGGTAGGTCAGAATGTCATTGAACGCATCGCGCAGCTGAAGGGTCATTTCGACGGGGTTCTTGCCCTCGGCGCAGAGCGTGCCCTCGCGGGCCAGCCACAGCTGGATCTTCTTCGTGCCGAGCGCCTTGGCGATGTCGCAGGAGCGGCGTGCGCGCCACTGGGCAAACTCGCGGTCCTCCTTGCGGGAGGCGGTGAAGCCGCCGTCGTTCGTGCGCTTGTCGAACCACAGACGCGGCGCGACAAACTCTGCGAACAGACCGTATTTGTCGAGCATCGCCTTGACGTCCTTTGCGTAGTCGATGATCTGCTTCTCGGTCATGTTGTTCATGTCGGGAACGGCGTCGTCGTCATGGAACTGCATGCCGGCAAGGCCGATCTCGGCGTATTTCTTCATTTTCTCTTCCAGCGGAACGCTCTTGCGGTGGCCGGGGCCAAAGGTCTCGTTGCCCTCGTGGACGTTCCACGGGCCTGCGGTAAATCTGAATGTTGCCATGCTTGTATCCTCCTGTATCGATCATTTGAGTTTCATACAAATATGCGCTTGTGCGCGGGCAGCCTCTGACGCAAGCCGCCCGCTGATGGTTTTATCATAGCGAAACAGGCCGTTTGTTCAATGTTAGACATGCTTTTTTTATCCGACAATCCTGCGATTTTGCTTTTTTCGGCAGTCTTCCACAAATTCATGCGTCCGGATTTGTGCGGTTCATCAACAGAAGATTCTGAATCTTGCAATACGCGGGCGCATACGGTATAATGGAAGCGTCCGGAAAAGAAAAAAGGATACAGAAAGGATCGAATAATTTATGGATCGTGCAGAATTAAAAGCCCGCGCAAGAGCGCAGCTCGGCGGCGGTATTTTTCAGAATCTCTGGATGATGGGCCTGGCCGTGTGCCTGCTGATCGGCCTGATGGAGTCGGCTGCCGCCGGTATCATTCCCGGCATCGGCGCGCTGCTCGTGGTCGGCCCGCTGGAATACGGCATGGCGTATATCTTCCTGAAGCAGGCCCGTGATCATCAGCCCGTGCAGCTGGGGGACATGTTCCGCGGCTTTCAGGACGATTTCGGCGGGACGTTCCTCATCGGCCTCATGACGTCGCTGTTCACGGCCCTGTGGTCGCTGCTGTTCATCGTTCCCGGCATCGTCAAGGCCTATTCCTATTCCATGGCGTACTATATCAAGCTCGACCACCCCGATTACGGATGGAACGCCTGCATCACCGCAAGCCGTCAGCTGATGAACGGCCACAAGTGGGAAAAGTTTGTGCTCGACCTGAGCTTCCTCGGCTGGATCATCGTCGGCTCTTTGTGCCTCGGCGTCGGTACGCTCTGGGTCACGCCGTACATGGAAGCGACAAATGCGCAGTTCTACGAATACGTCCGCACCTGCCCGTCCGTGACGGAAGCCTGAGAGGCTGCGGCATTACGTTTTCTTTTGCTTCTCCAAAAGAAAACGTGACAAAAAGAAAACGAGCCGGGAAGATTTCAATTTCCCCCCGGAGCCCCCTTGAAAGCCGACCAGAAAAACCGCTTCGGTTTTTCTGGTCTTTTCCCGCGAAATTTGAAGCAGCACAAAATTTCTGACGCTGTTTTTATACGCTTCGCAGGGGCTGATGCCCACTGTCGGCCCGGCAGCACACACCAAACGCGTCCAAGCGCCCTTTCCGCCCCTATCTTTTCCCGCGCAAGGGAAAAGATGGGGCCGTCGGAGACACGTTGGAAGCAGCCTCGACGGAATGAGTCCCTGCTGTTCGCGGAGTCTCTTATCCTCTGAGCCCGTTTCCTCCTTTCCAAAACATAAACGCTTCACTGGGTTCGCCGGGACTTCTGTCATCTGCAAGGAAGCATCTGGCCGCATACGTCAACCATAAATCAAAATAGATCTGCCTCTGGTTTTTCGCAACTTTTTCCGCGCTTTCCGCTTGACAAGCGGGAATATCTGTGGTAATATATCCGAGCAGTCGAAAGACCGCAGATGCGCGAGTGGTGGAATTGGCAGACTCGCTAGATTCAGGTTCTAGTGTCCACTCCGGACGTGCGGGTTCAAGTCCCGCCTCGCGCACCATGATTGCCGAACACTATAGATGAAATGGCGAAAAAGCCAGTCATCTCAACGTGTTCGGCAATTTTTTATTCTCA
>CAKUND010000190.1 GCA_934668295.1 uncultured Oscillospiraceae bacterium
TAGACCGTGCCGTCGCCGCCGCCATAGAGGATGCCGAGCGTGCCGACGATGTTCTCCTTGGCGACAAGGCCGGTGATAGACGCAACGACTGCCTGCCAGTTGCCCCAGCCGAGCGGAGCGAAGATCCAGGCGATTGCGCCGCCGATCTTGGCGAGGATGGAATAGTTGATCTCTTCGTCAGAGAGCATCCGGAAGCCGTCCTCAGCCCAGCCGAAGTAGGTGGTGAACCAGACAAAGATGGTGGACAGAAGGATGATCGTACCGGCCTTCTTGATAAAGGACCAGCCGCGCTCCCACATGCTGCGCAGGACATTGCCGAGGGTCGGCCAGTGGTACGCAGGCAGCTCCATAACGAACGGAGCGGGATCGCCGGAGAACATCTTGGTCTTCTTCAGCATGATGCCGGAAACGATGATCGCGGCCATGCCGATGAAGTATGCGGAGGTGGAGACCCATGCGCTGCCGCCAAACAGAGCGCCGGCGATCATGCCGATAAACGGCACCTTCGCGCCGCAGGGGATGAAGGTTGTGGTCATGATCGTCATACGGCGGTCACGTTCGTTTTCAATGGTACGCGAGGCCATAACGCCCGGGATGCCGCAGCCGGTGCCGATGAGCATCGGGATGAAGGACTTGCCGGACAGGCCGAATTTACGGAAGATCCGGTCCAGAACGAAGGCGATACGGGCCATGTAGCCGCACGCTTCGAGGAAGGCCAACATGAGGAACAGAACGAGCATCTGCGGCACGAAGCCGAGAACTGCGCCGACACCGGCGACAATGCCGTCGAGAATCAAGCCGTGCAGCCAGCCGTCTTCGGGAACATTGCATGCGTCGAGCAGATTGCCGATCAGAACCGGAACACCGGGGACCCAGACGCCGTAGTCAGCGGGATCGGGCTCGTCAAAGCCGTTCTCCTCGAAATAGCTGACAGCGTCGACATAGGACATGCCGATCGTGGTCTCTTCGTCCGCGTCGTCGGGGATGGAATCATAGTAGACAGTCATGTCGTTGAGGGCGAGGGTTTCTTCATCCTCAACCTCGATGGTCGTGCTTGCGGAATCGGCAGTCACGGCCTTCATCTCGGCCAGAGCCGCGTCGGCATCGAAGTCTTCAGCTTCGGTGTCGAGCTCATAGTAGCCGCTGATTGCGTCGCTTGCAGCAGCGTATTCGTCAGCTGCGTCGTTGTAGGCGGAGGAGCCGATGCCGAACAGGTGCCAGCCGTCGCCGAACAGGCCGTCGTTCGCCCAGTCCGTTGCCGGTGCGCCGACGCCAACCATGGCGACCCAGTACACGATGAACATGACGACCGCGAAGATCGGCAGGCCCAGCCAGCGGTTGGTAACGATCTTATCGATCTTGTCGGAGGTGGAGAGCTTACCGGCGCTCTTTTTCTTGTAGCAGCTCTTGATGACCTGCGCGATGTACACGTAGCGCTCGTTGGTGATGATGGATTCCGCGTCGTCGTCCAGCTCGGTCTCGGCGGCCTTGATGTCCGTCTCGATGTGCTTCATGACGTCTGCGGGAATGCTCAGCTGTTCGAGCACCTTGTCGTCACGCTCGAATATCTTGATGGCGTACCAGCGCTGCTGCGCGGCGGGCTTGTCATGCAGGACAGCCTCTTCGATGTGCGCGATGGCATGCTCGACCGGGCCGGAGAAGGTGTGCTGCGGCTCGGTGTGGGGGCCTGCGGCGGCCTTAACGGCTGCTTCCGCGGCTTCCATGATGCCGGTGCCCTTCAGAGCGGAGATCTCCAGAACAGGGCAGCCCAGCTGACGAGACAGCTCCTTGATGTTGATCTGGTCGCCGTTCTTCTTGACGACATCCATCATGTTGATCGCCACGACGACCGGGATGCCGAGCTCGGTCAGCTGCGTGGTGAGGTAGAGGTTGCGCTCGAGGTTCGTGCCGTCGACGATGTTCAAAATCGCATCGGGACGCTCGGTGATCAGATAGTTACGAGAGACGACTTCCTCCAGCGTGTAGGGGGACAGAGAATAAATACCGGGAAGGTCCATGATCACGACGTCGTCATGCTTTTTCAACTTGCCTTCCTTCTTTTCGACCGTGACGCCCGGCCAGTTGCCGACGAACTGGTTCGAACCGGTCAGCGCGTTGAACAGCGTGGTTTTACCGCTGTTCGGGTTGCCCGCAAGGGCAATTTTGAT
>CAKUND010000191.1 GCA_934668295.1 uncultured Oscillospiraceae bacterium
GAGAAGTTCCAGTTCCAGAACGGACTGGACGAGATCTTCAAGTGCATCCAGCGCGCGAACAAGTATATCGACGAGACCATGCCCTGGGCGCTTGCAAAGGACGAGGCGAACAAGCCGCGTCTGGCCTCCGTCATGTATAATCTGCTCGAGACCATCCGCATCTGCACGACGCTCCTGCTGCCGTTCATTCCGGCCTCCTGCGAGAAGATCTTCACGCAGATCGGCGCGGACGTAGCCGTGCAGACGTGGGACAAGGCCAATGTCTGGGGCGCGCTTTCGCAGACCGCGTCCGTCCACAAGGGCGAGGCGATCTTCCCCCGCATCGACGCGGCCAAGGCCCTTGCCGAGCTGGAGGAGCTCGAGGCCGAGCAGAAAAAAGCCCTTCTGCCCGCCGTCGAGGTCGAACCGCAGCTTGAGGAAAAGGTCGACTTCGACACCTTCTGCAAATCCGACCTCCGCGCCGTCAAAGTCAAGGCCTGCGAGCGCGTGAAGAAATCCGACAAGCTCCTGCGCTTCACGCTTGACGACGGCACCGGCACGGATCGCCAGATCCTCTCCGGCATTGCAAAATTCTATGAACCGGAAGCGCTCGTCGGCAAGACGCTTGCCGCCGTTATCAACCTGCCGCCCAGAAAGATGATGGGCCAGGAATCGTGCGGCATGCTCCTGTCCGCCGTCCACAAGGAAAAGGGCGAGGAAAAGCTGAACCTCATCATGCTGAACGACGCCATCCCCGCCGGCGCAAAGCTCTGCTGATTTTCTTGCCGGGCCTCCCTCCGGAGGCCCGGGTTTCATTTTTCGCCAGAAAACGGTTGCATTTTCGATAAAAAGATGCTATGATACCCAAGAGCCGAAAATGCAGGGTTCGTACATCGGTAGTACAGCGGCTTCCCAAGCCGCGGAGGCGGGTTCGACTCCCGTACCCTGCTCCATCAAGCTGCACCAAAAAAGATGCCGCTGTGAAAAGCCCAGAAGTTTCAACGACTTCCGGGCTTTTTTGCGCCCATTTTTAGAGGCGTGACAGATGGCGGCGTAGCTCTTAATGAACGCCATGCCGATGCTGCTGGAGGGCTGTCCTGCGAAACTCGACAGCGGGATCGGCGCAATCGCTGTCGCCATGTAGAGCTTAAAAAAGCGGCCGTAGACGGTCAAAATCATAGCGAGCGACAGCACCCAGATGAACAGCGAACTGCAAATCCGGTTTCGTTTACAGGGATATGATGATACAGAGGTGCTTTGTGATGTTACACGCCCTTTGGGAACTATGCTTTCAACCTTTGAGCATGATTCGGGCGGTGAATCCGTCCATATGATATTCGTCGGCTGCTCCAATGCGCTGGTCAGATTCCGCAGCAGCTCCGGCAAACCGCCGCCAAGAGACTGCGCCAGCAGGAGGGCAAGCCAGATGACGGGAATTGCGCCAAAAAGATAAAATAGCGTACGGTACCGCTAAAGAAGCAGAGCAAACGGGCGCGGAAGAAATTTCACAGCAAGCGGCGCGGAAGCTGGTACGGGATATCGCCCGTGACGCGCACCGTGCCCAGCGGGAGGATCTATGACCGAGCGCGCATGAAACGCGAGGAACGCCGGGCTTCTGGAGAATAAAAAAGACGCGCTCTGCGAGGCTTCGCAGAGCGCGTTTATGGTTATCGTTCTTCGCGGAAGTACGGGATGCCGAGGGACTGAGGCGGCTGGTCTTCCTTCTTCTTGCGCATGGAGACCATGAGCAGGACGAGGATCGTGACCACGTACGGGAGCATCTTGAACAGCTCCAGCGTGCTTCTGGACAGGCCGGGGATATAGTTATAGGCCCAGTAGAGAACGCCGAACAGATACGAGCCCCAGATCGCGCGCAGGGATTTCCACGTTGCGAAGATGACCAGCGCGACAGCCAGCCAGCCGAGGGCTTCGATCGTACCCTGGTTTTCCCAGGTGCCCTTGATGTAGTTCATGACGTAGTACGTGCCGCCAAGGCCGGAGATGCCGGCGCCGATGCAGGTGGCAAGGTACTTGTACTTGGTGACGTTGATGCCGGCAGCGTCAGCCGTGGCGGTATTTTCGCCGATGGCGCGCAGGCTCAGGCCCGTGCGGGTCTTCGACAGGAAGAA
>CAKUND010000192.1 GCA_934668295.1 uncultured Oscillospiraceae bacterium
GTCTGCGAGCACATCCGTGCGGTCATCCGCAAGCTCTACGGCGCAAAGGTCGCCCGTGCGATCTCCATCCTCTACGGCGGCTCCATGAACGAAAAGAACGCCTACGATCTGCTGGCCCAGCCCGATATCGACGGCGGCCTCATCGGCGGCGCTTCCCTCGTCCCTGAGAAGTTCGTCAAGATCATCGAAGCGGCTAACCAGCCGACGATCTGATCCCCCGATACAAAGCAATACGCCCCGCTGCCGGTTTTATGGCAGCGGGGCGGTTTTTATGTGTGGTAGTTCAGAATGTCGTTTGCGACCGGGGTGTAGAACAGGCGGTGGATCCGATCGGGGTCTTTGGTCTGACCGAGGATCCACATGAGCTTGCCGGTGATGGCCTCGGTCGTCATGTCGAAGGCCTCGAGCACCTGCGGACATTCGCGGATCTTATGCCCGACCTGATAGACGCCGACGTTGCTGCCTTCGTTCTGTACCTGCGTGGTCAGAACGACGGTCTTGCCGCTTTGAATGCCCGCCTCCAGCACAGACAGGAAGTCGTTTCCGTCATACGACGGGATCCCGCCCACGCCGAAGCTCTCCAATATCAGCGCATCGTTGTGCTGAAGCATCCAGCCCGCAAGCTCTGCCCGCGCGCCGGGGATGAGCTTCAGAAGCGCAACGCGCTCGTCGAGCGTGTCATTGAAGACCGGCTCGGGCAGGCAGGCGTTTTCGATATACTGCAGAATGCAGCCGTCCTGCAAAACGGCCAGATACGGGTAATTGATGCTGGAAAAGGCTTCATAGCTCTTTGTGCGCGTTTTACAGGCGCGGGTGCCCTGAATGACCTTGCCGTTGAACACGATCATGACGCCGTGCAGCGTATCGCTGCACGCGCACAAAAACGCGTCGGTCAGATTGACCTTGGAGTCGGTCGAGTCAAAGCTGATGGGCTTCTGCGCGCCGGTCAGGATGATGGGCTTGCGCGCGCCCTGAATGAGATAGCTGAGAGCCGCGGCGGTATAGGCCATGGTATCCGTGCCATGGCTGATGACGAAGCCGTCGTAGCGGTCGTACCGCTCCCGGACGGCCTTCGCGATCAGGAGCCAGTGCGCGGGGGCCAGATTCGTGCTGTCCAGCGACAGAAGCTGCAGACACTCGGCCCGGCACAGCGTCGAGACCGCCGGAACAAACGAGAGAAGCTGTTCGCTCGTCAGCTCCGGCATAAGGCCCTCTGCCGTTTTCCCGGACGCGATGGTCCCGCCGGTGCCGATCATCAGGATCCGTTTCATGGGCGTATCCTCCTGTATATTGCGGTTATTCCTCCGTCTGCGCCGTGTACGGCAGGAACCAGTCGATGTAATGTGTCGGCTCCGTGACGGCGCCGCGCGTGGTATAGAGCGCATAGCTCTTAAAGAGAATGGGCGTGATGTACCCGCGTTCGCATACGCGCTTATAGAGATTATACGTGTTGCCGCTGTTGACGAGCGCCATGCTGCACAGGTTCATCATCGTGCTGTCAGACAGATCGCCATAGTTGAGCGTGCCGGTCGCGCCGAAGAACGGCGAAAGATCGAAATTCGGGGACAGGCGCACCTCGCCGTAGTACAGGTCGAAATTTCCCTGCAGAAGCGCCTGCTTGTACTCGGTATACTCCATGGACTTGACTGTGATATTAAAGCCCAGAGAATTGAGCATTCTGGCGACCTCGGTGGCCGCCTGCACGCGGATGTAGCTCGACGAGCAGACGATCATCGTGCCCTCGACCGGGACGGAATAGCCCTTGGAGGGGACGTAGAGGTCGAGAATGCCGTCGCCGGTCGCATCCTCGACGGAGGCGCTGGCAAGCTGGTCATAATACGAGCCCGTGTCATAGGCAAAGCTGTTGGCCAGCTTCACATCGTAATACCGGGAGTTGGGCGAGCACGGCAGCGTCGAAGCGACGGCAAAGCCGCCCAGCGTCTGCTCGACCAGCTGTTCACGGTCGATGGCAAAGGTGATCGCGCCGCGCAGACCGTAGTTGGAGAAAACGGACGAGTTCATATTGTAGCCGATGTACTGCATGATGGTCGTCTCCTCGTTCCACAGCTCATAGTCGTTGTGGAAGCCCGCGAAGGCGGA
>CAKUND010000193.1 GCA_934668295.1 uncultured Oscillospiraceae bacterium
CCGGCTGGCATTTTGTGCAGTCCGGGCAGGTATCGATCTCCTGCACGTCCGCCTTTTCCAGCCAGATGCGGTTCAGGAGCTTCAGATCGACGTGCGCCTTTTCGCCGTGCGGCTCGATGGCCGCTTCCGCGTCCGGGCCGAGCGATCGCCGCATGGCCTCCGGCACCTCCGGCCCGACCTCAAAGCAGCAGCGGCCGATGCACGGGCCGATGGCCGCGCGAAGGTGCTCCGGTCTGCAGCCGAACTCCGCCTGCATGCGAAGGACGGCCTTGTACGCGATCCCCTGCGCCGTCCCGCGCCACCCGGCGTGGACGGCGGCGATCGCCTGCCGGATGGGATCAAACAGCAGCAGCGTCGTGCAGTCCGCGCCGAAGCAAACAAGCGCCACGCCGGGCTCGTCGGTCAGGATCCCGTCGCAGACGGCGGTCTGCTCCCGGTCAAGTCCCGTGCCGCAGTCCTGTTTGCCGACGCGCAGGAGAAGATCGGTATGCTCCTGCCGGGTAAAGACGGTTTCCTCCGGTGAGAAGCCCACGGCAGCACCGAGAATGCGGTAATTCTCCCGCACGTTCTCGGGCCTGTCTCCCCGGTGCGTGCCGAGATTGAGAGAGGCCAGCGCCCCCTCGCTCACGCCGCCGGGGCGCGTGGAGAAGCAGTGCACGCTCCCGCAGAGTGCATCGGCGGTCAGATATTCAAGTGTCCCTTGTTGGATGGTGTGAAACATGGCTTAATTTGCGTTCTGGCCGCGTTCGGCGGCGAGATCCTTGTCGCGGCAGCATTTTTTGTACTTTTTGCCGCTGCCGCACGGGCACGGGTCGTTCGGGCCGATCTTGATCTTCTTGACGACGGGCTGGCGCTTGACGGTCTTGTCGCCGCCGGCACCCTCGCCGGTGACCTTCGCGACGCGCTGGCGCTTGATCTCCTCGTTCGTCTTGATGCGGACAAGGAAGACGCGGCGGACGATCTCCTCTTTGATCGCGTCGTTCATGGCCTCAAACATGTCAAAGCCCTCGCGCTTATATTCGATGACGGGGTCGGTCTGCGCGTAGGCGCGCAGGCGGATGCCCTGCCGCAGATCGTCCATGGCGTCAATGTGATCCATCCAGAATTCGTCGACCACGCGCAGCGTCACGACTCGCTCGATCTCACGCATGACGGGAGATGTAAACTGCTCCTCGCGCTTGGCATAGGCGCGCTGCATGAGAGACAGCAGCTTTTCCTCCGCCTGCTCCCGCGTGAGCGCCGCCAGCTCCTCATCCGAGATGAGCCACGTGCCCGTGGGGAAGAAGATAGGCTCAAAGTGCGTCATCATCTCGAAGAAGTGCTGCTTGTCGGCCAGCCTCGGCTGCTCGCCAAAGGCGCTGGCGGCGTACGTGTCCACATAGAACTTCATCATGGAGCGGATATTCTTCTGCAGATCCTCGCCGTCGAGTACCTGGCGGCGCTGCTCGTAAATGATCTTACGCTGGACGTTCATCACGTCGTCGTATTCCAGCACGTTCTTTCTGGACTGGAAGTTGCGGCCCTCAACGGTCTTCTGCGCGTTTTCGATCGCGCCGGAGAGGATCTTGGCGTCGATGGGCGTATCCTCGTCGATGCCGAGCGTCTCCATCATGTTCATGATGCGCTCGGAGCCGAACAGGCGCATGATATCGTCCTGCATGGAAAGATAGAACCGCGTCTCGCCGGGGTCGCCCTGACGGCCGGAACGGCCGCGCAGCTGGTTGTCAATACGGCGCGATTCGTGCCGCTCGGTGCCGATGATGAACAGGCCCCCTGCCTGCCGGACAAGCTCTGCCTGCTTGTCCGTCTCGACCTTGAAGCGCTTATAGGCTTCCGTATAGGCCGCGCGTGCAGCAAGAATTTCGGGATCCTCCGTCTCGGCAAACGAATTGGATTCGGCGATGAGCTCGTCGGACAGGCCCTGCCGGCGCAGCTCGTTCTTGGCCATATATTCGGCGTTGCCGCCCAGCATGATATCGGTGCCGCGGCCGGCCATGTTCGTCGCGATGGTCACGGCGCCCAGATGGCCCGCCTGCGCGACGATCTCGGCCTCCTTTTCATGGTGCTTGGCGTTCAGGACGTTGTGCGGGATGCCCTC
>CAKUND010000194.1 GCA_934668295.1 uncultured Oscillospiraceae bacterium
GAAGAACAGCGGCTCTTGCAGCCGGAGTATCAGAAAAAGCTGGCCGCCGTGATCGCGGGAACGCTGTCCGTGTGGCTGTCAGAGGAGCATCCGAATGAAATCTAAATCCGTTTTTGTCTGCAAGCAGTGCGGCAATGAAACCCCGCGCTGGCAGGGACAGTGCCCCGCCTGTGGGGCGTGGAACTCCATCGTGGAGTTTGAGGATAAAAAAATGCCTGCCGCGAAGGCGGCAGGCCGGGCGGGCATCGCGCGTGCCGTTCCGAAAAAGCTTAAAGAGGTGACAGGGGAGCAGGAGATCCGCTTCTCCACCGGCATGCAGGAGCTTGACCGTGTGCTGGGCGGCGGCGGTGTGCGTGGGTCTTTGATTTTGGTGGGCGGCGCGCCCGGCATCGGCAAATCGACGCTTCTGCTGCAGATCTGCGCGTATCTCGGAAAAACGCTCCGCATCCTCTATGTCTCCGGTGAGGAATCGGAGAAGCAGATCAAGATGCGCGCTGACCGTCTGCAGGTCGCGTCGGACGAGCTGTATATCCTTTCGGAAACAGACCTTTCCGAGATTCTGAGCGCTATCGACGAGGTGCAGCCGGATATCCTGATTGCCGACTCGATTCAGACGCTCTATAACCCAGAGAACACCTCCGCCCCCGGCAGCATTTCACAGGTCAAGGACTGCACGATGGCCCTCATGCAGCTGGCCAAGAGCAGCGGCGTGACCGTCTTTGTCGTCGGTCATGTCAACAAGGAGGGCGCGATCGCGGGACCGAAGGTGCTCGAGCACATGGTCGACTGCGAGCTGTTTTTCGAGGGCGAGCACGCCAGCAGCTACCGCATCCTGCGCGCGGCAAAAAACCGCTTTGGCTCGACAAACGAGATCGGCGTGTTCGAAATGGAGGGCAGGGGACTGCTCGAGGTTCCGAACCCCTCGGAAATGCTGCTGGCCGGACGGCCATTAAATGCCCCCGGCACGTGCGTGGCCTGCGTGATGGAGGGCACGCGCCCGGTCCTGGCGGAAATTCAAGCGCTTGTCGCGCGGACGAATTTCAACGTTCCCCGCCGCACGGCAGACGGCTTCGATTTTAACCGCGCCAATCTGATGCTGGCCGTGCTCGAAAAGCGCGGCGGTGTGAACCTCGGGATGTCGGACGCGTATGTGAACGTCATCGGCGGCCTGCAGCTGGACGAGCCTGCTGCAGATCTGGCACTTGTGCTTGCTGCCGCGTCCAGCTTCCGCGATAAGCCCATCGATCCCGCGACCGCCGCCATCGGCGAGGTCGGCCTGACGGGCGAAATCCGCGCCGTGACTGGATTGCAGCAGCGCCTGTCCGAGGCGTCCCGTACAGGCTTCAAGACCTGCATCATCCCGCGCCACGGGACGGGCAATGTCACCGCGCCCGACGGCATGGAGCTGCTGCGCGTACGCAATATCCGCGAAGCGATCGAACTGGTTCTGTCATAAATCAAAAAGGAGAAACAGGTATGGAAGTGCGTGCATTACTGGATGTGTTACATATTGCCGAGCGCCTCAAGGATGAGCTGCGCCACTGCGAGACGAGCAGGGGCCGCCGCGAAAGCGTTGCCGAGCACAGCTGGCGGCTAGCGCTGACGGCATTTTTCATGAAGGACGAATTTCCTTCGCTTGATATGGACAAGGTCATCAAAATGTGCCTGATCCACGACCTCGGCGAGTGCTTCACCGGCGATATCCCGACGTTTTTGAAGTCCGCAGGCGACGAAAAGAAGGAGGATACCGCGCTTTTCGACTGGGTCGCGTCGCTCCCGGCTCCGTATAATACGGAGCTGGCCGCGCTGTATACCGAAATGGGCGCGCTGCAGACGGAGGAAGCAAAGCTCTATAAGGCGCTGGACAAACTCGAGGCCGTCATCCAGCATAATGAGTCCGATATCCGCTCGTGGGAGCCGCTGGAATACGACCTCAACCGGACATATGCCTATGACGCTGTTGCATTTTCTCCCTATCTGACGAAGCTGCGTGAGGCCATCCGCGAGGATACGGAGGAAAAGATCAAAGCGGCGGAAAAATAAGCGATTTTCCGCAAAAAAGTATTTGACACGGAG
>CAKUND010000195.1 GCA_934668295.1 uncultured Oscillospiraceae bacterium
ATGGGGGTAAAGTCGTGCTTGCCGCAGACGGGGCAGACAATATCCTCATGCTCGGCAATGAACTTGTCCATCTCGTCGAAGCTCATCGCGTCGACGTTGACCTCGTGGTGCTCTTCGCCGATGAGCTTGTCGGCGCGGTGGCGGGCCTTGCACGCCTTGCAGTCGAGCAGCGGGTCAGAGAAGCTGGAGACATGGCCGGTCGTGATCCACGTCTGCGGATTCATGATAATGGCCGCGTCGAGACCGACGTTGTACGGGCTCTCCTGCACGAACTTCTTGAGCCACGCCTTTTTGACGTTGTTCTTGAACTCAACGCCGAGAGGGCCGTAGTCCCAGCTGTTGGCGAGACCGCCGTAAATTTCGGAGCCCGCAAAGACAAATCCGCGGTTTTTGCAGAGGGCAATGATCTTGTCCATGGACTTTTCGCTGTTTTTCATCATACTTCTCGTCCTCCTGACGTATATGATCAAGGATTTTATCCTATTATTATAATGAAATACGACGCAAAGTCAACCGCACGGCAAAAATTTGAAAGACCTGTTTTGTTTTTTTCGCAAATGTGGTATACTGCAGGAAGCTAGCGTCAGCTGACGCTATTTTTCTGGAAAGGATATCTTCATCTTGAAAGCAATCGGCAGAGTGATCTTATCCGCGATCCTTCTGGTCCTGACGGGCCTGCTGATCGCGTTTGCAAAGGCCGCGCCTAACGTGGTCTTTTCGTTCTATCCCGCCTTTTCCAAGGGTATTCTGGCGGCGATCTCGTCGGTGTCCGGGCTGGTGCCCATCGCGCTGTGGGAGGTGCTGGCCGTTCTGCTGGCGCTGTGGTTTTTCTATACGCTCATCCGTGTGTTCACAAAGCACCGGAGTCTTCTGCGCTGGCTGGCGGGCGTTCTGCTGGGGCTCAGCACGGGCGTGTTCCTGTTCGTCGCGATCTGGGGTCTCGGGCACTTCGGCCCGTCGGTCGACCAGGCGCTTGGGCTCGACGTGCGCGAATATTCCAAACAGGAGCTCATCGCCGCGACGGCCTATTACGCCGCGCAGGTGAACGAATATGCCGGAAAGGTCGAGCGGGACGCGGAAGACCTGACCGTCTATCCCGCGTTTTCCAAGCTTGCCGCGCAGGCCCCCGGCGGCTACGCGGCACTTGCGCAGCAGTACGACCAGTTTACGGACGGTCTGGGCCCCGTGAAGCCGCTGGCCTCCTGGCGGCTGTTCAGTCAGACCGGCACGACGGGCATCTTCATCTGCTTTACGGCAGAGGCCTGCGTCAACCCGGACACCTATACCGCGTGGATCCCCTTCACCATGTGCCACGAGCTTGCCCATCGGCAGGCCGTCACGGCCGAGGACGACGCGAACTTCTGCGCCTATCTGGCCTGCATGGCCTCGGGAAACGACGATTTCCGCTACTCCGGCGCGTTCGGCGCGTACATTTACTGTCACAACGCGCTTTCAAAGGTCGATAAGACCGCCGCCGGCCAGATCTGGAGCACCCTTTCAGACAGCGTCGTCGCCGACATCCGCGCCGCGAACGAGCACTACGCACAATACGAGGGCAAGGTCCAGGACGCAGCCCAGAAGGTCAATGACACGTATCTGAAAGCCTTCTCCGAGGAATCCGGCGTCCAGAGCTATGGCGAAGCCGCCGATCTGCTGATCGCGTGGTATCTGAAAAATAATGCTTGACAAACACAGCGGGATTGAGTATAATAACCCCGCTGACGGACAGTTAGCTCAGCTGGTATGAGCACATGCTTGACGTGCATGGGGTCACAGGTTCGAGTCCTGTACTGTCCACCATAAAAAGCTCCGAAATCGCTTGATTTCGGAGCTTTTTCTTGCGTTTTGCAGTCAAAAAGTTTGACCATATTTTTGAAAATCCGTTTTGACCCAAACCGTGACCCAAACCGCGATGTACGTCGGTGTACGAAACGGTACGCAATAGCACGAAAAGACCATTCCGCAGCGCATAAGACGTACATAAAATCAGTATTTTTTCACGAGAAAAGGGGCGCGCTGCCGTTTTGGCAGCGCGCCCGCTATGCCTTGCGTCACACGACTTCCCG
>CAKUND010000196.1 GCA_934668295.1 uncultured Oscillospiraceae bacterium
TCTGCTGCCGCTGCTCCGTCAGCTTTGGATAAAACATCCCGCTATCCCCCCTACAGCTTGATATACGCCGCTTCGCTTCTCGGCAGATGCGCCCGATTGCAGGCGTTCTGATACGCCTGATAGTACATGTTGTACTTGGCAGCGGAATTGTTGTATTTCGTCATTTCCCCATTTGCATCGTCGATCTTCATCTCCAGATACCAACGGTAAATTTCGTCATACGGCCACTCGATCAGAAGCACCGTCCCATCCAGATCCGTCTCCGGCGCGTAGCCCGCAAACGCCGGGATCTCCATCTCATGCTGCGTCAGGATCTCGCGGTATACCGCCCCGTCCAGCTCCGACAGCCACCGCAGCTTATCCGCGCTCCCATACTGATTGGGCTTCAGGCGGTCGACCGTTTCAAGCGCCTCGCGGATGGTCATGCGCCCCGCCTCCTTTCTTCCGGCTGCGGCCCTCAGCCTGCAGCCAGCTCATCTTCGATCTTCCGTGCCGCCTCCAGCTGCCGTCTGGCGTTCTCCAGCACCTCATACACCGGCGCTGGTACCTCGACCGCCCTGCCGCGCGGCACCTGAAATGTGCGTCCGTTGACGCAGACAAACACCGACTGCTGCTCCGTGCCGCCCGCACGCGGCAGCGTAATGGTCTTCATGACCGCAAATGCGTTTTCCATAGCAATTCTCCTTTTCTGTCCCGTCTTTTCCGGAGACCGGCTTGCGCCGGTCTCCATCTTGCTTTCTCAGTTCGCCTCGTCCTCTGCGGAGTATGCGCCGCAGCTCTCCACGCGCACCATGCGGTCCTGATACAGGATCTTCGCCGCGCTGGAGAATTTATAGCCCAGCGTCGAGAACTGGTTGAGCGGCCCGCCGACCTGGCCCTTGTCCTTGATGATCATCTCCAGATTACCGCCCTCGGGATCGATCATGCCGTAGGCGTCCTTGCCGAGGAACAGCGTTGCATAGACGCTGTAATACACCGCAGGCGTACCCTTGGATTCGTCCGCCTCCGTCTTGACCGGGCAGCCCTCGCCGTTGAAGATCTTGGCCTCGGTCGTCTCGATGAAGCGCACACCGTGCAGCTCGCCGATCTCGCCGGTAAACAGCTCCGTCAGACCTGCATACTTGTGCGCCTCGATCCAAGCTGCGGACGAACGCAGATCGTATGCCACGGACGGATGGATGATGGCAATATACTTGCCGTCGATCTTCGGGGCCTTCAGCTTTTTGAGCATCGTCACGGCCTTGTTGACCTCGTCCGGCGTCAGCTTCGCGGTGGTATCCAGCCCCGCGCGGCTGGTCACGGCGGTATGCGCGCCGTTCGTGCCGACCTTGTCGCAGTACTGCACGTTCGTGCCCGCTGCCGCGACATTGCGCACCAGCTTGTCCTGCGTTGTACCGGCCGATGCGCCCAGCTCCTCCGCCGCGCCCAAAATCACGTCGTCAATGGCGTGCAGCTCCAGCTGGTCGGACACGGACACATACGTGCCGTACTGGGTGATGGCCTGCGTCACGGCGCTCTGGCCGAACTTCTGGCCCGTCGGAATGACGCCCTCAGTCAGCGCGCCCGCGTCCTCAAGCGTGTTCCACTTGCGCCATTCCACGGTCTTGCCGCGGCCGGCAGGCAGCGCCTGCTTGCGCGCGAACTGCGTGTGGATGAGCTCCGGCCGTGCGTTTTCCAGCAGCTCCGTGTCATAAAACGTCTTCATGGACGCCGTCATGCCGCCGCCATCCGGGAATGCACTCGTCTCCCCGGAATACGCGTTCACGTAATTGCCGCTGGCGTTCACCAGCGTGCCCGCGTCGGCAAACAGCTGCAGATTCAGTTCCTGATTCAGATTCATTAAAATCTCTCCTTTTTTCAGAGCCGGACGGTCTCGCCCCGTCTGGCCCGCGCCTTCAGTTCCTCTCTCGTCTGTCTGGACCAGTGCTCCGGACTCTCGGCAAACGCGCCGCCTGCCGCCGGGGCCATGCCGCTCTCGCGCGGGCGGAGGTAACCCGCCTGCAT
>CAKUND010000197.1 GCA_934668295.1 uncultured Oscillospiraceae bacterium
AACCGCATCTTCCGCTTCGGCAAGGAGGATAACTTCTGGGAGCATGGCTCCGGCCCGTGCGGCCCGTGCTCCGAGATTTATTATGACCGCGGCGAGCAGTACGGCTGCGGCAAGCCCGGCTGCACCGTCGGCTGTGACTGCGACCGCTACGTCGAGGTCTGGAATATCGTCTTCTCCCAGTTCAATAACGACGGCCACGGCAACTATACCGAGCTCAAGCAGAAGAACATCGACACCGGCATGGGCCTCGAGCGCCTTGCCTGCGTGTGCCAGAACGTTGCGTCCCTGTTTGACGTCGACACCGTCATGAACATCACCAATAAGGTCTCCGAGATCACCGGCGCGCACTATGAGGAGTCCGACAAGACCGACGTGTCGCTCCGCGTCATCACCGACCATATCCGCTCGTCGACCTTCATGATCTGCGACGGCATTCTCCCGTCCAACGAAGGCCGGGGCTACGTCCTGCGCCGCCTGCTGCGCCGCGCTGCACGCCACGGCAAGCTTCTGGGCGTGAACGAGCCGTTCCTCTATCAGATCGTGGACACCGTCATCCATGAAAACGAGTGCCAGTACCCCGAGCTGCGCGAGAAGCAGGCGTATATCACCCGCGTCATCCGCACCGAGGAGGAAAACTTCGCCAAGACCATCGACGGCGGCATGAAAATCTTCTCCGAAATGCTCGAGAGCCACAAGGTAAACGGCGAGACGACCTTCTCCGGCGCGGACGCGTTCAAGCTGTACGATACCTACGGCTTCCCGATCGACCTGACCAACGAAATGGTCGCCGAGGAAGGCATGCAGGTCGACGAAGCGGCCTTCAAGCAGCTCATGCAGGAGCAGAAGGTCCGCGCGCGCGAGGCGCGCAAGGCGCTTGGCGATCTCGGCTGGGCCGGCGTGGAATTCGGCAAGGAGATCCCCGCTACCACCTTCATCGGCTATACCAACATGGAGGCCGAGGGCAAGATCGTCGCCATCGTCGCCGATGACGATCTGCAGGGCGCGATCACAGCGGGCCAGGACGCGATCCTCGTCCTCGACCAGACCCCGTTCTACGCCGAAATGGGCGGCCAGGTCGCGGACCGCGGCACGATCCACACCGAAACCGCCGAATTTACCGTTACCGATGTCCAGAAGAACAAGGGCGGCAAGTTCATGCACTACGGCAAGCTCGTCTCCGGCTCTCTGGCCGTCGGCGATACCGTGACCGCCTCCATCGATGCAGCCCGCCGCAAGGCCATCATGCGCGCGCATTCCGCGACGCACCTGCTGGACTACGCCCTGCGCACCGTTCTCGGCGACCATGCCCATCAGGCCGGCTCCCTCGTCGAGCCCGACCGTCTGCGCTACGACTTCACGCATTTCTCCGCCGTCACTGCCGAGGAGCTGGTCAAGATCAGCCGTCTTGTCAGTGAACTCGTGCTGGACGGCATGAGCGTCGAGACGAAGGAAATGCCCATCGCGGAGGCCAAGAAGCTCGGCGCGATCGCCCTGTTCGGCGAAAAGTACGGCGATGTCGTGCGCGTTGTCAACATGGGCGGAAAGTCCATCGAGCTTTGCGGTGGCACCCACGTCGATAATACCGCCAAGGTCGGCCCGTTCCGCATCACGAGCGAATCCTCCGTCGCCTCCGGCGTACGCCGCATCGAGGCCGTCACGGGCGAGGCGTTCCTGAACCTCGTCGATGAAATGAACATGCGTCTGGTCAAGGCCGCCGAGCTGCTCAAGACCACGCCGATGGAGCTCATCAACAAGGCCCAGAGCAGCATGAACGAGATCCGCGAGCTGCACCAGACCATTGAGAAAATGAAGGATAAGCTCTTTGCGGGGGATGTGGACAGCCTCCTGTTCTCGGCCAAGGATGTAAACGGCCTGAAGGTCGTGACGGCCAGCCGCGAGAATACCGACGCGAACGACCTGCGCAAGCTCGGCGATTTCCTGCGCGACAAGAACCCGAACACCGTCGCGGCCCTCGGCTCCGTCAACGGCGAAAAGGTCACGC
>CAKUND010000198.1 GCA_934668295.1 uncultured Oscillospiraceae bacterium
GAGGTCGGCAGAACGCTTTCCATCGAAGATTTTGATATCGAGCGTATCTTCGGGCAGGAGGGTGTCGGCATTCTGCATCTGTCCGGTCTGATTGCAGCCATGAGCCACGAGACGACGGAATGCAGCCTTGCGCTGGCAAAGGCCGCGAAGCAGTACGGTACGCTCGTTTCGTTCGATCTCAATTACCGCGCAACATTCTGGAAAGGCCGCGAGGATGCGCTTTCCGAGGCATTCGGCGAGATCGCGTCGCTGGCCGACGTGCTCATCGGCAACGAAGAAGATTTCCAACTCTGCCTTGGTTTTAAAGGCCCCGAAGCGGGCGGTAAAGATCTTGCTTCCAAAATTAAGTCCTTCAAGGCCATGATCTCACAGGTACAGGAAAAATACCCGAACGCGAGGATGTTTGCAACGACGCTCCGGCAGGTCATCTCTGCCAACGAGCACCTCTGGGGCGCGATTTTGCTGGCGGACGGCAAGTGGTATGTCGAGGAGCCGCGCGAGATTCAGGTGCTCGACCGCATCGGCGGCGGCGACGGCTTCTCCGGGGGACTGTTGTACGGCGTTCTGAACGGCTGGGAGCCGGAAAAGTGCCTGCAATTCGGCTGGGCCAGCGGCGTGATGGCTGCGTCGAGCCTGAACGACTACGCCGAGCCTGCGGATGAGAAGCAGGTCTGGGACATCTACAAGGGCAACGCCCGCGTGCAGCGATGACGTCAAAACAACGCTGTGAGGTCATGTGGCCGCCCAAGGTCGGCCGCATCGACCGCCAGCATTGTTTTTCCTTTCCAAATCGAACCCGCTTGCGCTGGGCTTCGATTTGGTTTGAATAATAGGAGGTATGATTTTGAAGAAAGCAGATATTGGCCTCATTGGCCTTGCCGTTATGGGTGAAAACCTGGTCGTGAACATGGAGTCGAAGGGCTTCACCGTGGCCGTTTTCAACCGCACGACGGAAAAAGTAGATAAATTCGTAAACGGACGCGCTGCCGGCAAGAACATCATCGGCTGCCACAGTCTCAAGGAACTGGTTGACAATCTGGAAAAGCCGCGCAAGGTGTTTATGATGGTCAAAGCGGGACAGGCCGTAGACGACATGATCGAGCAGCTTCTTCCGCTGCTCGACGACGGCGATATTCTCATTGACGGCGGCAATTCCCACTTCCCGGACACCATCCGCCGGACGGCATATGTGGAAAGCAAGGGCAAGCTCTACATCGGCACCGGCGTGTCCGGCGGCGAGGAGGGCGCGCTGAAAGGCCCCAGCATGATGCCGGGCGGCTCTCCCGCCGCGTGGGAGTCCGTCAAGCCGATTTTCCAAGCCATCTGCGCCAAGGTCGAGGACGGCTCGCCGTGCTGCGACTGGGTCGGCGAGAACGGCGCAGGGCATTTCGTCAAGATGGTGCACAATGGCATTGAGTACGGCGATATGCAGCTCATCTGCGAAGCGTATCAGCTTATGCGTGATCTGCTCGGCATGAACGATGATGAAATGCACGAGGTTTTCGCCGCGTGGAACAAGACGGAACTGGATTCCTACTTAATTGAAATTACTCGCGATATCCTTGCCTACAAGGATACCGACGGTCAGCCCATCGTGGAAAAGATTCTCGACACCGCCGGTCAGAAGGGCACCGGCAAGTGGACGGGCATTGCAGCGCTGGACGAGGGCGTTCCGCTGACGCTCATCGGCGAAGCCGTGTTCGCACGCTGCCTGTCCGCCATGAAGTCTGAGCGCGTCGAAGCAGCAAAGGAATACGCACGTACAATCCCGGCCTTTACAGGCGACAAAGCCGAGATGGTCGAAGCCATCCGGCAGGCGCTGTATGCGTCCAAGATCATCTCCTACGCGCAGGGCTACACGCTCATGCGCACGGCGGCGAAGACCTACGGCTGGAATCTCAACTATGGCGGCATTGCCCTCATGTGGCGCGGCGGCTGCATCATCCGCTCGGTCTTCCTCGGCAAGATCAAGGAAGCGTATGACAAAAATCCGGA
>CAKUND010000199.1 GCA_934668295.1 uncultured Oscillospiraceae bacterium
GCGTGGCGGGTCGAGCCGTATTTGCGCAGGTCGAGATAGAACTGATAGTCCTTCTCCTTCAGGCCGCATTCCTGCATGCGCTTAACAAGCGTATCGTAGTCGTCCTCACGCTGGCTGCCGCCGATGATCTCGCCGATGCCGGGCACGAGGCAGTCCATGGCCGCGACGGTCTTGCCATCGGGGTTCAGCTTCATGTAGAACGCCTTGATCTCCTTCGGATAATCCGTGACGAAAACAGGGCGCTTGAAGATCTGCTCGGTGAGATAGCGCTCATGCTCGGTCTGCAGATCGCAGCCCCAGAAGACCTTGTAGTCGAACTTGTCATTGTGCTCCTCGAGCAGCTTGACGGCTTCGGTATACGTCACATGGCCGAAATCGGAGGTCATGACGTGGTGCAGGCGGTCGATAAGGCCCTTGTCGACGAACTGGTTGAAGAAGGCCATCTCCTCGGGCGCATGTTCCAGAACGTAGGCGATGATGAACTTGATCATATCCTCGGCAAGCTTCATATCGTCGGTGAGGTCAGCGAACGCGATCTCCGGCTCGATCATCCAGAACTCCGCCGCGTGGCGGGTGGTGTTGGAGTTTTCGGCGCGGAAGGTCGGGCCGAAGGTGTAGATGTTGCGGAAGGCCTGCGCAAACGTCTCGCCGTTCAGCTGGCCGGAGACGGTCAGGTTCGTCTCCTTGCCGAAGAAGTCCTTGCTGTAGTCGATCTTGCCGTCCTCCGTGCGCGGCAGATTGTCAAGATCGAGCGTCGTGACCTGGAACATTTCGCCCGCGCCCTCGCAGTCGGAGCCGGTAATGAGCGGCGTGTGGACATAGACGAAGTCGCGCTCCTGGAAGAACTTGTGGATGGCATAGGCGATCAGACTGCGGACACGGAACACGGCCTGGAACGTGTTCGTGCGCGGGCGCAGATGCGTTACGGTGCGCAGATACTCCATCGAATGGCGCTTGGGCTGGATGGGATAATCCGGCGTAGACGGGCCCTCGACAAAGACCTCGCTGGCCTGCAGCTCAAACGGCTGCTTCGCGTCCGGCGTCAGGACGAGCGTGCCGGTGACGATGACGGCTGCGCCGATGTTCAGCTTGGAGATCTCGGTAAAGTTTGCAAGCTCGGAGCCGTAGACGACCTGCACCTGCGAGAAAAACGTACCGTCGGACAGGTTGATGAAGCCAAAGTTCTTGCTGGCACGCAGATTGCGCACCCAGCCGCCGACCTTGATCTGCTTGCCGGCGTAGGCATCAGTCTCTTTAAACAGGGAACGGACAGAAATAAGCTGTTCCATAGTGATCGATCCTCTCTCAATCTATAATAATGTGTTGAACTTACAGAAGCAGGATGCCCGCTTTGCGGCAGGCGTCCGTCGTAGCCTTATCCCAGATGCTCGACTGCACCTCGCCGATGTGGCAGGTGCCGATCATGAGCATGCACAGGCGGCTCTGGCCGATGCCGCCGCCCATGGTCAGCGGCAGCTCTCCGTTTAAGAGCATGCTGTGGAACGGCAGGCTCCGCCGGTCGTCGCATCCGGCAAGCGTCAGCTGCCGGTCGAGGGATTTTTCATCCACGCGGATGCCCATCGAGGAAATTTCAAATGCGCACTGCAGCACGGGGTTCCACATCAGGATATCGCCGTTGAGATCCCAGTCGTCATAGTCGGGCGCGCGGCCGTCATGCGGCTTGCCGGATTTCAGCTTGCCGCCGATCTGCATAAGGAAGACAGTGTGGTGCTGCCGGAGGATTTCGTTTTCGCGCTCCTTGGGGGTCTTATCGGGGTACATGTCCTCCAGCTCCTGCGTGGTGATGAAGAACACGTCGCGCTCGAGCTTCGTATGCAGGCTGGGGAACGCGACGCCCAGCGCGTCGTTCGTCTCGCAGACCGCGCCGACGATATCGCGCACGGTGCGCTT
>CAKUND010000200.1 GCA_934668295.1 uncultured Oscillospiraceae bacterium
GAGGGCTTGGCCCCGTCGCAGATGATGCCGGACGTGATCGCCATGGCGTTGACGAGCGTGTGCTTGATATGCTCATACCCGCCGCCGTAAAGATAAGTAATGCCCGCGCCCGCGCCGCAGCCCGCCGAAACGGCGCCGCAGTAGGCCGAAAGCGTCCCGATGTGCGCCTTGATATGGATCGTGCTGAGATTGGACACGGCCAGCGCCCGGTAGAGCGTTTCGCGGCTCACGCCCAGCTCCTGCGCGTAGACGACGACCGGCACGGAAGCGGTGATGCCCTGATTGCCGGAGCCGGAGTTGATGACGACCGGCAGCTCGCAGCCGGACATGCGCGCGTCGCTGGCAGCGGCGGCCATGTAGCGGGCGCGGTTTTGCACCGTCTCGCCGTAGGCCTCGCGCAGCGTCCGGCCGACGTTTGCGCCGTAGGAACCGGAGAGGCCGGCCTCGGCGATGGCCATATTGTACGAGATCTGCCGTTCAAACAGCTCCCGCACGTCCTCCGGGCAGAGAGAGTCGGCAAAGTCGACGATGCGCTCAACCGTCAGGACGCTCCGGTCCGTGCGGCGCTCGGAGACCGTCTCGCTGCACGGGCGGTCAATGATGCGCGTCGTGCCGTGCAGCAGCTGGACAAGATTCGTGTGGCTGCCGACGATGCGGGCCGTGGCCTGGTCGCCGTCCGCGCTGACCGTAACGCGGATATCGAAGATAAACGGCGAGTCGATGGGGCGGATCTCAAACGCCGCCTCCTTGAGATAAGCGCGCATGTCCGCGATCTGCGCCTGTGTGACCTCGCTCAGGACCTCAAGTTCTTTATCCTCCCGGCCTGCAATGATACCGGCGGCGGCAGCCGCCGCGATGCCGTGCATCGAGCCGGTATGCGGCACGATCACGCTCTTGACGTTTTTGATGATGTTGCCGCTGACCTCGATGCGCACGCGCTCGGGCCGTTTGCCGAGCACGGCGCGGGCCTGCGCCGCGGCGTAAGCGATCGCGATGGGCTCCGTGCAGCCCATCGCGGGCACGAGCTCCTCGCGCAGGATATCCAGAAAGCTCTGATACAGAGCGTCAGTTCGGTTCATGGCAGGGGGCCTCCTGTTGTTCGTGATAGCAGGCAGTCGAACACGTGTGGCTGCCGCAGACGCGCGGCGGCGCGTCCTTGTGGTGACTGCAGACGAGATCGGGCTGATATTGGAGCGTTCCGGCTAAAAACGCGCGGACTGCTTCGTCCGCACTGCCTGCCGCGCCCGGATAGAGCCGGATCCCGGCCTCCTCCAGCGCAAGGCGCGCCCCCGCGCCGATCCCGCCGCAGATGAGCGCGTCGACGGCATACGCCTTCAGAAATCCCGTCAGCGCGCCGTGGCCGTTTCCCATCGTGTCCACAATGGCCGTCGAGACGATCCGTCCGTCGGTCAGATCATAAAGCTTGAACTGCGCGGTACGGCCAAAATGCCCGTAAATTTCGCCATGGTCAAACGGAACTGCAAGCCGCATGAAACTACCTCCTGTTGTGCAATGTGACGATATTATCCAGAAACTATTATAGCAGATTTGTTCTATTTGTAAAGAGCAGAAAACGGGCCGCCCCACCTTTCGGTGGAGCGGCCCGCCACGTATCTGCTCAGCCGGAACAGCGGCTGCATCTGCAGCCGGAATTGGAATTCGAATTGGACGTACCGCCTACGCAGCCGCACGAGCCGCAGCCGCACGAGCCGCAGCCGCACCGGCGGCAGCACCCGCAGCCCGTCGACGTGCCGGCGACCGTGCCGCTCTGCTGCGTGCAGGTGCAGGTACAGGTGCAGGTGGGATTCGCAGTCGACGTGCCGCCGACCGAGCCGGTCGTCTGCTTGCAGCAGGGATTGCAGCACCGCTGCTGGACAAAGTCCGGGAACGTGAGGCCGCTGAAGCAGCC
>CAKUND010000201.1 GCA_934668295.1 uncultured Oscillospiraceae bacterium
CCTGCCTTGCACAGAACCTCGGTCAGCGTGTTGCGGATGACGGGCGGCTCGACCAGATAGTGCATCGGGATCTTGAGGTCGCCGTCGTATTCCAGCATACCCGCGAACTTCACGCCGGTATAGTCGCCGCGGTCAAATTTATCAAAGTCCTTGCGGTCGAAGGCCAGAGAAATTTCCTGCGCACGGTCGCCGCGGAAGTTAAAGAGAATGACGCTGTCGCCGTTTTCGATCTTCGCGACAGGCTTGCCGTCATGCCCAACGACGAATGGCAGCAGATCCTGATCGATCATGCCGGGGTTTTCGGCGCGGTAGGTCTCGATGGCTTCCCGCGCGGAGGCAAACTGACGGCCCTCGGCCTGCACGTGCGTGCGCCATCCCTTTTCGACCATCGGCCAGTTGGCCTCGTAGCGGTCCATGGTGATGACCATGCGGCCGCCGCCGGAGGCGATCTTATATTCATGCTCCGCGTCGCTCAGCTCCGCCAGAACGGATTCGAGCTGGTCAACATAGTCCAGCGCGCTCGTCGCGGGGACGTCGCGGCCGTCGAGCAGGATATGGCAGTAGACCTTCTTCAGATCCATCTCGCGCGCTTTTTTCAGCATCGCGATCAGGTGCGAGATATTGGAGTGGACGTTGCCGTCGGACAGCAGGCCGATGAAGTGCAGCGCTTTGCCATTCTGCAGGCAGTTGTCCGTCAGGTCGACCCACGTTTTGGACTGGTACAGGGAGCCGGTTTCAATGGACTCCTGCACAAGCTTTGCGCCCTGCGAATAGATCTGGCCGCAGCCGAGGGCGTTGTGGCCGACCTCGGAGTTGCCCATGTCGTCGTCCGTGGGCAGACCGACGGCAGTGCCGTGGGCCTTCAGCCACGTCATGGGGCAGGTAGCCATCAGCTTGTCGAGCGTCGGGGTATTGGCCTGCTTGACCGCGTCGCCGGGGCCTCCGTCGCCGCGTCCAACGCCGTCCATGATCACAAGTACGATCGGTTTTTTCATTGGTATTCCCTCCTGAGTAGGATATTCTCGAATTTCACTATATTTTACTACAATTTCCCCGCAGATACAACTTAAATTTCTTTGAACAAGCGCAGCGCGTGGGCGTTCGCCAGGGCATAGACGCGCGCGAAATCCACGTGCGGGTTATAGACAGCCTCCAGCTCGTCATGCAGGGCTTTGGCCTGGGCAAGAAGGGCGGTCACGTCCGACAGATCCGGCAGCGGGGTGTCGGGCCCGCGGTAATAGCGCTTCTCGTCCGGCAGGTACACGGCCTCCGTCTCGCCCGGGAACAGCGGATCCTGATATAAAACCGCGTCTTCCCGCGTGCGGAGCGCCTCCAGCTCCTCTCCGGACACCAGCCGCACCGCGCCTGCGGGCGGCTCGGCAGAATATAGCCCCCGGCAGGTAACGGCCCGCAGGAAGCGCCTTCTCCGTTCCTCCCGCTCAGAAATGGGGCAGGACGGGCGCGCAAACGCCGCGAGACGCGCATATGCCTCGCGATAGAGCGCGCGGTAGCGCGTCTGCAGAAGCTCGATGGCGCGGCGTTCTTTTTGCAAGGCGATACGGTCATAAAACTGCCCCAGATCGAGATACAGCCCTGCCGCGCCCGGCGTGACGGCCTCGAGCACGTGCGGGGCCGTGCCGTCGGCGTAGCCGGTGTGCAGGGCCGGGATATACACGCCGTCCACCGAATCCGGGTCGCCGGAGCACAGGACGTATTCGGTATCCAGCCCGGCGTCCTCCGCCGCTTTGCCGATGGTCTTCATAAAGCTCGACTTGCCGCAGCCCGGCCCGCCCTTGATCACCCACAGAAAATCCTCCGGCCCCCGGCAGAACTGCCCGTAAAACGAGACAAAGCCGGAGGCCGTATTGCCGCCCAGAAAATACCGCGTCACCGCCAT
>CAKUND010000202.1 GCA_934668295.1 uncultured Oscillospiraceae bacterium
CCCATCTCCTGCAGCTGCTTTGCGAGATTCGCAAGCTCGTTGGCATGGGAGGCGTTGTGGCCGACCATATATTTCATCAGCGCCATCAGCTCCTCCTTCGGGCTGTGCTCACAGCCGCCGCAGGCGTCGCAATGGGTATGTGCGCAGTCCTCGTGGGAATGCGTATGCTCGTTTTCATGGTCATGCGCGTGCGTGTGGGTATGCGTCGTACCATCCGCATGGGTATGCGTATGGCTGTGGACAGTTTCGTCGTGGTCGTGGTCAAGGTGCATGGTGCTTCCTCCAGCTTTATTTTTTCACGTTGTATTATATCTGTTTCGCTTGATTTTGTAAAGCGGGCGAGAGCACGTCTGGCTGTTTTTCCAAAAAACTTTTTCAGCCATTTCCCGATTTTAAGTGGAATTTCCATGTAAAATATGATACATTACAAGTAATTTATGATATAAGGAGCGTTCCACCATGGATCATGAGCATTCTCACGACCATGCGTACCTGCATGAGCACAATATCCCCCATCTGCACCATGAAGCGGATGTGCATGACGAGACGCATAACCACACGCACAGCCACGACCCCGCGAACGGCCACGGCCATGTGCACGAAAACACGCAGGCCGTCCTGAACCGGCTGTCCCGCGCCATCGGCCATCTGGAATCGGTCCGGAAGATGGTCGCCGACGGCCGGGACTGCAGCGAGGTGCTCATCCAGATCGCCGCCGTGCGCGCAGCGATCACCAACGTCGGCAAGGTGATCCTGCAGGATCACATCCAGCACTGCATCGTCGACGCCGTAGAGCACGACGATAAAGAATCCCTCGACGCCTTGTGTCAGGCGATCGACAAATTTGTGAAATGATAAAAGCTGCCGCCGCCGGGAACCCCGGCGGCGGCTTTTATCTGCAAATGTTATCTGTGCGAAGGAAGTCTGCTTATTTCTCCGCGTTTTTGATCGCAGCCTGCGCGGCGGCAAGTCTTGCGATGGGGACGCGGAACGGGCTGCAGGAGACATAGGTCAGGCCGATCTTGTGGCAGAATTCGACCGTGGACGGGTCGCCGCCCTGCTCGCCGCAGATGCCCAGCTTGATGTCCGGGCGGGTCTCGCGGCCCAGCTCCGCCGCCATCTTGACCAGACGGCCGACGCCGGCCTGATCGAGCTTGGAGAACGGGTCGGATTCGTAGATCTTGCGGTCATAGTAAGACGCGAGGAACTTGCCTGCGTCATCACGGGAGAAGCCGAAGGTCATCTGCGTCAGATCGTTCGTGCCGAAGGAGAAGAACTCTGCCTCACGGGCAATCGCGTCGGCGGTCAGCGCGGCGCGCGGGATCTCGATCATGGTGCCGACCTTGTAGGTCATGTCGGAGCCGGCTTCCTTGATGATCTTCTTTGCGGTCTTGTCAATGACGGACTTGACGAAGGCCAGCTCCTTCTCCTCGCCGACCAGCGGGACCATGATCTCCGGCGTGATCTTCCATGCCGGGCGGCGGCTGCGGACAGCCAGCGCGGCCTTGATGATCGCGGCGGTCTGCATCTTGGCGATCTCCGGGAAGGTGACGTCCAAACGGCAGCCGCGGTGGCCCATCATGGGGTTGAACTCATGCAGGGAGGAAATGACCTGATTCAGATGCTCGACGCTCAGGCCCATTTCTGCGGCCAGATCCGCGATATCCTTCGGGTCGGTCGGGACGAACTCGTGCAGAGGCGGATCGAGCAGACGGATGGTGACCGGGCGGCCCTTCATGGCCTCGTAGATGGCCTCGAAGTCAGCCTGCTGGATCGGCTCGAGCTTGGCCAGCGCCTTTTCGCGCTGCTCGGAGGTCTCGGAGACGATCATCTCGCGCATGGCCTTGATGCGGTCAGCCTCGAAGAACATATGCTCGGTGCGGCACAGGCC
>CAKUND010000203.1 GCA_934668295.1 uncultured Oscillospiraceae bacterium
ATGAATTGCGGCGCAGCCGCAGGGATAGCTTGTCCGCTTTTTCAGGATTTATCCTTCGGATTGCAGAGCAGCGCGGCAAGAAATCCGAAAAATACTGCCGCCGCGATGCCGGCCGCCGAGGCCTTGAGCCCGCCTGTCAGCGCGCCGAGGATCCCCTGCTCCTTCACGGCCTCGCGCACGCCCTTTGCAAGCGTATTGCCGAAGCCCGTCAGCGGGACGGTCGCGCCTGCGCCCGCAAAGTCCACGAGCTTGTCATAAACGCCTGCGCCGCCCAGAATCACGCCCAGCACCACATAGCACACCAGGATCCGCGCAGGCGTGAGCTTCGTCTTGTCGATCAAAAGCTGGCCGAGCATGCAGATCGCGCCTCCGACCAGAAATGCCTTCAGATAGTCCATACGCTACACTCCTTCCGCCGTGATGGCGACCGCGTGGCACACGCCGGGGATGGATTCGCCCTGCCAGCTGGATGTGGGGGAGAGCAGCGCGCCCGTCGCGCAGAACAAAATCCGCCGCAGCTCCCGCTTTTCGAGCCTGTCCAGCAGATATCCGCACAAAACGCTTGCTCCACACCCGCAGCCGGAGCCGCCCGCGTGCACATCCTGCTCCTTTGTGTCGAAGATGAGCAGTCCGCAGTCGTTGTAAACCGGGGAGAGATCCACGCCGATGCGCCGGAACTGGTCGAGCACGATCGTCCTGCCGAGCATGCCGAGATCGCCCGTCACGATCAGGTCATAATCCGACGGCACCCGCCGCAGATCACGGAAGTGCGCCTGCAGCGTGTCGATGGCGGCGGGCGCCATGGCTGCGCCCATGTTGTTGGCGTCCTTAATGCCGTAATCCTGAATTTTTCCGATGGTCGCGGCCTCGATGCGCGGCCCGTGCCCGCTTTTTCCCACGATGCAGCAGCCGGAGCCCGTCACGGTCCACTGCGCCGTCGGCGTGCGCTGGCCGCCGTAGCCGAGCGGGAAGCGGTACTGCCGCTCCGCTGAGGCAAAGTGCGACGACGTAAGCGCCGCCGCCGTAGCCGCGAAGCCTGCGTCGATGAACGCCGCCGCCATGAGAAGCGATTCCGCCATGGTCGAGCACGCGCCGTAGAGCCCCAGAAACGGGATCGACGTGCCGCGCGCGGCGAACGAGGAGGAAATGCACTGGTTCAGAAGATCCCCCGCGAACAGCACGTCAATATCCTCATAGCTCACGCCGAGCTTCCGCTTGGCCGTGTCCAGCGCCAGCTCCTGCAGCTTGCTCTCGGCCTTTTCAAACGTCTTCTGCCCCAGCTTCGCGTCCTTCCCGAGAAAATCAAAATACGCTGCCAGCGGCCCCTCGCTCTCTTTTTTGCCGCCGATGGCTGCATGGGATAAAATGACAGGCTTCGATTCGAACACAAGCGTCTGTGCGCCCCTGCGCATCGCGATCAGCTCCCTTCTGCTTCGGTAACCGCTGATTCAATCGCCTGCGGTTATCAGCGGATCTTTTGCCACAACTGTGCAGTTTGAAAACTTGAAATACACAAAGTATTCCTGCGTTTCCAAACTTTCATTTGCGGCAAAATCTCTCGCTGCTAACTCTTGCCGATTGAATCATCGGTTACTTTTTGGTAGTATGTGCAGGCGGCGAAAAAATAACCGCCGAAGCAAAGCTCCGGCGGCGGCCCGCATGAAAACGGGTCAATGAGGAATGGAAAAATGAAAAAGAAGTCGCACAGATAGTATGCACGGCTTCCTCTCATTTAAACACGGATAAAA
>CAKUND010000204.1 GCA_934668295.1 uncultured Oscillospiraceae bacterium
CTGTAAAGCTGTTCTGTGAGAATAACGCGCATAAGCTGGTGCGGAAAAGTAAATTCCGAGAACGACAGCTTATAATCTGCCCTTTTTTTGATTCTGTCCGAAAGCCCGTAAGAAGAGCCTATCACAAATGTAATTCCGCTTCTGCCTTCAAGAGCCGTATCCGCAAGCTTCTCCGCCAGAGCGCAAGAAGACATTTGTCTGCCCTCCACGCAAAGCGCTATGACGTAGTTTTTATCCGGAATATGCTTCATGGCGTTATCCGCCTCGGTATCGAGCGCCTGAAGTATTTCTTTGTCGGACGGCATAAGCGAAAGCGCCGCCTCGCCGAGTTCAATTATGTCAAGCTTGCAGTACGCCGAAAGGCGCTTGCGGTATTCGTCAACAGCGTCGCGCCAGAACGCTTCCTTAAGCTTTCCGAAGCATACAATATCTATATGCTGCATATATCACAGCTTTCCGGTAAGCTCAACCGCTTTTTTCATCACTCTGAACGATTCTTCTATTGCATACAAAGCGTCCTCAACGCCCTCGAATTCAAGCGTCAGAGCTCCGTCATAACCGCTTTCCGCAAGTATTTTTATGCATTGATACACCGGTACGGTGCCGTGACCGAGAATTGCGCCTCTCAAATAATTTCCGCCTCTCGTCTTGAACCAGCCCGTTGTAGGAAGGAATATCTCATTGCCCGATTTGAAATGGAAATCTTTTACATGGGCGTGCATCGCGTATCTTGCCATTCTGCCCACGCCGCTTACGGAGGCTTCGTCCGCGCACATAAAGTTGCCTATATCCACAAGAGCTCCGTAATACGGTCTGTTTACGGAATTTATAAGTTCTTCAACAACAGTGCTATCCTGCATTATTCTGCCATGATTTTCAACAAGAAGCTTTATTCCGTTTTCATTGGCGTAATCGGCAACAATGCCTATGCCCTCTGCTATGCGTTTTACGGCTTCCTTTATTCCGCCAAAGCCCACCGCTCCGAAATTTCCTCCGAGAGTATCGCACCTTGCAGTCGGAGCACCCAGTGCCTTCGTCGCGTCAATAAGCGCCTTGCCGTTTTTTATCTGCTGTTCGGTATCGTCCGACAAAAGATTTATTCCGCCCGCGCAGCAGTATGTTTTCAATCCGTATTCGGCGCATTTATCCGCATAATATTTCATTGAGTCAATACACGAAAGATTTCCCTTGCGCTCCCCGTATAAAAAATCCATGCCG
Organism: uncultured Oscillospiraceae bacterium; assembly: GCA_934668295.1. Lineage (GTDB taxonomy): Bacteria > Bacillota > Clostridia > Oscillospirales > Oscillospiraceae > CAG-170. The sequence goes on from CAKUND010000204.1 coordinate 1,219, forward strand.
TCAAAGCCCGTATCCTTTGCGTGCTTTATAGCGTCATCCATCGTAAAGGACTCTGATTTTGCGTTCATATAGCTGTATGAGCTTACACCTAATTCCATATTTGTATTTTATCCTTTCAAGTATTATTTATTTTCAGATGCGTGGCGCTTTATGGCTTCAAAGCTTTCTTTGCTGAGAACGTGTTCTATCCTGCAAGCGTCTTCAACAGCCGTTTTTTTGTCAACGCCAAGAGTTTCAAGCCATTCCGAAAGACACGTATGTCTCTCGTACATATTTTCGGCGATACGTCTTCCTTTTTCAAGAAGAGTTATATACCCGTTGGCATCGGTTTCTATATAACCGCCTTCTCTGAGATTCTTCATAGCCACGCTTACACTCGGCTTTGAAAAATCAAGCTCATTTGCGATGTCTATCGAACGCACAGCGCCTGTACGTTTGCCCAGTATCAAAATGGTTTCAAGATAATTTTCGGCAGATTCCTGTATTTTCATGCCGTGACCCTCCTTTCACCGATTGTAAACTATT
>CAKUND010000205.1 GCA_934668295.1 uncultured Oscillospiraceae bacterium
GTCTCGTCGTTGTTGACTATGGCAAGCCGGCTTCCGTCAAAGGCCATCGCGCGGACAGTCGCGTATACCGGTGAATACAGCGCATCCGGCGAATATTCAGACAGCAGCGCAAGCTGGTACAGTCCATCCGCATCCTGCGTCAGCACGCAGATACGCCCCTGGGTCTGCTGGATGCAGACGAAATCCGCTGTTTCTGTTATGTTTACATAATTATCTTTCGGATCAAAGTCCGATATCGCCAGCTTTTGCAGAACCGCTCCTGTTTTGCAGTCAATTAAGGTTACATAATATATATTATTTTCAATCGTATGAAGCAACAGCCGCGTTTTGTCCGGCGTCAGTCCGAAATGCTCAATGCGCGTTTCCGGGTCGACCGGGAAGAAGCAGGTCAGCTGATCGGTATAGACCTCGTTTGTGTTCCCGCCGTAAAACGCGCTGGCCTCGGCCTCCGGGCTGAGCGGCCCATAGGGGAGCATATAGATGCCATAGCCGCCCGGAATCAGACTCGTATCGACAAGCTTGTCCTGATCTGTCCGGTTGCTGAACCAGAAGAAGCAGGCATCGTCTGTCACAACGCACTCCGTGTTCATCCAGAACCGGTCGCCCTCCATGACGCTGGAGATGCTCCGGGCAGAACCGCTGCCGTCCATATTCTTGTCAATGCCAAGCTCTACGTACTCATCCGGCAGAACCGGAATGCGGAAATAGCGGCCCAAGGCAGCCTGTGCGCGCTCGCCCAGCCATTCACTGTCTTCCGAGACGTTCTCCCAATTGGCAAGCGTTTCATACCGGACGCCCGGAAGATCGATGGAAAACTCAAACGGATATTCGTCGTAATAGTCTGCAAACCGGATCGTCATGGAACCGCTTTCGCCAGGCGAAAGTGTGTCCAGCAGGGACTGATACGCCGTTGAGAAGCCGAAGACATCGTCGCTGCCGGTCGTGGCCGCGTCGTGGTAAAAATTGATCTCAACGCCGCGGTAGCTCATCTCCGGCTGCTCCGCCTGTCCGGCGGGCAGAAAGCAGAAGCTTGTCTCCGCGCGGTAATCCTGTGCGGAAAACTGCACGGTGCTCTCCCAATTCAGCTTGTGCTGCATACCGGCGTTCAGCTGTACGGTCAGCCCATCGGCCGCGGCCGGATTGCCGGAGAATATATGCTCCTGGAACGTAATATCCTCGCGCAGCGCACCGACTGCCTGTGCGGCCAATGCCGCGCCGCAGCCGCACACCAGAACAAGCGCCAGGAAAATCACCAGCGTTTTACGCATCCTCGTCCTCCTTGCCGGTCAGCTCGGTCAGCGCTCTGGAAACGCGGTCAGATTGATAGCTGTATGTCTCCTTCACATAGTCCATCAGCGTCTTGCCCTGCTCGTCCAGCTCCGCCGTCTGCACGTCGCCCACGATCTTGCCTTTATGCAGCAGAACGGCCCGCCCGATGAAGCCCGTCACTTCCTCGATCAGGTGTGTGGACAGGATCACCGTCTCATGCGGCTCCAGAATGCCAAGCAGAACCTTGTAAAAGTCCTCGCGGTTGAAAATATCGTTTCCCGCAAACGGCTCGTCCATCAGGATATAATCCGCGCCCTGAGACAGAGCCATGATGACCTCAAACTGATTTTTCTGCCCGGTCGAGAAGCTGCGGATGGGCTTGTCCATCGGAAGCTGAAAGAAGTCCATCAGGCCCTCAAAACGCCTGCCGAGGAACGTCTC
>CAKUND010000206.1 GCA_934668295.1 uncultured Oscillospiraceae bacterium
AGAATGACGCTCGTCATGGTCTGGAAATGCGTCATGCCGATGGCCTTCGCGCCCTCGGTCTGGCCGGGGTCGATGGAAATAATGCCGCCGCGGACGGATTCGGCCATGTACGCGCCGGTGTTGATCGAGACGATCAGGATGGACGCGGCCCAGATGTTGTCGAAGCGCAGGGCGTTATCGGTGAAATACGGCAGGGCGTAGAAAATAAACACGGCCTGCAGCATCATCGGCGTGCCGCGGAAGACCTCGACATAGATGCGGATGATGACGCGGAGAATTTTCAGAAGGATACGCTTGGGCAGCGGGTCGTTTTTTGCGCATGGAATGGTATTGAGAATGCCGCAGAGCAGGCCGATGATACAGCCGATCGCGGTCGCGGCCAGCGCAAGGCCGAGCGTGTTGAGCATGCCGTTCAGGTACATCGTGTGGTATTTGTCCCACAAAATCCCGATATCCTGCATGAGCTTGGCGAGCTTATCCACGGGGATGGTCTCCTTTCAATTTCTGATTTGCCCGCGCCGGAGGCGCGGGCAAACAATTAAACTTCCGGCTGGATGCGGATGGCTTCGTCCATGAGCTGGTTGAAGTCGTCCTCTGTCATGGTGGACAGCACGCTGTCGATGGCGTCCTTCAGGACGGTGTTGCCCTTGCGGACGGAGATGCCGATGTTGACATTTTCAGCGCGCTCGGCTTCGGAGGCAAACTGGAAATCACCGTCGGTGCCGGAGAAATTCAGAATGACGAGGTTATCGTCCTGCGCGGCAGCGCCCATTGCGGTGGGCATATCGGTGCAGATGAAGTCGACCGCGCCGGTCTGCAGCTGCATGATCATGGCCGGAGCCGTCTCGGCGGGCGCCAGAAGCTCAGCGTTTTCGATCTGCGGCAGGCAGGAATCATACCAGATCGTGCCGGACTGCGCAGTGCACTTGCCGCCGGCGAGGTCGGCAATGGACGTGGCGGAAGCATAGGGGCTGTCCTTGGTGGTGACGCAGACGATGGTCGCGTAGTAGTACGGGCCCGCCATGTCGACCTCCTGCATGCGGTCGGCGGTCATGGACTGACCGGCGATGTTCGCGTCCATCGTGCCGGACTGCACAGCCGGGCAGAGGGAATCCCACGCGGAGGAGACGATCTCGAGCTGCCAGCCGTTGGCCTCACAGATCTTCTGCGCGATCATGACGTCATAGCCGTTTGCATAAGCACCGGGAACGTTAGAAATGGGGACCGCGCCGTTGGAATCATCCATCTGCGTCCAGTTATAGGGCGCGTAGGCACATTCCATGCCGACGGTCAGCACGCCGTCTTCCACGCCGGTCACGGCTTCGGTATTCGTTTCTGCGGCGGTTTCATCCGCTGCGGGGGTGGAGGCGGCGCAGGCCGCCATGCTCAGCAGCATCATGGCTGCCAGGACGAGGGCAAGGATTCTTTTCATTGTTTTCATACACCTTTCGTTTTATTTTCCCAGACAGGCCTTACAGGAGCAACAAAAAGTGGATCGCTTCTGTAAAGCGACCCACGGAATGAACAGAAAACGGAACCCCGCCCCTGCCGTATCCATCGATAGCGCTTCACAAAGTTTTTCTCTGTGACAGTCCGGCAGATCTTATCTGCCGAGCCAACACCGCATTTGCAGGCAGCGCCTGCGGCATTTCGGCGGTCTC
>CAKUND010000207.1 GCA_934668295.1 uncultured Oscillospiraceae bacterium
GTACCGGCCCAGCGGGAAATAGCGGACGAGCGTATGGTCGAAATCCGTCTCGCTGATCGTCAGCGGCCAGTTGTTTTTGCGTGCCCAGCGCCTGTAGACAAACAGCGAGAGCCCGTCCCACGCGTCTTCGGTCAGCGGCAGCACTGTCCAATTGCCGCTCGGCAGACTGCCCAGCAGATTGCCGTTCTGGCTGTCGTACGTCCAGAACAGCTGCGCCAGATCGTCCGTCGTTTCGCCGGTGTGCAGCTGCAAGGCCGCACGCAGATCGTCCTCCGGCAGCGCCGCGAACTGCGCCGACTGGAACAGCGCGCCGCCGTAGTAGAAGTCCAGCGTGTAGACCTTGCGCGCGTAGCGCAGTTCGCCGCCGCTGCCATCCAAAAACGGGTCGGCGTTATAAAAATCCGCCGTGACCTGTACGGTGCTGCCCCCCAGCACCTGCACGTCTGCGATGCGCAGATCCGGGCCGCCGCCGAAGCCAGACACGTTCTCAATGACTGCCGTGCCGTCCGATGCGTCGTAGCAGCCGCACTGCGTAATATCAAACGTGAAGCTGCCGTCGCGGAAATGATACCGCAAAACGCTGTTCACAAAGCTCTCCGTGAAGTGATACTTCCCGTCGGCCTGCTTGTAATTATCGCGCGTGTATGTGTAATCGGACGACCAGTACAGAAACAGCAGAAACAGCTGCTCGGACGACAGATCGGCGGGCGAATCGAACGTGAATCCATTGTTCACAAGCGCGACCTCCGGGCCGATCAGAATGCTGTGGAGGTTCTCATCCGTCAGAAGGCTCGGGTCGATCGTCATACGCTGCTGCGCCTCCTGCTCCGTGATGGGCAGCCGCATGGACTCCTCCGGCGCCATCCAGCTGACGGCGGCGATCGCGCCGTTTTCAATATAGAACGTCATGACTGTCTCGTCGCACACGACAAGCATCGTGGGAACGCCGTCCATGTACTCGATGTAGCTGTATTTGCCCATGTAGGTGATCTCGCCGCCGAGCCTCAGCCGCGTGGTATGTTCGTCAATTTGCTCCAGCACCGGCTCGGCATCGCGTGGGAAGATGTTCGCCGCCGCAAAGTAATTCCAACTGTAGCGGATGCCGCACACCTCGGTTCCGCTTTCCAGGCGCAAATACGCGGCATTCAGGTGATGAAGCTCCCCATCCTCGCCGACCCAGCCCGCGGCCTGTGAGCCGTCCGGATGGTGAATTGTGCCGTCTTCATCTATCCAGCCCGCAATCTGTGAGGCGTCCGGGAACTGCACAACGTCATAGTATTCCGTCCCGATGTCCATCCAGTGATAAATACGCGTGGGCTTACCGAAGGCGGGCGTGAGTTCGTCCAGCGTCAGATCATAGATCGACGTGCCGTTCACGGTGAATTCCGGCCACTGCTCCACCGGCTCGCGCGCGGCGAACCATGCCGCGTCCGCGGCGGGGTCCGTGTCCTGCGTGGTGGTGACTTCCGCCGCTGCTCTCGGTTTCTCACGTGTATCTGCCGTTGCTTCCGGCTCATCAGGCGTGTCCTCGGTTTTTTCCGATGTTTGCGGCGTCTGCTGTGCGGGCGCGGCATCCTTCGCGCCGGTCATGGTGCAGCCGACTGCCGCGGCGCAGAGCAGAAGCACGAGGATCAGAACGGG
>CAKUND010000208.1 GCA_934668295.1 uncultured Oscillospiraceae bacterium
CGCGTCATGCAGCGCATTGAAGCGCTGTCGGCGGGCGGCTACAGCGTTATTTTTTCCACGCACGAGCCGAATCAGGCGTTCCGGTACGCGACGAAGGTGCTGGCGCTGAAGGACGGGCAGGTGCTGGCCTTCGGGAAGCCTGGGCAGGTGCTGACGCCGGAGCTTCTGCAATCGCTCTACGGCGTTCCGGTCGCCGTCACGCAGGTGCAGGCCGGCAGCCGCGTCTTTTCTGTCTGCACCCCCTACGCACAGGAGGAACCATAAATGTTTGTCTGGACGCCGGACATGATCCGGTTCATGCAGGCGGCGAATGAAAAAAGCGAGTATCACACGCAGCTCGCCGCCATTCTCGCGCCCAAGCTCTCCGGCTGCCGCACGCTCTGCGACGCGGGCTGCGGGCTGGGGGCCTTATCGGCCGCGCTGAGCCCGTATTTTGACGCGATCACTGCCGCGGATGTGTCCGGCGAGGCGCTGGATGTGCTGCGGCAGATCATCCGCGCGCGGCAGCTCACGAATATCACGCCGCTGCACTGCGATTTACTGACGTCGGAGGACAAAACGCAGTATGACGCGATGGTCTGCTGCTTTTTCGGCAGTCTTGCGGAGATCCTTCCCGTCGCGCGCCGTCAGTGCGCAAAAACGCTGATTATCATCAAAAAGAACTACGATTTACACCGGTTTTCCCTGACAGAGCAGCCCATTCGCGGTGAGACGGCTCCCGCGGCCTGCGAAGCGCTCCGCAAACTGGGCGTGCCGTTCGAATTTGACGCGCGGGAGCTGGAGCACGGACAGCCGTTTGCATCGCTGGACGACGCTGCCCGGTTTTTCCGCATTTACAGCCGGGACGAGGATCCCGGTGCCATCACGCCCGAGGCTGTCCTGCCGCGCCTGCGGCGGACGGACGACATGCAATACCCGTATTATCTGCCGCAGATCAAGCGGCTTGGCATCCTGACGATCAGAATGGAGGATCTTGTATGAAAGCGCTTTTCACATCCATGCTGCAGGCGCTCGCGCGGGGCGAGGGCGTCGTGCTGTGCAGCATTCTTGCCTCATCCGGCTCCACGCCGCGCGGCGCGGGCGCAAAAATGGCCGTCTTTGCCGACGGCCATACGGAGGGCACCGTCGGCGGCGGCGCGGTCGAGCTGGAATCCGGGAAGCTGGCGATGAAGGTGCTGAAAACGAAGCAGTCCCTCGTGCATGGTTACTGCCTGGCCCCCAACGAGGTCGCGGACATCGGCATGATCTGCGGCGGCAACGTGACGGTCTTCTTTCAGTACTTTGACCCGCAGGCTGAGGCGGATACCGCGCTGCTGCGCGGCATTCTGGAGCTGCTGAACGGCAATCAGAACAGCTGGCTCGTCTACCGCATGGACGAAGGCTGTGTCAGCGCGATGGGAACCTATGACGATGCGCACGGTCTGCGCTTCACGGACTGTATTACGCTGGACGAACTGCGCCCCATGCTTTGCGCGGACGCGGTCACGAAAAAGGGCGAGCCGCGCTGTTACGTCGAACCGCTCACGCGGGCGGGCTACGCGTATATCTTCGGCGGCGGGCACGTCGGCGCGGCGCTCGTGCCGGTGCTGGC
>CAKUND010000209.1 GCA_934668295.1 uncultured Oscillospiraceae bacterium
GCGTGGTGGATGGGCTCGCCTGTGACCTTATCCCAGACGATGGCGGTCTCGCGCTGGTTGGTGATGCCGATGGCAGCGATGTCGGCGGCAGTCGCGCCGATCTTCTGCATGGCTTCGACGGCTACGCCAAGCTGCGTAGCCCAGATCTCATTTGCGTCGTGCTCAACCCAGCCGGGCTTCGGAAAGTATTGGGGGAATTCGCGCTGCGAGACGCTGCACATTTCGCCGCTCTCATTGAAAAGAATGCAGCGATTGGAAGTCGTGCCAGCGTCCAGGGCCATGATGTATTTTGCCATGAATACGTCCTCCTTATCTTTCTTGCAGATTTAAAATGGATCACTCTATGGTGGTATCTTCAGCTATCAGTATACAGGAAGAATCCTGCGCCGTCATTAGACAAGCTTGATAAAATGTCAAAACCAACAAAAAATAATTTTATATCGATTGATTTATAGCGGATATGCACATAACATTCTATGCACAAAACCAGAGAATAGAAGGGTTTCAAAAATTTAAGCTGTGCGTCAGATCCGGCGCACGGTCAGAAACAGCGCCTGAAGCTTCTGCATGCAGGCCTCCGCGTTGAGCGGCGTCCGCCGCGTGACGAGACTGTCAACGGTGCAGAATGCGGCATGACAGAGCATGTCCAGCGCAAGTGAGTGCGTTGCGCTGTCCGCCGGTTCCGGATCTGGCAGGAGCCGGGCAAGCTGCGGACGGATGAGCCTGGCTGTGAGCCGGTACATCGTCTCCTGACCGAGCGCCTGCGAGATCTTGCGCAGCAGCGCCTGCTTTTCCCGCAGCAGCGTCAGCGCCCGCAGACACCATTCTCCGGGGGCCTGCGCGTCGTCGAATTGAAGCGGCGCACACAGCTCTGTCTCCACGATCCACTCCAGCACACTGTAGATATCCTGATAGTGATAATAGAAGCTCTGCCGCTTCATCTGCGTCTGCTCCATCACGCTCTGTACCGTGATCTTGCAGACCGGTCTTGTCTGCATCATTTGCTCGACCGCCTCGGCGATCCTGCCCTTCGTATCGGTGCACATGCCGCAAGCCTCCTCACATCTGCCAGACGGCGGGAGCCGTGCTGGAAATGGCGAGCGCGCCCGCCTCAAGCGCCTGCATGACCTCTTTCTTTTCCGTGATGAGCCCGCCCGTCAGGATCGGCAGTCCCGTCAGCTGCCGCACCTTGCGCAGCATCGACGGCATCAGGCCGGGCAGGATATCGATGGCGTCCGGCTTGAGATTTTTCGCGCTCAGCGCCGAATCGAGCGCCATGGAGTCGATCAGAAAGACCCGCAGGATCGCGATCATATTCAGCTCCTTTGCCCGCTGGATCATGTTTGCGCGCGTGGAGATCACGCCGTCCGCCTGCGTGCTGCGGCGGAGAAAATCAACGGAGATCTCCTTCGCGGCCAGACCGCCGACCAGATCGGCGTGCACGATGGCGATCTTCCCGGCGTCCTTGATCTGCCGGACGATCTCAGAGATATTGCAGATATCGCCGTAAAGCACGAATACGGTCTGGATATC
>CAKUND010000210.1 GCA_934668295.1 uncultured Oscillospiraceae bacterium
CGGCGGGCAGGGAGTTTTTCGTATGCTGCATGTTGTACTGGTAGAACCTGAAATTCCGGCCAACACCGGAAATATCGCGCGCACCTGCGCCGCGACGGGCAGCGTCCTGCATTTGGTGAAGCCGCTGGGCTTTGACATTTCGGACAAGGCCGTGAAGCGCGCCGGGCTTGATTACTGGCATCTGGTCGATGTGCGCGTGTATGAGGATCTGGAGGATTTCTTCGCAAGAAACCATCCTGCCTGCATGCGCCTGTTCTCGACCAAGGCCCCGCGCCGGTATGACGAGGCCGATTACCCCGACGGGACGTATCTGTTCTTCGGAAAGGAAACGAAGGGGCTGCCGGAGGAATTTCTGGCTGCGCATTATGACAGCTGCGTCCGCATTCCCATCCGCGCGGAGGCGCGGAGTCTCAACCTCAGCAATTCCGCTGCCATCGGCGTATTCGAGGCGCTGCGGCAGCAGGAGTTCCCGCATCTGAAGGTCGAAGGAAAGATGGCAGACTGGAACCTGTGAACAAAGCGGGCTGCACCCGCGATCAAAATAAGGAGGAACTTTTATGAACTACAACAAAAAGTCCGTTGAAGATATCGACGTCGCCGGCAAGCGCGTGCTCTGCCGCTGCGACTTTAACGTCCCCACCAAGGACGGCAAGATCACGAGCGACAAGCGCATCGTCGCCGCGCTGCCGACCATCCAGTATCTTGTGAAGCATGGCGCGCGCGTCATCCTCTGCTCCCACATGGGCAAGCCCAAGGGCGAGGTCAAGCCTGAGCTGAGCCTGCAGGTCGTGGCTGATCGTCTGTCTGAGCTTCTGGGCCAGCCGGTCAAGATGGCAAAGGACGTTGTGGGCGAAAGCGCACAGTCTCTGGCCGCTTCTCTGCAGGACGGCGAGGTCATGCTGCTCGAGAACACCCGCTTTGAAAAGGGCGAGACGAAGAACGACCCCGAGCTCTCCAAAAAGCTTGCCTCCATGGCTGACATTTTTGTGAACGACGCGTTCGGCACCGCGCATCGCGCGCATGCCTCCACGGCCGGCGTTGCAGATTACCTGCCTGCTGTCTGCGGCTATCTGGTGCAGAAGGAAGTTTCCATCATGGGCAAGGCTCTGGCCGATCCCGAGCGTCCGTTCGTCGCCATTCTCGGCGGCGCGAAGGTCTCCGACAAGCTGAACGTCATCAACAACCTTCTTGAGAAGGTCGACACGCTCATCATCGGCGGCGGCATGGCCTATACGTTTGTTGCCGCGAAGGGCTACGGCATCGGCAAGAGCCTGTTCGATGCGGAAAAGGTCGACTACTGCAGAGACATGATGAAGAAGGCCGAGGAGAAGGGCGTGAAGCTCCTGCTCCCGATCGATACCGTCGTCGCCTCCGACTTCCCGAACCCCATCGACGCACCTGTCGAGGTCGAAACCGTCGACGTGACCGCCATCCCGGCTGACAAGGAAGGTCTGGACATCGGCGAAAAGACCCGCGCGCTGTTTGCAGACGCCGTCAAGAACGC